>JANYJB010000068.1 GCA_025361935.1 Verrucomicrobiota bacterium
GCGCATGCTTGGTGTGCGTGTTGAAAATCCAGAAATGCGCGGACTCGGGCAAAGGCACCGCGTCAAAGCGAGGCCCCTTGCAATCAATGAAAACAAGGTGGTCCTTTTTTCCAAAGCCCGACACGCCCTGATCAAGAATACCGCACGGCACACCTACGAAGTTGTTCTCCGCATGCTTGCCGATTTTCACCAACGTCTCGCGATTTGGATGCTGGTCGGTGAGCGCAAGAAACGCGATCCCCGACGCCAGCTCGATCGCCGCGCTGCTGCTCAGGCCCGCGCCGGTCGGCAGGTTGGAAACCGCCGCGTAGTCGAAACCCTCGGGTGCCTTGAGCTTGAAAGCCGGGAGCGCCATCAGCACGCCGAGCGGATAATTGATCCAGCTCGCCCCGTCGGTCTGCTTAGCCGTCACGTCCGCGCCCAACTCCACCACCTTGCCCGCATATTCACTGAAAAACCGGCGCTTCCCGTCCGTGCGCGGCGCGACCGCCACCCACACGCCGCGGTCGATCGACGCGCCCAGAACTGTGCCGCCATTGTAGTCGGTATGGTTGCCGATGAACTCAATCCGGCCAGGCGCACGGGTGATGAACGCAGGGGCGCGGCCATGGACTTGCTGGAAGAGGGCGGTGATTTTCTGCTGCATAAAGGGAGCGGCCGGAATGCCCTGCGGCGCGCCAAGGCGTCAACGTGTTTCCCGCGCAGGCGGTTGTCTCACGCCCTCAAATCCCGCCGGTGCCTCCCCTTGGCTTCCCTTGGTGACGAGCTCCAGCAAGTAGGCCATCGCCTCGGTGCGCGAAATGCCGCGCTGAGCGGCGAGCTGGTCGCACCGCTTGAGCAACTGATCGGCCATGGTCGCGGCCGCAGCGGACGTGGGAGCTCCAAGCCGGGCACAAAGTTGAACAAGCTGATCGCGTTCGCTGATGACGTGTCGGTTGTTCATGGCGTGTCGATAAGACGAATATATGCGTGCCCGCCTGGCTCAGCGGCAAGCGGAGCATTCACATCAAGCCGCAGCGTCGTCACCAACGCGAGCCCTATGAAACCTCCCGCGCCGTCCGCCACCGCCGAGCGCAGTTCCCCGATGCGTGTCTCCCCCTGAAGCAGCGCGCACGGCACCGCCGGCACCGGCCCTTCGCCCGCCGACACGCGCACGAGCTTGCGACGCAACTGCCCCATCGCCTTTAACCGCGCCATCACCTCCTGCCCAAGGTAACAGCCCTTCGTATAAGAGATGGCGTCCGCTTCCAGGCCGCCTTCGTTGGGCAACTCGCCCGGACCTATGTCCGCCGGAACCTCCGCAATGCCCGCCATGATGCGCATGCGTTCCATCTCCACAGCCGATAGCGAAGTCAGTCCTTCGGGTAAAGTCGCGCCAAACGGCCGCAACCATTCCCACGTCTCCTCCGCCCCGCGCCGCCCGCGAAAAACAAACCCGTCAGTCGTCCTTAAAAATCCCCCAGGCATCGGTAAAGCTCCGCCCGTCAACTCTGCGAGCCGCTCGGTTCCTCCAAGGCCACCCACCGCGAACCCGCTCCACTGCTCCGTCACGTCCTCGATTATCACATCATCCGCGATAATGTAGCTTTCCAGCCGTTCACGAATCACCTCCGCCTTCGATGAAAAACTAATAACCCACGCGCTTTCAGAAGTTTCCCGAAGCACAAAACTGTCCGCCAGCACCTTTCCCTTATAATTGAGCCATAACCCATAGGCCACGGGAGCCTTCGCTGAAGACCTCAATTCCTGCGTAAATTGCCCTTGAAGAAAAGATAGCGTATCCTCACCCGTAATGCGAAGACAAGCGCTCAATCTGGATTGATGCCCCCACCGCTTGGGCAGGGCCGAAATGACCATATTTTTATCTTTATGCACAAAAATAAGTTATAAACAATAGTGGGAGCTTCTGGGAACTTTTTATTGACGAACTTCAGACCAATCGTATCACTAACGAAGTCAGATTAAAACACTTCTCCTGCTTAGCAGGAGTTTTGGGGTAACTAAGAAAGCAAATGGCCGGTCGCTTAGGGGTAGGCGACCGGCCAACTTATTTTAAATGTTTGAACAAGCACCGCATCGTCTTGATGCGGTTTTTTTATGCCCAAATGCGAAGCCGCGCCGCAGGCTTGCGGTCGGCTGTCTTTTTACGCCAAGGTCACAAGTTCATGCACAAGACGTCCGACATCAATGTCGTGGAGACCAAGGCCCTGCCTTCGCCCGCCCACCTGCTGGCCGAGCTGCCCAAGACCGAGGCCCAGGCCGCTTTCATCACCCGCGCGCGCCAGGAAATCCACCGCATCATCTTCACCGACGACAAGCGTTTCCTCCTCGTGGTCGGCCCCTGCTCCATCCACGACACCACCGCTGGCCGCGACTACGCCAAACGCCTTGCCGTCCTCGCCGCCGAGGTCTCCGACCGCGTGATGATCGTGATGCGCGTCTATTTTGAGAAACCCCGCACCACCGTCGGCTGGAAGGGCCTCATCATGGACCCGCGCCTCGACGGCTCCAACGACATCGCCGCCGGCCTCGGGCTCGCCCGCACTTTTCTCCGCGAGGTCCTCGACCTCGGCCTGCCCACCGCCACCGAGCTGCTCGACCCGATCACGCCTCAATACATCGCCGACCTCATCTGCTGGTCCGCCATCGGCGCACGCACCACCGAATCCCAGACGCACCGCCAGATGGCTTCCGGCCTCTCGATGCCTCTCGGCTTCAAGAACGGCACCGACGGCGGCCTCACCGTTGCCATCAACGCCATTAAAGCCGCCGGCCAGCCCCAGACTTTTCTCGGCGTTAACCTCGAAGGCCAGGCCGCCGCCATCGTCACCCGCGGCAACCCCAACTGCCACGTCGTCCTCCGCGGCGGCGCCAAAGGCCCCAACTACTCCGCCGCCCACATCGCCGAAACCGAGGCGGTCCTCGCCAAAGCCGGCCTGCCCAAAGCCATCCTCGTGGACGCCTCCCACGACAACTCCTCCAAAAAACACGAGCTCCAGCCCGACGTCATCCGCGACGTCATCGGCCAGATCTCCGCCGGCAACACCTCCATCATCGGCGCGATGGTCGAGAGCAACCTTGGCGCTGGCAACCAACCCTTCCCCCAGCCCCTCGAAAAACTCAAATACGGCGTCAGCATCACCGACGGCTGCATCGACTGGGCGACCACTGAAAAAATGGTCCGCGAGCTCCACGCCGCTCTCGCCCCGCGCTTCGCCTAAATCCGCCCACCCAAAACCAATTCCTGCGTGTCCCGCCCCCTTCAAACCTGCTTAACTTAACCTCTCCCTATGAAAACTCCCATTCGCGTCGCCGTCACCGGAGCTGCCGGCCAGATCGGTTACTCCCTCCTTTTCCGCATCGCCTCCGGCGCGATGTTCGGCCCCGACCAGCCCGTCATCCTCCAGCTCATCGAGGCCCCCTTTGAAAAAGCCCTGAAGGCCCTCGAAGGCGTCGCCATGGAGCTCGACGACTGCGCCTTCCCCCTCCTCAAGGGCATCGTCCAGACCTCCGACCCCGCCGCCGGCTTCAAGGACGCCAACTGGTGCCTCCTCATCGGCGCCAAACCCCGCGGCCCCGGCATGGAACGCGCCGATCTCCTCAAGGACAACGGTGCCATCTTCATCGCCCAGGGAAAAGTGATCGACGCCGTCGCCGCCGCCGATGCCCGCGTCGCTGTCGTTGGCAATCCCGCCAACACCAACTGCATGATCGCCGCCTCCCAAGCCAAGCGCCTCCCCGCCGACCGCTTCACCGCGATGGTGCGCCTCGACCAGAACCGCGCCCAGACCCAGCTCGCCAAGAAGGCCGGAGTCGATCTCACCGCGGTTAAAGACATCTTCATCTACGGCAACCACAGCCCGACCATGTTCCCGTCGTTCGCGCACGCCTCCATCAACGGCAAGCCCGCGACCTCCGTCATCACCGACACCGCCTGGCTGCAAGGCCCCTTCCTTGAAACCGTCGGCAAACGCGGTGCCGCCATCATCGCCGCCCGCGGACTCTCCTCGGCCGCCTCCGCCGCCAACGCCCTCGTCGATCACGTCCGCAGCCTCGTCACCCCCGGCGCGATCCACTCCGTCGCCGTGAAGAGCGAGGGCCGCTACGGCTTCGACAAGGACGTCTGGGCCGGCATGCCCGTGCGCACCACGACCCCCGGCAGCTACGAGGTGATCGAAGGCTACGCCATGGACGACTTCGCCAAGGCCAAGATCGCCGCCACCAACCAAGAACTCGTCGAAGAGCGCGCCGCCGTCCTCTCGATGATCACCGCCTAAGCCTGCAAATTTCGTCTAATTGGTTCTGGACGGAGCGGCGCCTCACCCCTGGGCGCCGCTTTTTTGCGCCCATATTTCCGCCCCATCTTTCTCGTTCTCGTTCTCTTTCTCTTTCTCGTTCTCTTTCTCGTTCTCCCGTTCGATTCCGCCACCCATCGGAGGAGAAAGATAAAGATAAAGAGAACGAGAAAGAAAAACGATACCCAGCCGCAGATTCTCCAACCCTCACAACAGCCCCGACAGCACCCGGTCCTTCGCGAGCTTGAACTCCGCCCGCACCGCCGCGAACGCCTCCACGAGTTCCTTCGGCGAACCGTTCCGCCCGAAATCCATCGCCAGCGTCGCCCCGTCGCACGTCACCTCCGCCGCCACGCCCTCGACCGACAGCGTGCAATTCCGATAATCCGACGGATACGCCACCCGCAGCTTCGCATCCGCGTCGAGCCCTTCCACCGCGTCGATCACCGCCTCCACGCGCACCGCTTTTTTCAGCGCAAACGCGATCGCCGAAAACTGCCCCGCGAACAGCGCGTCAAACTCAGGCGTCCGCACCACGTCGCCGTTGCGCAACCCATGCAGCGTGCGCGTCACCGCGTAGCTCGCCGGATCGCCCTCCGCCAACGCATAGGCGATTTCCAAGGTAAAATCCTTCGCCGTGAGCGTCGCCACCGGACTCGATACATCGAGCGAGATCGCCGTGCGTTTGTAGTTCATTCCCGTCCGCGCGCGCTGAAAAAACCCTTCCGCCTCAGCCGTGAGCTCTGCCGCGCACAGTTGCGCCAGAAACCGCGACGTCGCCGCGTTGACCGCATCCGGCACCGTGTGATGCGACTTCTTAAAACCGGCCAGCGCCTTCACCGCGCCGCCGCCGCGCCCCACGAGGCTCACCTGAGATATGAACTCCGCCGATTTCGCCATGATTTCCCTAATCAACAGTCAAAAATGAAATCTGGAAATCAGGAAATCAGGAATCAACGATACGACTATGCACCCGTCCCTCCTTGGCCGTTCCTGACTTCCTGAGTTCCAGATTAAAATCATGTCTCCTCCCATCCCCGTCGTCTGCGCCCTCATCGAAGATCACTCGGGGCGCATCCTCATGGCCCAGCGCCCGCCGCACAAACACCTCGGCCTCAAGTGGGAGTTCCCCGGTGGTAAAATGGAAGCCGGCGAGTCGGCCGAGGCCGCCCTCCACCGCGAAATCCGGGAGGAACTCGGCTGCGCCGTCGAGATCGTCCGCGCCCTCCCCCGCACCACGCACGCCTACGAAAAAATCACCATCGAGATGATCCCCTTCGTCGCCCGGCTCGCCGCCGGCTCCGCCGAACCACACCCCCACGAACACGTCGCGCTTAAATGGGTGCGTCCTCCCGAACTCGCCTCGCTCGATCTCCCAGCCGCCGACGCCCCCATCATCGCAGCCTATCTCGCCACGAGGTCATAAATTGATAAAACTCGCCCCGACCCCTTAGGATTGGCCGTCGGCGACCAGAGCGCAGCGGAGGGCCGGGGCACTCCACGGCGGGCGGAGCAACGCGCAGCCGGTGGGCAAGGGTGCCCACCGCTTCCGGCCGGGCCACTGCACCGCGCAAGCCGCCGCCCGGCCCGACCGCACTCCACCGGACCGAAGCGACGACGGAGCGGAGGGAGGAAGCAGACGGCGTGACAGATCGGAGTCTGCGGAGAGCTGGCGCGACGTGTGCCGCTGCTTCATTGGAGAACGTTGCGCATCAATTAACACCTAGCGACATGACCCTTTTTTTCGGGGCGTCCTCAAACGAACTGAAGGCTGGATACTATTTCACTGCAGTAGCCATTGAGTTGATCCGCAGACTCAATTTTGGATTCTGCATAAAATACAGCCACATCAACTCCTTCACCCACACACATATTTAAGTAAAAAACACCATCTTTAGTCTCACTAAACTTACGGCATATACGGGATCGGTTTCGTGGGTCGTCGAACGCTTCCCCTTCTGGAATCCAATACATAACACGATCCTTAATTTCGTTTTCGAGAACAGGACCATCAGCCCTTAAGACATGAATCGCGATCTTAAGGTCCCCATTTGAAAAAATCGTTCTACTACGTATTTTATCGACGCTCAGCTCACGCGGAACTTCCGCCCTCCACCAAGTGCCTTCGTATAAATTAACGGACTTCATTCAGGTTTACTTTTTTTCGGGACATCAATTACCCGGGGGTTTCGATCTTGTAGCTTAACCGGGCTTTTAAGCTCTATATCGCCATCTGGATTTTTATTAAACCTCGCTTCTTTTGCACTAACATCAAATTCGACAACCTTAGTAGGTTTCCCCTTAAGTCCGCCAAGCTCTTCGGCAGCAGTTTCAGCGGGCGATCAAAGGGGTCAGGGCGAGTTTCATCAATTTATAGAGATATTCCCAAAGAAAACCGGCGAGTCATGTTAGTTTAATGCTGTTTAGAAAAAGCCCGCGAACGTCTTAACGACATCCGCGGGCTTTTTGTCGCACGAAGTGGTGGAGGTGCCGGGATTTGAACCCGGGGGCTTTTGGCCTATAACCCTAGGTAACGCCTCATATTTTTTACATTTAGTGGCTTTTTAGTGGCTCAAAAATCGACTTCGCCAAACAGAGCGATTACTCTGCGTCAGATGGCCACTGGAATTTACACCGCATCAGGGGTTCGAGGAATCCATGTATCGCCTCTATTCTAGTGCCGATTAAGCTCCGTCCGTCCGTGTCCCATCGGTGGATTATGCCCATGAATTTAGATTTTCGAATATCCCAATCACCGCTTACGCCTTGGTAAGTTCGCTATACACCACTTCCACTTAACCCAGGAGGGTCCTTGAGCCACGCCTCGGCACCTCTTTCATCTCGCTGAGCCTCCGACTGATCGTATTCGAGGGCGAAATGCAGGTTTGGATCGAAATCAGTCCAAGTAGCAATTCCCTCGAATGTGGAATAAGGCAAGGAATTGGAATAGATGCCGTTAGCCAAAGCAGAAAATCGACTCTCCTTATCCGGATAGCCATGGATGAAAACGATTTCGCGTTGTTCTAGTTCGGACTGAGCTGCAAAATCTGAGAGAATCAGGGGAATGACGTTTCCAATTACAATAGAGCTGGGAGACAGAGGCAAAATTGCCAGATCCAGATTGGGCTCCTTACATCGGAGAAACGGAGTTTGAATCGGATGGGGTTTATCACTGCCATTGGAGTAAGCTCCCACCGGATATTTTAGTAGAGCCGATGCAACATGGTCTGCTGTAAGTATGAAAACGGTATCGTTAATTTCAACGAATACACCTGTTCCCACAAGCTCACCATGGTCTGGATCCGTAGCTCCATAAAATGCGGCGATAGTTCGAGCCGTCTGGTTTTTGAGGGATGAACCTACCACGAGCAGTTGTGCTTCGTCCTTAGGTGAGCGTTCAGGAGATTTCATATGCAAGATACGGAGATTTACAATTGGTTGTAAGAATCGCCCAAAAAGCGGCGGTCATCTGAGCGACCGAGGCCAGCCGCCTTGGCGTCTTAAGTAAAACATCGACGCGGGGCCACCCCTTTCCCGGGGGTGGCCTAGCCCCGCGCAATCAAGACCATTCGCCTAGACCCTCAAAAAGACTCCTACTACTACCCTGGTCTTCGCAGCAGCCGAAACTGACCGGACTGCGTGAGTCGCAAAAAAGCGTGAGGATGAAGATTGCCGGTTTTGAAATGCTTAAGCCGGACCCAAGCAATCCACTGCTTGTCCGGCGACCAACGAACTACGAGGTCCGGGGTGGTCGCGGGGCGGAGTCCGAGCGCGCGCCAGTTGAGCTGCACGCCCTCAATTGCACGGACGATATCCAAGTGAAGAGTCGGCTCACCTTGCCGAGGGAGTTCCTGAATTTCCGGTATCGGAAACTGACCAAGCAAAGTGGTCATGCAGTGGTGAATAATCCGAGTGATGCCCCTGTGGGCCTTGGGCGTATCCGCTTCGCGCCGGGCAATCCCGCAACACGCCGCCAGCTCAACGGGGTCGAAGGTGGAGAGTCCTGATACCTCCACGTAGTGAATCCACCACATTGGTCGACTGGCCAGCGCACGTTCCAACGCTGGAACCAAGCGCCATAATTGGGAGGGGTTATTCCGTTCGTAGGAGCGAAGCATCTGAAGGAGATCTTCTGGCTGCGGCAGCGCCTGAGTCTCGCGCGAGAGGAGCGAGCGCAGCCCAAGCTCGTTTGCGATTACCAAACATAGTTCGAACCGCGATTTGAGCGTGCCGCGAGTAAGCGCGGCCTTGAGCGCGCGGATTAGCACCGGCCAACGGCCACAGGCAAGTGCTTCCACATCTACTTCCCATGATTCATCCGGCATAAGGTTTCCGTTGGTTTAAGTTTTCCTGAATTTTGAGGAGAAGGTCGGAAGCCATGCCCTCCAAGACACGCATCCCGCATTGCGTAAAATCAATCGTCTTGGGGTCGATGCACTCTCCAGCCTGGGCCGCGAGAGCGTTCAATCCGTAGTTTTCAAGCAGCTCTGGCACCTCGTCCGGCAGCGGATAGTTGAGCAAGAGCAGCTCGGGGTGAAAACGCGCGATGAGTTCAGGAGGGATCGTCTGCGCAGCTCGAATTCGGGCCGCCGTGGAATCGGTGACGGAAGAAGTCCCCGATACAAACCCAATCGATTTCGGAGGGTTTGCATGAATATTTTGCCACGTGCCCGAACCCATGAAAAAAATTCCCTCTGTCGCCGGGTTCGCCTCCTTTTCGTCGCGACTAGTATATCTGCGAAAAGCCTCCATCGGCCAGTCACCATCCAGCATAGCAAAGATTTCCTGCATCACACTCTTGGTCCATGAAGAGGATGAGGAGCCCTTCATTTCGCCGAACTTGTCGATCTCGTCCACTTGCACGATCAAGCGCTTGTGCAGGGACGCCTGACGGAGAATCATGAACTGAGTAGGCTCGTATTCCTTTCCCACGCCCTGCGGCATCCAGCGAGCGAAGGAAATCATCATGTGCTTCGCGTCGACTTGTTCGGCAAGCACCTTGGCGAGCTTCGATTTTCCCACACCCGTGGGTCCGGCGATCAGCGGATAAACCCGCGGCCGAAGAATCGAATTTCGATGGGACTGCGAAAAGAACAGCTCCGCGAGAGAGGAACAGCGAGTGACAACCGCGGATTGGCTGCGAGTGAGCACATGACCCTGTCCGTTCAGTTTTGCCGCCCCCACCTGCGGCGAACCTTCATCATATTCGTCAATGACCAGATCAGCCTCCGACTGGGTCATCGATTTGTGGTAGACCGCTTCGGAAATTAGCTGGCCTGCCAGTTCCCGGTTGTTTGCCGCGAGCTGGGTCTCGCGCAAAAAATCCAGTAGCCTTGCACTCGAAAATTTGGCCAGCAAGTGGCCGCACACGGCAGCGAAAAGTTCCATCCTGCCCTTGGGCACCATGCCCCACCAGAGCTTCTCGTTCTCCGTGAGCCAGACGAGGGGATCGCCCGTTGGCGAAGGAACGTCGATGCCGGCGACTCTAAGCCAACGCCATACGGAAAAAGCCATCCGGCGTTGCACGGCAAACGGCACTTCGGACATCACCGATTTGAAATTGATGTAGCCTATCAAAGCGCGAGATGTGACTTGGTTTTTAAATTTCGGGTTCATGCAGCACCCTCCAAATCCCAAGGACCATACAAATACAGAGCCCCTTCATCGATCCGCACCCCGAGGAACAAATCATCGGTCTCACCGGACACCGTCAGCGAAAAGCCGATGAGTTCCACCATCCCGATGGGGGCGCGCCCCAAATTGGAGTTGGCTCGCAGCACTTTTCCAATCTGGCGCAGGAAGCCCGCGATCAAGGGAAGTGAGCTGACATCAGGCTCCAACCGCTCTCCGAAGCTGCACAGGTGTTCCACGGCCCCATGCGTGATGGAAAGCGGGCCACCTATGGCTTCGACCCACGACGGGATCTTTTCCTGAATCGCAACGACAATACAGTCTGCTTTGATGCGGTGGTGCTTCGGCATGCTACTCTCCCATTTTTCAAGGTTGTGGGGTATGACGATGCACCAACTCCGTGATCTGACGGCATGCCGCATCGTTCTTTGCGAGGCGCTCTAAAATCAGCCCCATCAAATGTGCATACTGCGCATGATCCTTGGACCACATTCGGTGCGCGTTGATATGTTTCAGGCAGTCGCCCGGACGATGAATCGCGAGTAACTCCTCAAAGTCGTTTACGACTACGGACTGTAGTTCTAAGGGCGCGTCCGCCGCGAGATCGAGAACACGGCAGAACTCGTCACCGAGTTGGTCGGCCAGAAAAGCGATCTCCTCACGCCCAGGCAATGCGCAGCCTACGGAGGCAGCGATGTTGTCGAGTGCGAGGATAAGTGCCCGCTGACCGGCCTCGTCCCGTTGCGAGAAATCAACGAACAAAAGCGCATAGGAAGTTCCAAGGCGGCTATACGGGTCGATGTGATTGGAGTGCATTGTAATTCTAGGTTAAGCGGCCAGTTCTTCGATGACGGGGATCAACGCGCCCGGTTCGAGTATCCACTCCACGCGAGTGTTGTCTTGGGCTAGCGAGTCAAAGACGTAGATGACGATGAGCGCGACATTGCCGGCGGCGATTTCTTCCGCGGAAGAGCGGCAGAGCGCATAACAAAGCAGCTGAGCGGCATCGACGGCGCGGGCCGTTGCGCGGAAACGTTTAACCACTTTGAGTTCCACCACTGCGGCGATGTTGCTCGCCACTGTGCCTACCGCGTCGGGCTTGCCAACGAGACGCAGGCCCTCATGGCGGACCTTTGAGTTAGTGCTAGTCGCCACGAAGCCAGCGTCATCAAGAGCCTTGATCGCGCCAGACAACACATGGTTGGAGCGGGCGTCGTAAGGCTCCTCGCCGCGAAGGAGTAACTTAAAATCACGATCGAGGTTATTGAAACCGACGATGGGTTCCTCTCCGCGGCGGTCGATGACCTCACGAGGGCCTCCGTATGCCAGATTCATGTTCCAGAGATGTTTGTCGATACGAGCGCGGAGGTTGGGGTGATTTTCCCAGATGCAGTGGGAAAATTTGTGAATGTGACGGTCGGCGATGATTTTCATAGTTAATATTAGGTTTCAGGAACGGCGTCGGCCAAGACGCCGAAAAGGATGCTGTCGTTGAAATCACACAACAGTAGCGGCAGGGGCGTCGGGTCTTGGACGTCCCGCAGGCGATAAGGAAGCAACACGGCGTGGGGATGGCGGGGCAAGCGCCCCTGCAAGCCGGCACAGCGGCTGATCAGGTCGCACGTCTGACGCTCCAAACGTTCTTGCCGCCGAGACGGAACGTCAGCGGCCACCTCGCGCATGGCCCACGCAAAATTTTCGGTCACGAAGACGCCAACCACCAGAAGGTTTCCCGGCACAAACTCGTCGAGCGGGTGGGCGGCAATGTCTGGGCGGAAGGTCGGCACACCTTATATATGTTACCGGGTAACATATAAAGCAAGTAGAAAGCTTGCGTGCAGGCGCGGATTCCGGTCGAACAACGGCGTGCCTATTCAAAGACCAGCCCCCACTTCCGTTTGCGTGCATCCCGCACTGCTCGACCGGCTGCGGGGTTCGGCCAAGGTGCTCGACATAAGCATGAACAGCGCGGTGCTCAAGGCCTGCGACGATCTGTCGGCAATTCTGAACAAGGGCTGGCGGCCCAAGGCGCGGGTCGCCCACGACGGCACCACGTATTTGATGCTGAGGATTGCACCGGAAATAAAAAAAGGGTGGGACGAAGCCGCCAAAGACGCGGAGCTGACGTTCTCCGCATTCGCACGTCTCGGCTCCCTCGCCACGCTGCTCGCCATCGAGCACAAGACACAGGTCGTCTGGCCGCTGCAATTCAAGCGGCAGGACTTCGTCAGGGCCGTATCCCTCGCGAACACCGACGGCTGGCTTTGATCCAAGGCTTTTCGGAGGGGACGTGTGACCCGTCGCGGGGCGTTTCGCCCCGCGCGGTTCACGGTGTGGCTGCGGTTGCACCGCTTTCAGGCATTCCGCTTGGGATCGGTATCAACCTCATGCCCCAAAAAGCATATCACCTCGTCCCCCATCGTCCTCGTCTCGGTTTCTTGCCGATTCTGGTTCTTTCCGCCCTTCACACAAATTCCTTCGGTGAAATCAGCCCTTCACTCGATTTCCTCGCCAACACCCTTGGCTCTCCCGTGGAGGGGCGGGCCATCGCCACGGCTGTCGCCCGCTATCACGGACTGGAAACATCAACGTGTCTTCTGCTGGTCGGGAAAAAGTATCGCGCCGTCTGGAGCGTGGATGGAGATCTCGAGCGCGTTGAAGCGCTCGCTCGCGAACTGTCGGCGAATTTCGCCGGCGATTTTAATGGCGTTCGCGATCTCAGGCCGACCGCACCGCAACCCGAAACGGAAATTGAAAGAGAGGGTTCGCTATGAAACCACGCGTTTTACTCAGTATTATCCTTGGGTTGCTGGCTGCTGGCGAGTCCCGCAGCCAAGTCGAAAACCGCCCCGCGCTTTCGCTCGTCCGCAGCGGAACAGTCCTTGGCGACAATCTCCTCGAACGGTTGGGGGCCGCTGCCAAGTCCGCAGGCTATCACGTCGAGGTCGCCGATATCCGCGCTCAGGCGGGTGGCATTCAACTGGTATTGCCCGGCCTAGTGCTGACTCCAGCTGCCGACTACCTCCAGAAGCCCATTCGCATTCCCGTCGTGATCTTGATTGGCCGCTCGGAACGGCTGTCCGTTTCATTTAGGGCTATCACACGCCCCAGTGATCCGCTGTCCGAGGGCTCCGCGGTCCGCATCGTTCTCCGCCAGATCCTAGATGACAAGGTGGTCGCGCATCAGACAACCAAGCTGGTCCAAGGCTGGACCACTCCGGCGCTCGACTGGGTTGCCGACCGCGACTGGCGCGCCGGCGAATTGGTCGTGGAAATTATCCCGATGTTCTCAGGAGCCGTAAAAATCACCCTGCCGCAGGGACTACTCCTGCCGGTGATCAAAAAATAAGCAGCTGATTCAGCGTTTGCCTGAGGCGCTTTGCGCCTCGGCAAACGTCCTAACCATGGACCTCGCAATCCGCGTTCTCGTCTTACGGCAGAACGTCACTGCACCCAACAAAAACAACAACACACCTCGACTCATCTATGAATACTTCATCTCGCCATTGCCAGCGGTGAGCGCGACGAGCCCGCATTCGTCCAAAGCTGAGACCAAAGCGGCTCTGTTGCGTTGAGAGCCATAATAGCGGGTGAGCGCCAAATCCTGATTAAAGTCTCCCATCACGAAAAACTCATCATCGGGATACGTTCGACGTAGATTCAGCCAGTCGAATTTTTGGAGTGCGAGCGCCTCTCGGAACGCCACTCCTCCAACCGAGGGGTAGCCATGCCACTTGTCTCCACCCCAGGGAAGGACGGTTCCAAAGACCAGAAAGGGCAACTCCCCGTCTGGGTAAGCGCGTGCGGCGGTAGTTCGAATCGGATCACTTGTCGCCAACTGCTCCAACCGATGCTTTGACCAAATCATTGCCCATCGGTCGGCTGAAGTGTCCCGTCCGGGAATGCCATCACGCCCCTCGGCGGAACTACAGGAATGAGGAAGGCTTGGCGTGAAGTCCCGATGCGTCTCGGTGAGCACCCACACGTCTGCGGCTATTTTATCGGTATACTGCCGTAAGGCATCACGACGAACTACCGTAGCCGCACGCTCAAGATTCCAGTTCGCAAGTTTCACGCGACGGTATCCGTGGAGGGGCATGGTCAGAGTCTCATCCGCCCACTTTCGTCTTCACAAGAAAATGATCCGTGCTCATGGCACCGTCGCTTCTGCGCCTTCATCGCCGCCCGACTCTCGTCCGAAACGCCACATACTTCACCCCGTCAACCGGCAGCATGAAGGACTCCCAGATGTCCCCCGCTCCGCCTCGGCAGCGGAGCAGCGTTATGACCTCTTCGCCCTGCACCAGCACGATGTTCCCCTCGTGACCGCTTCCCGCCGCTCCTGTTGATTCGAAGAACTCGAAAAAACACCGCTTGCGCGCATCCGCCACGTAGAACTCCGCCTTCAGCAGCTCCGCCCCGGGCGACGGGAAAAGACTCCGCAGCTCCTGCGGCAACTGAGCAAACCTACACGGCTCGCAATGATTGCGCAGATAGAAGACCACTCGCGCTATGGCCGTCATAACGGAAACTCCATTTTGACGGCTTCCAGCCCAGCCGCTTTATCCGCACCGCCTTTGATCTTCAGCATCCGCAAAAAGGCGTCGGCCAGAATTTGCACATCGCCCAACGCATCGTGCCGGCAACGCCCCTCGGTCGAAATCTCCAGCCGCTCGGCGAGCGCATCCAGATTGTGCGGTCCGCCGTAGCCCCAAAGTGACCGCGCCACTGCCAGCGAGTCCACGAACGTCACCTCGCGCATCGGCAGTCCATGCCGCACGCACGCCGCCCGGATGAAACGCATGTCGAAGCGCCCTCCGTTGTGCGCCACCAACGTCGCATCCCCCGCAAACCGGGAAAACATCGCCAGTCCCTCCGCCGCATCCGGCGCATCCGCGACATCCTCGTTACCTATTCCCGTGATTTCGGAAATCACCCACGGGATTGCCCGCGCCGGACGCACATACGTCGAAAACGTATCCTCACGCACGAGCCGCCCCTCGCGAATCCGCGTCCCGGCGATTTGGATGATCTCGTGGTAATTGGGCGACAGCCCTGTCGTTTCCAGGTCAAATATTACAAAATTCATGGTTATCAGTGGTTCTGAACCGAATTTACCAGCAAGGGGTGGACATCCGATGTCAGCCCCCATGCGATAACGTAGCGATCATGCCAAAACCCAAGCCAGTTCGCCGCCCCCGGTCCCGCTCCGCCCCCAAGCGTGATTTCCTGTCTTCGCGTCCGCCCCTCGCTCGGATGATCGCCATCCACAACACCCTTAAGGAAGAGGTATTCCCGAACGCCAACACCCTTTCCAAGCAACTCGAAGTTTCCCCGCGCACCATCCAGCGCGACATGGAGTTTATGCGCGACCAACTCGGCCTGCCCATCGACTACGACGAGTCCCGGTTCGGCTTTTACTACACGAGCGACGTGGAAGCCTTCCCGACCATCCACCTCAGCGAAGGTGAACTGCTGGCCCTTGCCTTCGCCAAGGAGGCATTGCAGGCCAACCAAGGGACACCCTACGCCGGCGCCCTCGCTACCGCCTTCAACAAACTTGCCACCTCGCTCTCGAACACCGTCAGCTTTTCGCCCGGCGAACTCGCCGGCTTGTTTTCCTTCCGCACCGCCGGTCGCGCTCCCGTGGACGAAGCCCTCTTCGTCCCTCTCGGCCAAGCCGTGCTCGAACAGCAGGCCGTCACCTTCGGTTACCGCAAATCTCCTAGCGAGCCTGCGGAGCACCGCCACGTCGAGCCCTACCACCTAGCCTCGATCAACGGCGTTTGGTATCTCGCCGCCATGGATCTTGATCGCGGGGCCATGCGCACCTTTGCGCTCAACCGCATGAGCGCGCTCACCCCGCTCAAACGCCATTTCAAACGCCCGGTGGATTTCTCCCCCGACGCCTATTTCGGCGACAGCTTCGGCCCCTTCCGTGGAGACGACGAAGCCATGACCGTGCGCATCGCTTTTAAGCGCTACGCGGCCGGCATCGTCCGCGAAAGGCTCTGGCACCGGTCGCAGGTCATCGAAGAAAAACTCGACGGCGCCCTGGAACTCCAACTTCACGTCAGAGACAGCTACGAAACCCTCCGCTGGGTGCTCGGGTGGGGTGACCAAGCGCAACTCCTCTCGCCTCCGCATCTCGTCGAAGAAATGCGAGCCATGGTCGCCGAGATTCAATCTGCCTACGACCCGGCCTAAAAGGGTAGGACGTGACCCGTTTACCCCGATACTTTGGGGCAGGGCGCCAACAACACGCGCACATTTCCCAAAGGGGTCGTCAACGCATGTCAGCCCCCGCCCGTTATTGTGGGCGGAATGACATCCCGAGCCACCCCGTCCGCTAAAGTGGCGTCCGTGCAAACGTCGCTTCCCAACCTCGTCGTCTTCTATCTTGAAACCACCGGGTTTACGCCGGACCGGCACGAAATCATCCAGATCGCCGCGGTGCGACTCGCCACCGACGGCTCCATCGTCGACACGTTTTTCACCTGCGTCCGCCCGCGCTTCCCCGTGCCGCGGCACGTCACGGTGCTGACCGGCATCCGCAACGCCGATGTGGCCGGCGCGCCTGCCGCCCCCGAGGCCCTGCGCGCCTTCGCGCGTTTCTTCGAGGACGCAGGGGTGGGCGGCACGGCGCCGATTCTCGTGGCTCACAACGGTCACCGCTTCGGCCTGCGTTTCATCGCCGACGCCTGCGCCCTCCACTCGCTGCCTCTGCGCCCCGTGCGCTTCATCGACAGTATCTGGCTCGCCCGCACCCTCTGGCCCGCCGATTCTCTGCACAACCTCGACACGGTCGCCGAACGCCTCGGCATCGACGTGAACGCACCACGCTATCGTCATCACGACGCCCGCTCCGGTGTCCAGATCTTGGCAACCGCAGTGCACCGCATGGTTCAGCATCTTTTACCAGTTGCCCCTGTTAAACAGCTCCAAGCCGAAGCCCGTGAACATGATTTCATCGCAACCGCATAACCTGCCAAGCTTCGTCATCATCGACCTTCAAACCACCGGCGTTTCGCCGGACCGGCACGAGATCATTCAGATCGCCGCCGCGCGGATCAATGCCGACGGTTCTGTCGGCGCCCATTTATCCACCTACGTCCGTCCCTGCAATTGCGTGCCGCTGCACATCACGACGCTGACCGGTATCCGAGACGCCGACGTGGACGACGCGCCCACCGCTCCCGAGGCGCTGCGCACCCTTGCCCGCTTCGTCGAGGACTCCGCCGAAGTCGGGGCGGGCGATCCCATGATTGTCACCATCAAGGGCCACATACCCTTCATCGCCGCCGCCTGCGCCCGCCACGCGCTCCCGGTGCGTCCAGTGCGCTTCATCGACCCTCTCTGTTTTTTCCACGACTTCTTTTATATGTTTTCATTTCAATTAACGATCTTCCCCGACGAAGCAGACCAGACCGATATATTCGACCCGACCGACATGGGTATCTCGACGGTCATGGCCAACCCGGCCGACGTGGTGTCCGCGATCAAAGAATGGCTCGGCATCGACGCCTCAGGCCGACCCCATCCCCGCCATGACGGAGCCGACATCCGCGTGCGCCTGTTCACTAGAATGGTGCGGCATGCTACTGAGTTTTTGTGGGATGCGAAAGATCTCCAAGCCAAAGCCTGCGAGCATGATTTCATCGCGACCACATAACCCCTCCCTCACGCGACAAACAGCTCGAACAATCCACCCTCGGGAGTTGGCGCTCGACGATGCCCCGTTCTTTACTGAGATCGAAATGGCTCTAATCCTTTTGCATGGAGGAATCCTGAGTGACAGTGGCTCTCTGATAATAATACGTTCCCATGCCGGATAAACCTTCGGTTCCGTAGCCAGCAAACTTAACCTGTTCCTTGTCGGCACACATATCGAAATAGCCATGCCCCACTCCTACACCGAAGACCAACTCAAGGAGCACGCCGCCATTGGGTTGTTCGCGGAGCTTTTGACTGCGGTAAAACCAGCGTTGGCGGCCGCCGACAACGAATGGCGAGATGTCGCGGTTAAGAAAGCGCCCGGCTTTCGCGCACTGTCTCTGCTCGGTCCTGATGAAAATGGTTTGTCAGACATCATCGCCGAGCTGCTTGACCCGAGTGCAACGCATGGGCAGGGCGAGACTTTCCTTAACCTTTTTGCATCGCGCTGCGGCGCGGTCGGCAAGCACCCGAAAGACCGTGTGACCATTCATCGTGAGTCATGCACCATCTTCATCGCAAACCAACGGCGGCGGATGGATATCTTGATTGACGGCAGGAAGTGGGGAATCGGCATTGAAAACAAGCCGTGGGCGGGCGAGCAGAAAGACCAGTTGCAGGATTACGCTAATGATTTGGAAATGCGCTTTGGCGAAAACTTCCTGCTCATTCGTCTCATCGGGTGGGATGTAGGTGCCACGAGCATGGATTCAAAACGGCAGGCGCAGCTCTCGGCACAGGGCAAATTCGCATCGTGGACGTATGCCCAACTACGCGACTGGGTGGACGAATGCCAGAAACACTGCCAAGCCCCGCGGGTCACCGCTTTCCTCGATGAATTATCCCTCTACTTCACAGCGGAATTTTTAACCGCCACTAACCTTCGCGCAGATATGGAACGAAAACACTTACTCCCGGCGCTGGAATCCATTCTGAAGAAAGACCCCGGCCTGCTCCAATCCGCCGCCGCCATTGCCGAGGTTTTCCCGAAGCTGCGACAGGAGTTCGTCAATCGGCTTTTCAAAGAAGTTGCGGAGGATGTTAAGAATGACCTTGGCCAAGCGGCAGATTGGCATGTGCATGGGATCGACGGTAATAACTTTGTGGAAACAGATAATGCTGCATTTGCGTTCTCACACCAGGATTGGCGTGAATTGTATTGGGTCCAGTTGGAGTCGCAGCCAAAAGTAGGCCGCGTCGTCCTCGGTATTTGGCATCACGATGGAATCAAGCGAGATACAAACGTTCATAGAGTTTTAAAGCAATTCGGTTGGGGAACGATTCCTGGCGGATCGAATTGGGATGCCCACGGGCCATTGCCCGAACCTTTCACGGATTGGACGACGAGCGCGGGTATTGCGGCAGTGGTTAATCAGCGTGCAGAACTCAAGAAATTGCTGACCGAGGAGTTCGTGAAACTTTGCAGCCATTTTAAGACCCCGCTGGCGAAGCTGGCGAAAGCTGCCGAGCTAAAACGTAGGTGAGCGGCCACTGATCCGAGGAGGTCAGCAACGGTCTTTCAGGCAAGGGTATGATCAGGGGACTCCAACTTTTCTGAAGGGGTCGTCAACGCATGTCGGCCCCGGTCCGCTATCGTGGGCGGCATGACATCTCCGGTAGCATCAACAGACGCCAAGCCCAGCGTCAAAATGTGGGAGTTCGCCGTGAAGAACATGCGGACCAACGAAACCGTTCATTTCCTCGGCCAAGGCGCGACCATGGGAGATGCCTGGAAAGACGGTTACGGCAACCTTGGCCCTACCATCGCCAACAAACGACTCACTCTCGCCGTAACGCTGGCCGACGGTCTCCGCGTTCACCGCGACCAAGCCCGCTTCGAAGGCGACACGCCTTACGACCCGGCCAAGGAAAAGCCGCTGGCATGAAATCCGGGTTCCGAAAACCATCGTCCCTTTCACCCTAACTCAAAAACAACACACCATGGCGCACATCATCCTCCAAAACCCGCACTCCGGTATCATCAAGAAAGCACCCATCGGCTTCTCCTGCACCACGCTCTTCTTCGGCCCGCTCCCCGCGCTTTTTCGCAGCGATTTCAAATGGTTCTTCATCCAGCTCCTCTGCGCCCTGCCATTTGGCGTAGGTTTCCCGCTCTTTGCGTTCATCTATAACAAAATTTACGTCAAAAAATGCCTCGAAGCCGGCTATAAGGTGAAGTCCGTCGAAGGCTCAACCATCGAAGTCTTGAACGCCAAGCTCGGGCTGGAGCTACCGATAATGCCGGGGAGGGCATGATCTACGGGTCCAGAATCCATCCCCCCATGCACCCCTACCTTCTTGGCATCCTGTTAATCGTGCCGTGGACCATCCTCGCTATCATCGGTGTGCAACGTGGCCTTCAGAACAAAGTGAGAGTATATAACAGTCGCTTCGACGTCTGCGTGACGGTGACCCTCTGCCTTCTCTTGATGGCAGATGTCTGTCCCGACGGGCTTTCTCCCGCAGGCTTGATATGGAACAAAGCGGCAACGCTTCTCGTAGCCCTGCCTTGGTTGTGGGCAGCCAAACGAGCCAATCGGCGGTGGCGGGATTTCTGCTTGGCCGTTCCCGCCAAATTTTCACTGACGCTGGCGGTAGGCATGTCCGGTGCCATTACCTTCTTGTGCATCCTGAAAGCAATGTCGCCAAAGACAGAACTCGAAACGGCGCTCGTGAGCGGAATAATGACCGCGGTCGGTGCTTGGGTGAGTTTTCGCATCTACAAAATCTTTTTCAAACTTCTGCTTAGCACTGCTAGTCTCCCCGCCGTTGGTGCGACCTGTCAGAATACAGATGCCAATGCATAAGCCATATTTCGCCACCCAGAATAAAAACCGCGATTCCGCACACATTCTAGGACCTGATCGCAAGGCTCGCACCAAGCTCTGGCTCTACCTCGCAGGCATGATAGTATGCCCGGTGTTGTGCATTTTATGGATTACGTTCGATGCCTCATTTAACTTCCACATCGACCCGCGAAGAACGCCGGTTGATGTTCTTTCGGTCATAGCCTGCAGCTTTGTTATTTATCGAGGGCATCTGTTCATTTCGGAAGCCCGCTTTAAGTAAAACCCCGTCAACCGAAACAACTCCCGCCCCCATGAGTAATTATTACTGCAAGCACTGTGGCACCAAATACTCGAGCATCAGCAGTCTCACGGCTGGCTCGTGCTTTCGTCACCCCGCCGGCTCCAATAAAGGCAAACACGCATTGTATGAAGGCGCGGAGAAATCCCGCTACGAATGCAAATTCTGCGGGACTGGTTATTCGAGTCTTTCGAGTCTCACCGCAGGTTCTTGTTACCGGCATCCAATCGGCTCCAACAAGGGCAGGCACGAAGCCGCCCTCTGACTCCGCTCCCTAGGTAATCCGTTTCGCCCATCTCACCGATTACGAGGCGTCCACTCGTATTTATCTGATGCCAATAGGTTTATCTCGCCCGTCAGGCAGAATAACTCTGCTTTGTTCTTCAACCCGTTGGCTGACTCGTTACGTTCTCCAGACCGATGGCGCTTAAAAAGTCCGAACGCTACTCCTTCCTTTGGCAAAGTTGCAACGAGCTGCGCGGGGGCATGGATGATGGACAGAACCTTCAATACCTCGTTGCAGGCCTCGCTTCGGATATTGGGCGCGGGTGGCCCCGGCGGCCTGTGGGTGCTGGCTCCCGCCCGCTGCCGACCGTGAATGGCGTGCCGATACCTCTGACCAATCAGAACCAGCATACGAGGCTAACCATCCACTGGCTGCGCAACGAACATCGGGCGGCACCGACTCCGGCCCAACGCTATTAAACCGCCCCCACTCCTCTTCATGTCCACTCCAACTCAAATACAAGGCGGCACTATCGCACTCAGGTCTGTCCGCGAACTCCTCAGCGAGAACGGAAAACCTGCGCGATATTGGATTCCGTCCTACCAGCGTGGCTATCGCTGGACCCGCGTCCAAGTTGCCCAGTTACTGGACGACATCTGGGACTTCATCGAGGCGCCTGGCGCGCAAGATCGATTCTACTGCTTGCAGCCGATCGTTGTCAAAAGGCACTCCGATGGAAGAATCGAGGTCGTGGATGGGCAGCAGAGACTAACCACGATTCACATCATCCTTCTTTGTCTGAGGGATATCGCCAAGCTTCTCACCAAGACCTTTTTCGAGCTAAAGTTTGAGACCCGGAATGATCCCGCGCGTCCTTCGCTCGACTCGATCGACCTGTCGAAGGCGCTGGATAATCCCGACTATTTTCACGCCTGCGAGGCCTATGAGGCGGTCCAGGAGTGGTGCGGTTCGGGCAGTCACGATGAGTCTCATCAGCTGAAATTGATCCAGCACCTGCTTAACGCCGATACGGCCGGTCCGAACGTGCGCGTCATCTGGTTCGAGCTGGGACTGAATGACAACGTGGTGGATGCCTTTACCCGCCTAAACGTCGGCAAGATTCGCCTCACCGACGACGAGCTGATCCGAGCCCTTTTTCTCGGCAACGGCCACGGCGCAACCCCCGAGGAGGCGGCCATCAAGGCCCAGATAGCCTACGAATGGGACCTAATCGAGAAGGGCCTTCAAGCACCGGACTTCTGGGCCTTTCTCACCGAGGACAAGCGGGAACAAAACCGCATCGGCCACCTCTTCGAGTTGATGGCCCAGGCGGAGGACATCCCGGTCGAGGACCATCATGACGAGTATTGGGTCTTCCATGTTTTTAGCGATCGGCTCCGGAGAAGCACGCTCGAGAAAGAGTGGCTGCGCATAAAACAAGAGTTCATGCGCTTCCAAGAGTGGTTCGAGGACGAGCGGCGCATCGCCTATCACATCATCGGCTTTCTCGTCACCCAGTCGGTCGAGATGTCCGAGATTCGCCGCCTCTCCGAGCAATGCACCAAGAGCGAATTCCACCGCCGCCTGCGTGACCGGGTCTATCAATGGCTTAATGGGAAAGAATGCGTCCCTGCCGAGGAAGAACTCCGCGCCGACATCGCCACCTATCTCGACGCCTTGGAATATGGGACCGACAAACAAAAGAAGCGCATCCGCGCCATCCTCCTCCTTTTCAACATCGCCTCTCTTATCGAGAACCGCCGCTCCAACCTGAAGTTCAACTTCACCGCATTCAAAGACCGAGATTGCGGCTGGGATTTGGAGCACATTCGCTCCCTCGCGTCCGATAGAATCAACAACCGACCCGAATGGCTGGAGAGCTGCCATCGTTTTCTTATTGAGCAACCCGACCCGCATTGGAAGTCGCTGGCCGAGGAGGTCTCGGCCCAGATCGCTCTGGGAGACGACGCGTCCACGGATAAGTTCAAAAGCCTGCGGCTCTCCATCCTCAAGCAACTTGGCGAGGACTCCCAGCCCGAGGAGCGCAACGACATCTCCAACCTGACGCTGCTCGATAGCGGCACCAATCGAGGCTACAAAAACGCACCCTTCGCGGTGAAGAGGCGGACCATCCTCGCGGTGGACAAAGCGGGCGTTTTTGTCCCTCTCTGCACCCGCAACGTCTTCCTCAAGGCCTACAGCGCGCACGTCGGCAGCGCCATCGTCTGGTCCGACCCAGACGCCGACGACTACGAGAAAGCCATCGTCAACACCCTCGTCGGCTTCTTCCTCGGCAAGGAGGTCGAAACATGATCACTACCCCTCACCCCATCACCTACCTGGAGCTACTTTCGCGGCACCAGCGCATCCGTATTCCCCGTCTCCAGCGCGACTACGCCCAAGGGCGCAAGGGCTCCAAGGAGACCGATGTTCGTAACACGTTCTTGGATGTGCTGCATAAGGCTCTTGAGCGCGCGGGCGAGGCCGCCTTCACCCCGCTCAATCTCGACTTCGTTTACGGCAGCCGGGAGCAGTCGCCCACAGAGCACTTCTCTCCGCTCGATGGCCAGCAGCGCCTCACCACGCTATTTCTCCTTCACTGGCTGCTCGCTTGGCGCGATGGCGACGAGAGCTGGCAACACTTCACCGAGACCTTCTGCGAACCCGACGGGCGTTCCCGATTCTCCTACGACGTCCGCACCAGCTCGCGGGAATTCTTCGATGCCTTGGTCGCCCACCGTCCGCCGCCGTCCGGTGAAGCCGGCGCGGATTTCGATCTGAAGGCATGGATCACCGACCAGCCCTGGTATTTCCAATACTGGCGCCTCGATCCAACCGTCCAAGGCGTGCTGGAGATGCTCCAGGCGATGCATCGGCACGCGCTCTTTCAGCTCCGCCCCGGCCTGCTCTACCGGCAGCTCACCGCTACGGATCGCCCGGTCATCACCTTCCAACTCCTCGACCTCGGGCAGTTCCCGCTCTCGGATGATCTCTACATCAAGATGAACGCCCGCGGGAAGCCGCTAACGTTCTTCGAGACCTTCAAGGCCCGCTACGAGGCCAAGCTTTCGGACCACTTCCCGCCCACGGAACGGCGCGAGATTGGCGACGCATCTTTCACGATGCGCGACTTTATAGCGCGGCGGCTCGACACCGCCTGGACCGATCTACTCTGGGTCTACCATAGCGACGGTAGCTCGCGCGTGCCGCAGCGCGTGGACGATGCGTTCATGAACATCTTCCGCATGGTCGCCTTGGCCACGCGCGATCCCGTCCAAGATCCGCTCTTCTACACCCCGCAGATCGAGGCCCTTCGGTCGGAGGAAGATTCTCCGACCTACTCGGCGTTCGAGTCCCACGGATGGCTCGACCCCGAATTCTCGGCGGTGGTCGTCAGCCTCCTGGAGAGTTGGTGCGAGGCCAAGGGATTCTCCCTCTCCGCCGGCGGCCCCTTCGATGAAGCCGCCCTTCTCGGTCCGCTCCTCCAGGAGTCTGCCCAGCTCACGGTGCCGCAGGTAGTCCTCTTCTGCGGCTACGCCCTCTTCGTCCGGAAGCACGAGGGCAAGTTCCAGCCTTCGGAACTCGGGGAATGGATGCGCATCGTCCACAACCTCGGCTACAACTCCGATATCGACCGCATCGAGCGACTGCAAAGTGCACTGGGTGCGCTGCGCGATCTCCTGTCCCATGCCCGCACCATCCTGACCCACGTGGCCGAGGTGGGCCGACGCGCCGGCATCGCCATGTTCTATGCCGACCAGCAGCGCGAAGAGGCGCTCAAGGCCGGCCTCCTGCTCGCCGATCCTGACGGCTGGCGCCCGCTGATCGACCAAGCCGAGCGCCACGGCTATTTCCGCGGCCAGATCGGCTTCCTCCTTAAGTTCGCCGGTGTAACGGCGGAATGGGAGAGCACCGGCGGCTGTGCCTGGTCCGCCGCCACCCATGCCCAGCTCCAAGCCTCGTTCCGCTCATACTATGCAAAGGCGGAGATGATGTTCGACTCCAAGGGACTCATCGACCTCGGGAAGAATGAGGATCGTTCGACCAGCGCCCTGCTCAGTGTGGGCGACTTCCTCTTGCCCAACGGCAACTCCAACCACTCCTTCCTAGTAAACGACGCCAGCAAGCCCTTCAGCTGGAAACGCTTCCTCCGCGACGACACCCCGCAGCGCGCGCTGCTCCAGCGGCTATGGGATCACCCGGCCTACACGACGCCCCCTGCGGCAGGTCTCGATGCCATCATCCAATCGGCGAGTGGCATGGAGCCTTGGCGCGAGGCGCTGGTGCGAAACGTGGAGGCCATCCGCTACTGCAAGGACCGCAACATCCAGCACTCCGAAGACAATCACGTCATTCTCCTGATGCGTAAGAAGCGCAGCGCGCCGCACGCCGAGCTTTTCACGTTCCTCCTGCACCCCCGTTTGCAACCCCCGGCGCTCTTTACCAAGGGCGAATACTTCGAACGCGACGCGCCGCATATCCCGCTCAGCTTTCCTTGGAAGGGCGCGCAACGTGGTCTCAATATCTATGGCCGCGACGGCGGCTTTGAGCTGTGGATCAACGTGCAAAATCTACCCGATCTTGAGACTGTGCTTGAACAGCGTGGCGGTTTCGTCGCCCAAGACGCGCATGCCGCTAACCTGATGCGGCCAGTCTCGCCAGCCGATCTTGATCGCACTCTACTCGAAATTGCTAACCTCCTTGCCGCTTCGTGATCTATTCCCAGATCCTCCTCGACGACCTCAAGATTGAGGTCCCCTGCCCACCATAGGATTTTCTCCACGACTTCCCGGCGCTGTATTCGGTCAACGGCAGCAGCTTTTTGAGGTTGGTGAAAAATCACCGAGGACTAAAATGATTCACGCCTATCTTGGTTGGGCCGGGGGACTGATCTTGGCCCAAGCCTGCTCGAACACCGGCTCTTGGAAATCTGGTGATCCTTGGCGGGAAATCCATGCCCCAATACGTGCGACAATATCTTTGGTGAAAGGATCGGTGACCTGCCCTATACGGTGGTAGTCCGCGAGGCGTGCAGCCGGCAAGTTTTGTAACTGCCAGAAATCGAGGATACCCCCTGGATATGTCGCCGACGGAGGTAACAAGTGATACCTAGTATTTGTCTTGTTCACAATTTCTTTCAACTGGGTCCGGTCTATCAGGCTGGCTGCGGTGAGGGGGACGATGCGGACCATTTGATAAAACAAGGGCGGTTTTGCCGCTCGTGGAGGTGCCCCAAGTGCCGGTGGCGTGAGAGAGCGCGTGATTTTGTCGACATCACATGCCGGCGTCACGAGAAAGAAATGATCGCCATGTCCACCGCCGGCGACTGGCGCCGCCAAGAGGTCACCGGTCCCGACTCTCGTGCCAACTGCGGGAACGATATACATCTCCTCGTTAAGATAAGGATCCCAGTTTTCGCAGTTCCCGTCCCGCTGTAAGATTGCGAGCACATGGAAAACTGTGTGTCGCAGAATCCGACGGCGCACCTCATCGTCGGCCATCCCTTGATCGAGTCGTTCTAAGATCGGTCCGAGATGATCCCAGAAGACAGTTGAGAGAACTCGGTTAAACTGTCCGCCGGGCTGGAATACCTGAAGGACCTGAGTGCGATCCACCCGAAGAAAAAACTCGAATACGACGTTCCCGTCTCCGCCTTTATTGAAATACCTGAACAACGTGGACGGCTTCTCGGTCAACGTGCGAAGTTCAGGAGCAAGCTCGCCGCTGAATGAGGTTACAATAGCGACTGGCATCAGATAGTGCGAATGTATCTCCTTTGCGACCGCATTGCCCTCTGCCTCACCGGCATCCGCTGTCAGCCTTAGATCAAGAATTGCTCCATCGTAACGCGATTGCTTTAGGCGCGATAGCGCCTCGGATTTTGTCTTAACCACATCAAGTTCAACTCTGCACACGCCTCGACGCTCATAATCGCGAACCGGGGACCGGTAGTTGCTTTCAATATAATCGTCTTGGTCCTCTAGGACGAGCAGCTTGAGGTTAGGCATTTTGAGGTGTCGGTGAAAAATCTAGGCTGAAATAAGCGCCAACCGGGGCATGAATCGCCTTTAGCGAAAACCCGTTTCTCGTCGCGGCCTCTCCGGCAATGGGCAAACCGAGGCCAATACCGCCTCGCAACGAGAAATGTGGTTCGAATATGTTCTCGGTCGCGATGTGCTCACGGGGTATACCGGGGCCATTGTCCGTGATTTGGAGACGGCTCAGATTGCTCGCCTCTTCGACTTCGAGATGGAACCTGATAGTCGGATCCACCACCAGCGGATGAGTAATCCAGTAGACTGAGTTCTCCACCAAGTTGTAGAAAATCGCTTTGAGATCTGTCTCCCATGCGGTGACCTCGAACCCTTCGGGAATGTCGATGACCACGGTGATGCCGTTTGCCTTTATTTGTTCCTCGAAAGCGCCAAGCACTTGGCTGATCGCGGTGCGGAGCCTCATGGGAGCCTTTTTTGCCCGCGAACGGACCCCGAGCGGCTGGATGCGGTCGAAGAGGGCAGATACTAGCACCAAAGCGCTACGCACGCTATCCATCGCGCGTAGCACCTCGTCCATAAGAATCGGACTCGGCCCCTGACGCAGCTCGTCAAGCAACTCGGGAATCCGCCGACTCTGGGTCCGAAGGATACCGATGGCCCTATTACCTTCGTGCAGCACAATGCCCACGACTTTGCCGAGTGTCGCCTGCCCCTGATAGATTGCGATGGTCTCCTCTAGTTTGGCGACGATCTCCTCTCGTGCCTTCTGTTCCTCGCGCAACAGGATTTCCACTTCATCGATCTTGCCCGGCGCCACTCCCTCGTTTTTCAGGAACGAGGTGATCTTGGTTACCGGCCGCTCGTAGTCCCGCAACTCCGCAAGGAGTTCGCCTACCCGTGGAGCACGGTTGATGCGCCCGACGGCGCGCCTGATCGAGAAGCGTCGCTCCTGCAGGTCGCCAACGATGGCCTTCACTATCGCCTTCAGTCGCTCGTAGTGTTCGTCTTCTCTCAGGCCGTCGCGTGCACTTTTTTCTTCAAGATGCGACTCAGCCTCCGGAGCGATGGAGACCACGCCGAATGTCTGATTGTTACTGATGGCGAAGGTCGGATTGTTGATGCGGTCCCGGTCGAGGCCCATCCAGTCGTCACCTTGGTCACCGTAGGGGCGTATCCGGAAATCACCGCGAAACACCATGATACCGCAGCTTTCGTCCAACATGCGCTTGAGCTGCGCTCGGGTGGTGTCACCCAACAGGTCTCCACGTGATTTAGATCGACCAATAAGCTCATGCAGCGAGGCGGTTTCCCTGTCTATGACCCTGAGATCCAACCGAATTGGACCGCATGGGGCTCCGGGCAAATCGGTGAGCACTAGATCCAACGGTTGTTCGGGGCGACCAACGACCAGCGGCGACTGAAAAAACCCCACCAAATGGCCGGCGCTGTCGATGTCTGCAGCGATGCGATAATCGAACTGGTCCATCACTGGCAACGGCTCTATCTCCTCGGGTCCGTCCGGCTGTCCGGTTGAGTCGAATCCCTCAGTAACAAGAAGAACTTGGAAATCCTCGGCGTTCCGCGCGTTGAGGGGGAACAGCATTCGCTGGAGGTCCAAGCGTAGTTTTCCGAAGTCGTCCCGGTTCCAATCCCGGTAGACTTCGTCGCCCTTCCGCACTGTCATTTCAAAAAGCGTTCCGTGCCTAGGGGGGCCGACGATCTGTCGCTTCTCCACAAGAATCCTAACCTCGTCAAGAAACCGAGCGGTCCGAAAATCGGACGCCTGCAAAAGAAGCGATGTCTCGGTGTTACTCGATGTGGTTGCGGTCCGCAGAAAGATTTCCTCGCCGAGCACAAACGCCGCGAACCGTCCGATGCCCTTGTTGCCCTGCATAGGGCGTCCTTCTGGGCTGTGGCGCCGGGTGAGCTTGTCAGGAGTTGCCGGCACCAGCCACGTGCCGGTGACTTGTTCATAGGTCATCCCATGACCATCGTCCTCCACCATGATCCGAATGCTTGCCGCTGAGTCGCGAACCACGCTCTTGAATGTGATTATGACCGTGTGCGCATCGGCATCATAGGCGTTCTTTACCAGCTCAATCACAGCAGCCTGCGCATCCTTGATGAGATTCTGCCCGATGGTGTGGATGAGCCGAGCTGCGGGTCGGATACCATGGAAATTTTGCTCCGGAGCGGACGCCGGCGTCTCGGGGGCCGTGCTGGAAAGGCTGAGCCATTGCTGATGATCCAATGGGGACGGTTTTGCATCGCTGGCCTTCTCGGACCTAATGAGCATTCCCGCCGGTGTCTTTTGCAGAACCACCGCATCTCCCGCCCGCAGTCCGTTGACTGCAAAAAAAGCCGTGAGCCCGGTGAGACGGTATTCATTACGAGTCCCGCCGAAGAACTCGTTGTTATAATAAATGAAGTTGAGAGACCATGGGCGGCCATCGGGGTCGGTGGCCAAGATTTCCGCGCGTGGATTCTTCTCCTCCGCCTTCAGCGGGGGGAAGAAGGCAAGGTCCGTTCTAGGAACCAGCAGCCCCGCCACGTGCGCCCCCGTTTCCCCGGTATCATTCAGGCTAAGCACTTTCCGGAAAACGCTGATCAGATCCATGTTCCTCATCCCAATCGCTTGCGGCGGCGGGCGCGAACAAAAACAGTAGGGTAAGCCCTGCGCAGCTTGTTCACCGACTCGGCCAACAACGAGACGCCGGGCTGCGACGGCGGTGCCAACTCGGAGAACGGAGCCGGCGGCGTGGTGACCAGTCAGGCTGTGTTCCCAGATCCGAATTACCCTCCACCCTAGTTTTCCCAGAGCCACGTTCACCCGCGCATCGCGACGCTTGTTACCCGCAATTTTGTCCCGCTAGAATTCGGCACGCGCTTGCGGGGCTTTAAAATGTTTAGGACAGCCGTGCCAGAAACAACCGTCGACAAACACGGCAACCTTCTCGCGTGGGAATATGAAATCTGGCCGACCAACCATGGCTGGGTGTCGGCGCCACCCAGAGATCCGGGCCGCACGCAGCAACCGGGCCTGCAATATTTCTGTCGATTCGTTGCGACGGCCGCGTATGCGTGCCATCAGGGCCGAGCGCTGCAGCGCTGTCATGATGTCGGCCATCAGATTGACCTGCTAACCAAGAATCGACGCGACGATCGAGCCGATTTGCTTGGCCAAGTAGGGAGGAACCGCGTTCCCGACCTGATGATACTGCTCTGTAACTGGCCCCTCGAAGTAGTAGTTGTCGGGGAATGTCTGCAAACGCGCAGCTTCCCGGACGCTAAGACTCCGGCACTGCGAAGAGTCGTAATGGATGTAGTAGTGACCGTCCTTGGAGATATGGGAGGTAATCGTGGTTGAAGGCCTTCCGCCGAGTTGGACGCGGAATCGGTCGGCGAACGGAGCACCGTCAAGACCCGCGTTGGCGTGATTCGGACGCAGAAAATGAGGTGCGTCACGCAACGTGGGTGACCGTTCGTAGTGCCGGCCATATTCGGCCCAGAAGAAATAGCGGACCAGATCACGGCGCATATGCCCCCGACTGTTGTGGTTCAAGACCACTGGCAGCAGGGGATCGGAATACCAATTGGCGTGAACTACGGGTGCAGCCGTCGCCTCCAGAACTTGGCCGCCTAGAGAAAGATTATCCGAAAGGGACTCCGCCCGTTTTTTGAGTGCCTTTGCAAAATCAGGTTCTAAGTTATTGAACGCGTAGCCGGTAATATCGTTGATGGCTTGCCGCCAAGAAGTGGCGGAGTCTGCCTCCTTCGACATGCGACTCCGAATTCTTGGCAGATCCGAAATCGCAGTCGCGGCCGAAACCAGCGCGGTGCGATCAGCAACCATGCGTTGGGGGCGCTTCTTGATGTCGTTTCTCACCCCGAATATAAACAGGCGGTTTCGGGACTGCGGGACTCCATGCTCCTCCGCATGCAGCACAAATTCGCGTTTATTCTCAAATATAAGGCCTTGGGCTGCCTCGTCTCCTAATCCGTGCAATTCGTATCCAGCCTCACGCAATCCCTTACAGATCATATCGAACATCCCATTGCCTTGCCACTTTGCTGACAACAGGCCGGGAACATTCTCCATGACGAAAACCGCCGGCTTGAAACGACGGACTACCTTCAGGTATTCGAGATATAATCGGTGCCTAGGATCCGCCTCAAAATCCACCAGCGCTTCACGCGACCTACGAGCGCGTCCCACTAGGGAGTAGGCTTGGCACGGAGGGCCGCCGATCAATACGCACTCACGAGTGCCCATCCTAGACAGGGCGGCCGATACGCGATTTTCGACCTCATGACTTGTGGACGGCTTACCCAACTCAGCCAAAAGAGCCTCCGAGGCTGCGACCTTAGCTGCGGCACCCATCTCGGAGAAGAGTTTTTCGCGAGTGATCGCACCCGAGATATACTCGATATACCGGCGTTTCGATTTGTCTGAATCAAGATGCCGAAACAGAGCCCGCAGCTCAAGAGTTTGGTGCGCCCAGTGGTCCCGTTCAACGGAAAGAACGGTCTCGAAGATACGGTTTCCTTGCGAGTCCCGGACATGGCTGAAACCTTCGTTCAGGCCGCCTGGTCCGGCGAAAAGGTCAATTAGCGGGATCGGGGTCAAGGTTGTGTCGTGTGGAATGTCGGTGAATCAAAATTGCTGCCAGGAAATAAGTTTTTCCTCCCTGTGTCCAGGACGTGCTGATCATCATTTTATGGCCCTTACAGATAACGCATTATGGAAGAAGTCCTATGGGATAACCTCCGTATTTGAGCGATCATGCCTGTTCACCCGCGAGCACTCTCAGATCATCCTCGTTCAAGACCGAACGAAGAGCTGAAAGATTGGAATATCGCGACAACGCCTTACGGAGGATTTTTGCCTGCTTTTCACTCGGCGACTTGCCAGCTGGAATGAGCCGGTTCGCCATAGTCTCCGCGACGCCGACCCAGACGGGGTTGGCGTCGCCGCGCCGCGCCGCGTCCGCCACGCGCAACCATTGGTCGGCCGACAGCTTGAAGAAAACTCGGATGAGGTCCGCTTCCGCTTTCGGCCGCGCCATGTCTTTTATCGAAAACTGGTCCCAATCGGCTGCCGGGTTCAAATCGAGTTCGATTCCACGGGCGAGAACGGTCTCGCGGCACTCGTTCCGCTTGGCCCATTCCGTAACGTTACGCGGACCGGCCGATTGCCGGATGGCCAGATCGCAGGCAGGTATGGCGACACGCAGCACTTGGTCGATTTCGAGTGTCACCGCCTGCCCGGTCCAGATTTTCCGCCAAGGGAGTCGCTTCGCCGTCCGCACCGAAATCAGCATGATGGCATACGCCACGAGGTTCGCCCGGTATCCGACGATCCCGAGTTCGCCGCAGATACGCTCGCCCTGTCGCTGCACGAGCGCGAGGCAGCATATCCGACGGAAGTCCTCTTCGCCCGGCAACTGGCTTCCTTCAGTGTTGGTGGAGGTCGCGCCCAGCACCGCCATTAGGCGGGCGAAACATTTTTGGCGGCCCAGACTCACCGAGTGGGCCTCCTGCTCCCAACTTAAAAGATAACGCGCAAGATCGGTCTTGTCGAATTTCGTGCGCGATGGATGGCGGTTCCGGAACGCCAGTTTCTGCGGCCCGGTTGTGTGCTTCGCCAAGTCGTCCGCATACTGGCCACGGACCCGCTCGTAATACCAACGGATAGGCCGCCCAGCTGAATCCTCATCGCGTTCGGCCTCGACCACGCGCGAGTGCCGCTCCAGCTCAATGTGCCACGGGTTGTTTGCGAAAAAATCTGCGTCTTGGATACGATTCTGCGTGTTTGCGAAGCGCGAGATTTTCGGCACCAGCTCGTCGATGAGTTCCTCCGGAACCACGGTGAGCTTCATCGCGACACCGATGGAGGACACATCCACCTTATCCTCACGGACGCAACGGGCGATGGAGGCGGTCGTCTGGCCCCCGTTCACAATTTGAAAATCTTCGGCGGCGAGCAGATGATAGGTTCCATCTGGCGTTTTCCGGAGCCGCACCTTCGAGGCCGTCACCGAAATGCCATTGTTGAATGAGAGGAAATATTCCGGCTTCGAGTGAATCGTTTCTCGAATGCCCTTGTTAACCTTCCCGGTGAACTGCAAGAACGCGCGAACGTTGCGTTCCAGCAGGCGCATCCGGTGCTCATTGTAGAGCGTCGCCAGGAAATTTCCCGGCACCTTGGTGAGCAGCACGCCGACCCGCCCGTTTTGGATCTCAGCGGCCTCCCGGTCCGAAACTAGGCATGGCAATCCGCCGATGGGCTCGAAATCCGCCACCAGCTGTTCGCGTCCGCTCTCTCGGGTCCGGACCAGTCGATCCGCATCCCAAACAGCGGTCCGGATCGCCGTTTCGGCGGCGGAGCCCGCTGCCACATTCGAGACCCGTCCTGTCGTCAGCACGCAACAGACCACTCGGCCTTGGTCCGCCCGATAATCGGTCTTCAGTGATTTAACCAATTCGCGCGCCGGGTCGGAATCTTCGAGTTCCACCTCCGTTCCGTTTGCAAGCGCTTCCACTGCTGCGAGCATTTCCTTCACCGCCTGATCCAATTGTTTTTTCGGACAGGTTACTTCTGGCCAGCTCCGGTCCAGCTCCAGATCGGCATGCGCATCGACCACCGCGAACACGGTCATGATACTGTCCTCTTCATCAATATCGTATCCATCGAGGGAACACAGCTGGCGACCCGATTTGAATCTGACTGGCGTCCATTGTGGATTCGTGAGGAATCCCGCTTCAGCGACGATGCCTGCCAGTGTGCGGAAAACCGCTTCGCTCCGGTGCAGGCCGCCATCGGCCCCAATGGCGTATTCGTGGATTTCTTGTCGGATAGGTTCGATGCTCACGGGGGGGAAAGATGGCGGTTGGACGAACGGAACGGTTCGAGCGCGCCCAACTCGATCGCATAGCGCAATTCGGCGACCCCACCCGGAATCGACCGGATGTCCACATGAGGAAACCCTTCGCGAACATCATAAACATCCAGACCGAGCACCAACATGCGGTCGCGGTATTCGTCCGCTTGCGTCTCAAGGTAACCGTATTCGGCCAGCAGTTCTTCGAAGCGTTGCTCTTGCATTGTCGACATGCGCGCCCGCAATAGGGCGACGCTTTCGCGGAGGGTGCGCCCGGCCGGCCCGCCCACTGAAATCTGCACTGCCGTAAGATGCAGCGGACGGTGCGGATCGACTCCGATCTGGCTCGGCTGGGAAATATGCACGCGAGCACCGGATTCCACTCGCCATGTTTTCACCTCGACCAATCCCTCGGTAAACCGGAAATCGTGCAGTTCGCGGGCAGGCCCCTGCCACGACTCAAGCGCGGCATCAACGCCATCGACCGCCATCACAAGTGAAAGCACATGCAGTTCGCCGAAAAGACCGCGCACTTCCTCGTCGGTCATAAACCCCGAGCGTTTCTGGAGAAACCGACGCCAGAGTGAAATTCGCCGAAGCACGCGTTCGACAGCGGGCATATTCTCATCTGGCCGCTCGACCACAGACACTAGGTCGGCGCCCATCATGGCGAAGAGGTCGGCCACTGCGGGATCGCCGAGCAGGATTGGAAGCCCCAGCGTCTCCGCTCCGACCTTCACCGGACGTTCGAACGAGAAGCCGCGTCCAGAGTCGGGGCGCGGCAAGCGTGGCAAGTCCGCAGCAGCAAAGCGGACCATTAGGCCTTGGCGGCGGTCGTGTGCACGCAGGATGGCCCCGATCGGCAGGCTACCACCGTGCATCTGGAGATACAGGTAAGGCCCGCCGGATTCCGGCTGCCGGCTGATTTGGGCCCATGCGCCTACGAGGTCTTGCGGACTCATGTGGACTCACCCCTAGCCTTGGCCTCCGCCCGGATTTTTTCTTCCTGTTCCTCCTGTTCGTCGCGTTCGATATCCTCCGCGAATTGCTCGCCGAAGAGTTCCACCAGCATCCTCGGGTTACAGACATAGTCTTGTCCGAGATCGTGCTCGGAACTTGGAAAGCTGATGGCCACGCCGATGAGGGGTTCTGTCGCCTGCTCTGCTTTGGCGACCGGAACAATCGGATAAAGTAGGAGTAGGCCTCGCTCCGCCGGTCGATTCATCCGGTAAAACGGGGCGCGCTTCACGTCGCCGAGCAGTTTCGCATCGGCGACCGCTTTCCGGTATTCCTCCGGGCTAAGATCGATCGCTTCATCTTGGCCCACGGCCACGCCCCGGAATCCGAACTGGTCGGGCCGGCGCGCAGCCTTGTTCTGGTCGAGATTCCGGCTTACCGTTCGATAGTCACGGCCCGCAATGGCCGGCATTTCAGAATCCCGGCTACCGATCATCGCCACGGTCCAAGTGTCTAGTTCACCCTCGCGATTCATCGACTCGATGAACTTGGCAACCATGCTAGATCCGTCTGTCGTGCCGTCGAAACAGACGTTGGACGTCGCCCGGAATCGCCGCAGAAAATCCAGCACCGTTGTGCTATCCACTTTTCCCCAACGGTGATGGTAGGACCCCTTCTCACCGCTCGCCATGAGATTGCTGCCAGCGGCTTTCCCGTGCACCGCTTCCATGCGGTCGATCAGCGTGGTGAAGGCCCGATAATTTTCCGCCGCTGCCGAGCGGGCAATGTCGAGCGACGAAGCGAGGCTCTCGGCAAAGTGAACCCGCACCGTTTCCCCGCGACGCATTTTGTTCATCGCTGTCACCAGCATGTCCACGCGTGGCTCGCGCACGCGCAACCCGTATTCCGTTGGTCGTTTGTTGAGAAAGCACATGCGGCTGAACTCCCGACGGAGTTCCTCGGTTGCGAGGGCGATTCGGCGGAAATTCCCGACCGTCACTCGCGGCGCATAAACTCGGCAGAGATGGGCGTAACCAGGTCGGTATCCGAACCACCGGCCCATCTGCATCAGCGTGTCGAACGCACGGGCACCGCGAAGGAAATAACTTATGCTGAGACCAGAAAGCGTAAGGCCCCGGCTGAGGCGGTCGCCTCCGACCGCAACCACCACTAACCCGTCGGGCTTGCCGGCATAGTCGAGATTTTCCTTCGTGCTGCTATTAATGCTTTGAAAGGTCATCCGGTCGAACGCCGCGAGCACTTGCGCACGCACTTCCGCCCAGCTGGGCAGCACCGGCTTCACGAGCTGCTGGGACGGATGGGTCTCGAATTTGGGGAAATCCTTCACGAAAATCTTTTCCCAGATTGCCTGCAAGGCTGCCCATTCCTTTTCCTCCCCAGTTCCGTGACGCAGTCGCTCGACCAGTGAAGAAATCTCGTTCTCGACGTGTTTCGTAACCTTCTCTTGAACATCCGTGAAACGGCTGACGTGCACCAGCATCGACATGTGTTCCTTGGCATGTCCGAGCGCAATTCGCGCCGCGACAGTCAGAAGGAAAGCGCGCAGCGCCTCCTTGAGGGAATCAGGTAGATCCGGCAGGACCACCTGACTGCGCTTGTGCCGCGGGGGCAGCCATGCATCGGCATCCTCAGCGGGCTGATGCATCGGCAAGGGAGCCATTCCGGAGATGTTCAGACTCTCGTCCGCTTCCCGACCAAAGACCTCTTCGGGTCCAATATAGTTGGTGGGACTCTTGAGACTCGTGATAAATGATTTCGGGAAAATGTCCGAACCGCGGCTGTCGAGATTCCGGTCGAGCCGCTTTTCGACCGGTTCGGGATCCATGAAAATGTTAGCATAGGGCGTGGCGGTGTAGCCCACGAAACCGACGCGATCGCAGCGCCATAGTATCTGCCGGATGAGACGGTTGATCGTGGTCGGATTGGTCTCGGGATCGGTGTCTGCGGTATTGATTGACGAATGGTCGGCCTCGTCGTCGATCACCAAGGTGGGCACCGTGAGGGACGCTTGGTTGTTCGCCTTCTTCACCCAGTCCAAGAGGTTCTTCAGGATCGAGGCATTCTTCTTCACCACCAAAATGACGGGGGCTTGCCCCGGTGTAACATGGAGGTGCGAGTTCACGATTGCGCCGTAGTCGCCCGCAACAGACGTGAGAGTGATGATGTCCGGCAGCGGCACCGCCGGGTCACCAGGCACACGAACCCGAGCAATGCGGCGGTTCGACCACGACCGGATTCCGAAATGCGCGAAGTTGTTGCGGCTGTCCTTTCCGATCAGAACCTCCTCAACTCGCTCCTGCGTCTGTTGGCGCAGGTTCTCGTGAATGCCGGAAAGGATGATGATTACCTTGTAGCCGGCATCCAACGCTTTCGCGACCAGCGCGGTGTAGTGCTGCGTTTTGCCCGACTGGACGTGACCAACCACGAGGCCGCGCCGGTCCCAAATACCCTCACGCTTGGGATCGCCCAGCAAGTCGATCACCTCCGTGGTGCTCTCCTCCAACTCCTTCATCACCTGCAGGGGACGCCTGACCTCAGCAGCCAGATAGGACTTTAGCCAAGGCCAGTGCACCCAGTCGCGGCCCGTTTCGGGCGTCATCCACCGTTCGATCTCTTCATTATCGACCATCGTTTCCGCCCGCCCAACCGAAACGACGATGTTCGTGAGAGCTTCGTCGATTAGGGAGCGGCGTTCCGGCTTGAGATGCGGAGCGTGCACCAGCATCTCGTCGATCTGTGCCTCAACGATTTCGGGGGTCGGCACGCCGTCGGCAGCAATCGAGGCCAGAGCGACATTGAGAAAGGCTTGTCGGGAGAGCATGGTCAGGAAAGGTGCTGGCGGATCTGCTCCGCGTGGTAAATGAACGGTTCCGCAGTCAAAACAATGCGCTCGGCTTCAGTCGCGCTATGGCCATGCCCACGCATGGTCTTGATGGCCTTGCGGGCGAACACCGCCATTCCTTCAATTTCCTCAGAGGACGGCTCGTTCACAGCACCATTGGTGGTCCGTTTCGGGTCTTGAAGAATCGCCTCCAAAGGCAGGAGCCTCTCGAATGCGCGGAGAAAATCCTCCGCCACGGTGGAATCTTTGACCGACTGCTTAAGCGTTTGGACAACAGGATGCGCCCGGTTGATGCGGAACCGGATTGAATCCGGGGTGGGAACTTGGTTCCAGAAAGCCTGCCCGACGGGATCGTCGTGGGTGCCGGCCGTCGGGGCCTGCCGGTCCCCGCGGAAATTGAACACCGCCATCGCATGACGTCGGGTCGCTTCCGCAATACGCTGAAGATCGGCTAGCTGCCAAGAGGGCAGCACGACACTCGACTTCATCACGTTTAGGCCCCACCCGGCATCGAGCGCGTTGGGCAGATCGATCCGGATGCGCGCGAGTCGACAGTTGTCCTCAGCGGGGAACAGTCGCAGCCAGCCCCCCGGCACGATCAGCCGTTTCGCCCGATAAACCAAAAAACCCTGATGCGCACCCCACCCGAGGGGGCCGGCCATCCGTTCGTTCTGAGCTGTTGTGACTTTGGAATGGTGCGGCAGCACGTATGAAGCCGCTTCTATTTTGTCGCCGAGGATTTCAGTATCCTTAAGGACGCCACCCTCAAAGGGGTCCCATCCGGCAATGGCCGATGCCCCGAGCCGGATGGTCACGCCGGCGTTGATGAAACGGTGAAAGACCATGCCGAGATGCCGGGAGATTTTCCGCGTCAATGCCGTTTCGTTTTTCTCTGCGTTCGCAATAAGTGACGAGCGGGTGACCAGCCGGTCGAGATGTGTCACGATCACCATCGTGCCAGTGGACCTTTTGGACTGTGCCAGCGTCGATTGCGCAAGAAGTGGCACCGCTTCCTGGTCGGGGCCGTCAAGCATACGCCATCCGGCGGTTGCAACATGATCTAGATCCCAGCGTAACACCGTCAGGGGGCCGCCGATCCCAGCCCGACTCGCGACCGTGAGTTTCCGACCCATTGAAATTGACGCGGTCTTCATGCCGAGGCCGAACCGACCAAGATCATCGGGACGCCGCACCCGCCCCGGACCATCGCCACCCCAGCGCATGGCCTCCTCCAGTTTCGTGGCCGACATGCCTTTGCCATCGTCCTCGACCGTTACGTAACCGCCAATTGCAGTCGACCGTGGTGGGGACACTTGAATTGTCACATTGCGCGCTTCTGCCGTTATACTGTTATCCACCAGATCGGCGAGGGCGGTGGGTGGCGTATACCCAATGTTCCGCAGCCCTTCGACCAGCGCGAACGGATGCGGTGGATTCTCCCTTCCTTTGTCCTGTTCGTCGGAAGCCGGTGCGTTTTTGGGAGAGCGCTTTCCATTCGCTGCCGAACTCATGACGACCTGCGACTCCCTTGCTCGCAATTCCTACAGCCGGATTCACTGAGGATTTTGGGCATGCGCCCACGGACGCACTCGCGGGTTTCCTGCCGGGGGTTCCTTGCTTTTCTGAACGGCATCGCAACCAACCGGTTATAGCCATCGGTCAAACATGCCGAGTAAAAATTTTGCCCGAACTTACGATCGCCTTTTGAGAACCCCTTGGGGGTAGAGGCAGCGCCTCTCATTGCCTGCGCGGTATCTTCGTTGAGGAGGCCATTTTTTCCTGGGCAAACACCGTCCGGCGGTTCAGCTTAGCATTACGGGAAATCCGCAAACCGCATGGGTCTGACCTATCATTATAGCTTCGCTGCACCGGCCGTTGTCATGGCAGACGAACTCGCGGCGTTCCTTCAGGACGTAGAGGGCGACGCCCGCCTCATGGGGTTCCGCCCGACCACGGTCGTCAACGGGCCGTTCGACAATCCGGATCGACGCAATTTCGCACGCCGTGTTGCCCGAGGATTTGTCGTCGAGGACGACCGCCTTCGCGGAGTGGAATTTCCGGAGACTACATGCTGGAATTTCGGGTCGGAATCAGACTCCTGTCGGCTTGCACCGGAGCATGGCGTGTTCCTCGTGGTTACTGATGAACGCGCGCAGGAAATAGTATTCGGATTCTTCAGATACCCCCGAGTGATCCGTGACCGCACCGGTCGGGAAATCATGCCGGTGCCTGGCAACGGGGAGTGGAGGTCGGGAGATTCGATCAAGAGCCCTGATCAGCGCTACCGCGCAATTGTGCGGCGGTTCGCCGAAGCCGGTTACCTCGCTTCAGAAATCGACGAATTTGTTCCGGCCTCCCGACCCTGACCGGATCCGCTTGGGAACGGCCAACCGAACAGCTATACGTCATCCCATGCAGACGCCCATGAATGGTTTCATTGCCCGCACTGTCCGTGGCACAAAACCGCGCACCGCCCAACGTATGAAGGCACTGGCTCGGGTTCGCTGGGTGCTGGCAACGGAGGACGGGCAGTTCGTGACGGTGGATGAACGCGCACGGGCAACGCTCACGCGCGAGCCGGCAAAGGCTACAATTTACGATGGCCGCGACAACGAGACTCTCAAGGCTCGCTTCTTCGAGGTGCTTCTCAAGGTTCCGCTTACGGTCGTTATCCTCGATTCATGAGCAAGCTGGCTTGAAATCCACGCTTCCGAATGAGCGAGCCATCGTCAGCCTCCGGCGAGTTCAAACCAGTGCACCTTTACGGGATAACGCTTCCCGCCCGGCATGGCCGCGTCGGCCTCATGTAACTTGCCGAGCAGATGTTCAGTGGGGGGCGTAGGCAGGGCAAAATCCCTTCCCCTGAAATCGAGCACGCAATATGCACCATTTACGGTGCCGGTTACATCCATATAGCGGCGGAGTTGATCCGTCAGGCCGGAGATTAGGTCGGCACTGTGGGCAGACTTGAATTCGGCGCAGAGCCGGCAACGGGTTCCATCCTGCAGCGTGCCTGAAAAGAGAAAATCCACCGATCCGGCGGAGGATCGCGCCTCCGGCTGCACGTCGATGTTCGAGAGCAGCATGTGATCCACCAGCATAGAATGAATTGCGGCCTGCACGTCGATCTCACGCTTCGGCTTCCGCGTCACGATGCGATTGCCTGCCCGCTCCAAGTCCCAAAAAAAATCCCGGCTCAATACTGGACCGAGTCGCTCCTCGAAGCGCTGCAAAGACGAATGCACGCGTATAGCGAATTCCTCCTGCGACGCAAAGAAAGTGACAGGGGTCATTTCCTTGCCTCTCACCCAGACAACCAGTTCGGGCGGAGGCGATATCGGTTCCGCTGGCGCATCCACCTGTGGAAAGTCCCAGTGAGTAAGATGCGTGCCGAAAGAGAGAATGAGCGCGTCCAGCTTCCATGATACCAGTGCGGATTTCGGTAGCGCCTTGTCGCGACACCAAGCTTCGTCAATGGAGAGTTCAGCCCCCGGCCGCTGGATGACCAGCCGGCCATCAAGATAACCTATATTGAAATACCAGCCGAAGCCGGCGATGCGGCAGATCACGGCTCTTATCTTTTTCTCCAGTAGCTCGCGCGAAAAAGGCACTTACACTGTGCCCTCGGTAGCAATCAGCGCACGAGGAGTGACCCGGCCACCGGCGAGGGGATCTACGAAGAATTCTACCGGGACGGAAATGGGATTGGATTTCGGCATGGAGCGCGGAGTTCAAGGCTTGTGCTCTAGCAACTGTGTCGCGCATTGCGCGACAGAAACTTTAAGTTTTGGAAGAAGGGGGTGAAGTAGGCTTCGGCCAGTTTTCAGCACAGCGCAAAAAGCCCAGCCATGGGTTAGTCACCACCGACCTTAGGCGAGGTGGATCAGACTGGGCGAGGTGGATGCAGCGCTCCAGCGACGGATCTTGTTCCAGGACTATCCTCCACACTTGGCTGATTGGGGCGCCATAGACTTCCGCCAGAATTTTCACCGCCGCGACAATCAGATGATTCGGATGTTTTCTTCGCACTAGCCGCTCTAGCAGTAGGTCTATTGCTGATTCTGGAAGAAGAAACTCACGGGCGAAATCCGCGACAAATTTCTCTCCACTCTCGGCCTCTAGGTCGGCACTGCGAAAACGCCTTCGCAACCCGGCCAGCATTTCGGCGGCCGCCCATCGCTGCTCATCCGGCGGCTGCTTGTCAGGCACCACGATGATCTCTCGCTTATGCGTGAGGGTTCGAAGCGTTAAGATCCCTGAGCCCGACTGAGAAATCTCAGCTGGAAGCAGAATAATGGAACGTGGCCCCAGAACCATCGACATGTCTCCGATGGGCGCGTGCGAGCCCAAGCCCCATCTGAAGCGAACCCGCTGAGCCAAGCGTTTTCCATCACTACGGCCGGCACCGCGCATTACCCCCGGGCCCTCTGAGCCCACTGCCATCGCGCTCGGCGCGATGCCAAGGAGAGTCATCACATCTTGGAAGTTCAGCGGAACGCCGCTTTCATCCCGTGCAGCGACCACCCATTTTAATTTGCCGCTGGGGAGGCTGCGAAGTTTCACCCGCCGATCAAAATCGGCGCGGGAAATTTCAAGTGCATTCAGCGCAGTTTGAAGCTCTTCCTTGGTAAGCTTACGGTTCCCCGTCTTGACGCGGCTCCATGTAGGTTGGCTGAAGCCAATCCTGCGCCCCATCTCTTTTTGAACGAGGTTCAGCTCGTCTATCATCGCGACCAGAACTCTGACTGCCTCGGCAGGAACGGAGTCGTCAGAATCTGAATGTTGGCGGCGTCCTAGCTTCATCGTAACTGAATAAAGACAGGCACATGGCGTCACTTTAATCGCAAGCAAGAAGCGCCAAACTATAGGTGACACTATGAATAACAATATACCTACACCAGTCGCGGATAATATTCCGCTCGCCATCAATGTCAACGTCCCCGATCGCCTTTCCGCTACGGGTTCTGATTTGCTCACCATCGAAGAGGTCAACGAAGTCAGTCGGTTCTTGGATCCCTCCGGCCAGAAACCACCCACCCCCGCTGAAGCAGTGGCCAAGGTCGACAAGGTGAAGCCCTGCAGGGGGGGCTATTTCACCGAAGAGCGCCGCCTCTATCTTCTGTCAGCAAAGTGGGTCGTCGAAAATGACCTGTTCCGCGCTGCGAAGGACAAGAACGGCAATCCCTGTGTGGACGCCGATCAATATTTCCGCCTCGTCGGTCTTGGCGACCACAAGGCTGTGTCGAAGGCGTTGCAGACCGAACGACTTTTCCAACTGCTTCCGGACAACCTCAAGGATCGTGTTCGCGGCCCTGGATGCTTGGAACCACTCCTGCCGCTGGTTACCGCCACCGAGGAGAAGCGCCAAGACGCATTCGAGGCACTCAAGAACTGGACTGGCAAAATCACCAAAAGCGTTTCGCGGTCAGTGATGGCGACCCAGAAAGAACCGCAAGTAGCGGCGGAAATTCAGAAAGTCATTCGCCGCAAAGTTGAAGACGATAAAACCAATTCTGCCATCAAATCGCTGGGGCATTACCTTACGTTTATCCCGGCTACTGCGGCGCGCTCCTATTCGGCAGCGGTGGTCCTTTTGAAAGCCATGGCGGCAGATTTTCCCAACCTCGTCCCCAAGGGCCAGACATGCTTGTCCGCCGCGGAACCAACAATGCTGCTTATTGCTAAAGAAGGCCAGAGCCCGGCTTCTCCGTCTATGGCACCGGTGCTGGCGGCAACGTCGGAATCGCCGGCCGACCATCCTGTAGCCGCAGGTAACGATCATGAGCCGGAACTGAAACTGGAACTCAAACCCGCCACGGTCCTCGCGGTGGGCACGGAAGCACCGGCCACTTCTTCGCTTGCTGTCCCCTGTGCAATCTCGGGCACAACCGCAGAGCCGCCCGCAGCCGTTCCGGCCGTGTCGGTTCCCAAACTTCAATTCGATCTCGGTCTTAGCGGAGAAATGGACGAAGCGGCCTCACCCCCTCCTTCGCCTAACAGCAACACATCTCCCCATGCTCCCGAGCCTTCAGCGCACCAAAAAGCCGCGTTAACCTGGCAATTTCCGAACAGCAAAAAGGTCGCCTATGGAACGATCACGAATGACGAAATCCGCATCGTCATAACCGGCGCTCAAGGCCGCGCAAAAAAGACCGTGCTCGGGATACTTTGTCAGGCCGGGTTCACGCAAAAAACAGGCCTGCATGTTTGGACGAAACCGCGCGGCCTACCCAACTACGATGAGGCCGCTAACCAACTGGATGAGGTAATGCGGATAATGGTGGAGGCCGCTTAAGATGAACGCTTACATTAATCACATCGGCTTGGATCTCCTGAGCATCTACTCAGCCACCGCATATATTGGAAACGCGGCTCATAAAAACCACCTGCTCCACACGATCATAGGCCCCAAGCCTCTCGGACCGCACAGCATAGCTGGGACCCGCGACGAGATCATTAATCGCGGTGACCGCTACAACGCCGCCCAAGGCGAACGGCGCGAGATCTATGCGGCTTGGCACGTGTTCGCACTATCCGTCGGGGTCTTCCCCAGTATCGAGGACCTAAACCGGATCGGCAAAGCGGGGGGGGACACTCTCGCACCCGATGGCAACGGCTACCTCGCTATTCATTACAATCCGCACAGCGGAGCGGCTGATATTAACTGGATCGTAAGCGCGTTCCACTTTTCCCCTCTTCTCAAGCCGCGCCGTAACCGCCGACTCAACGAAGAAGCTCAGTTGAGGAACGTGATCAACGCAGAGTCGGAGACGCTAAACGCAACACGGCCCATTCGCAGCTTGCCAACCATCCCATTGCTCCGTCCGCCGACTTCGAACCGCTTGGAAGCGAAGGTTGCGGCCTTGGCCGCGCATCTTGGAGTCACTGTGGATGCCTCAACGCTCCCCGGCCTTCTGGCCACCTTAGAGGCTCGGTTCAGCATCAACGCGGACCTGCTCCATGTCTCTAAAACTGATAGCGGACGCACCACGTTCACCACACCAATCGCGACCTTCGTCCGCGAAGTTAAACGCTTGTTGTCTCCGCAGAAGATGCCCGTGCAGAGACCGAATCTCAATGAGGGCGTTAGCACCCTTTTTAACGAGTGGCGGCGATGTGCTATCAGCCCGGCGGGCGACCGTGCTATGGAGCAATTTGAACCGAAAATGGAATAAAATCCATGAATACCGAAACTCAATACCCACTCCCTGTCAGATTAAGCAAATCGCAGTGCTCCACCTTGGAGACGACTACCCTGGAGGCAATCAAGACAGCCCCAAAATTTACCAAGACCAACCAACTGGAAGCGATGATCGATGACTTTGTCGTGCGGATGGCAAGCGCTCACTGCATCAAGCTGGCGACCGCTAATTATGGAACGGTCTGCGGTGTCGAAGAAACCTTAGCGCCTCTTCTTGAACTACTGGAGGCAGCTCTGGAAAATCGATGGCCGTTACACACCAGAAACCGTTCGCCTCGTCAGGACGCCCAGCACTTGGAGGCGTTGCACGACCGTATTCCTTTCCTGTTAGGCGAAGTCGCAAAGGCCCACGCGATGATCGATGCAACCAAACGCGCTCAACGCTGGTTCGCATTCAACGATACAGCGCATTTAGTTGAAGCCGTTAGTGGCATCGCTAGCGGCACAACTGCGGCCGACACGAGTGCGATCAGAGCATTCGCCTCAGGTCTCGGTTTGGATGTCCAGGCATACAAGCCTGCGTCATGGTCGAGACCGGAGCGTTTTGTTTTACAGCGTAGCTATAGCCTTTCCTCCAAAGCCCGCATCAATATCGAGGCAATCATTCACCAATATGGGCTGGGTTCCGAATCCGCCGCGATTCGCATGGTGCTAGACTATCACGGGAAATCACTTCCAACCATTCTCAAGCCGACCTTGTCTCCGCCGCCTCACGAGGGGGATCTCGACTTCATAAAGGAATGGACCCGAAACGCCGGCATCGCGTTAAGAAATGGCCGAACCCCTGCAGTGCCCGTTGCAATTGATCTCACCGCCATCTTTGACCGCACTCTAAAGGACATCTTTGCCGTGCGCGAAAAAAGTAAGGCGCTCGTGTTTCAAAGCACCATGCTCATGCCTTACCATTTGGCTGCATTGGAAAAGTGGTGTGACGCTCAGCATTCATCGCACGATTTAATGACGATGCTGGGGGGTTTCAAAACGCTCGGAGTGTTCCAAGGCAACCCCACTGACGTGTTAAAAACGGCATCCTCCCTGATTCCATAACCGAACCAAACAATCACCGAGGACCAAAACATGTTCGGCATCAACCACGACTTCTCGTCCGAGAACGCACCATTGGATCCACTCGCCCTGCGCGGGCGCGCGCCCACACCAACTGACCGCGTCGCCCACCTTGAGCCCGACGTCGTAAACAAAAACGATAGTGAGGAATGGCAGCTTGAATGCTGGCGCCGCTGGCCATCGCCCGCGAATTGGCCGGCCATTCTAGACATTTACGAAGCCGCAGCATTTCTGCGCGTGAGCCATTGGACCCTACGCCGTGCAGCCGTCACCGGTCGCGATGGACGTGCAGCCCTGTCCCATCAGCGCATCGGCTCAGCTATTCGTTTTCGCCGAGCAGATTTGGAAAAGTTTGGCCTTGTTCAAGACCGCCACCCCCGGGTAAGCGCGCTGTAGAACCACAATCGGACCGCCGCGTCACAACGCATCGGCCTCGACCTTAAATGGATTCTCGAAGGCACTTTCGTAGGAATCGAGCACACCGGCACTGAGGCGAAGCCGACGTCCGACGGCACGCCACTGCGAAACTGCAGTGACTATCTCTCTTACTATTCCTTTTGCTTCGGTGAGCTTGAGTCCAAATCTAGAGGCAGCTGCCAAGGCTGCACCAATAGACGGTTCCTCTGCATCTTCGGTGATTGAGGTTTTGTTCGTCTGAGCACGGTCAATTTCCGGAACCGGATTCAAATCATAGGCGGGCGCAAGCGACCAGCGACCAGGCTCAACCATGAGAAAACCGTGATTGCGCAAATGGTCATCATAGTTGCTCGCCAGTAGGGAAAACACCAGTCGCCGCCATAATTCCCTGAGATCGGAGGGGACGTCATGACCGAACTGTCGGATGCCATCGGCCATGTGTGCGTAGGAACCGGGATCCCCCGGCGGCAACCCGAGAAGGGTCGCTGCCGAAATAAACGGGATTCGCCCTACACCGTCCCGGTCAAAGCGTGTGATCACGGACACACTCTGATGACCCACTTTCACCAACCGGTGGCCAGCCGTCTTGATCCCGGCAGCCTCGGCAAGTTCGAGGGCAAGAATCTCACCAGCAGCAATGTCCCGGACATCGTCAGGCTTGGGGAATTTGGCAATGCCCAGCTCTCCGCTGGCCAATTGCACCGCGGATTTCGGCCGGGCACCGCCTAGAGGTGAACCTTCCCCCAGTAGAAAACGGAGATCCTTCGCCGTTTCGGTCTCCCCATGGATAGCGTCCATGGCGCGCAATAATGCACTGAGTTTAATAATCGGAGGGAGGAGGCCAGAACTGTGAGAAAGGAAAGGACCATCGGTGCCGGTTCGAAAACGGAGTGCCCCAATCCGAGAGAAGTCATCAAGGGCGAGAACGTAGTCGATGTCTCGATAAGGTTTTGCCCCCAAGACCTTTTTGCGCACAGCGCGTTCAATCAGAACCCGCCCCCAACGGTCCGGACCACAATCTTGGAACACTCCAAACAACCCCGCCTTGTGGTGGGCACCCTGTTGCAATGGAAGAGAGGCGGGATCGATGGCGAATGCGTCTGCGCGGTCGAGCCACGCACGAGTATACTCAAATGTCGCGGCACCTCCTTTTTCTGCAGAATAAAGGCGCCCGACCTCATGCGTCTGTCCCCGCCAGTCTATGTGAATCTCCAGATTCATGTGCGTTTGCGGTCAATCCGTTTGGGCAGCCGGTCTTCATCCATGGACAATGCGAGCACGTCGCTGGCGCCAGCGGCGAGTCCGGCCAGCCGATCCTGCAATTGCAGGACAAACATCACCGTGGCGAAGGTGCCAAGAGCAACGGTAGGATCACCACGCTCCAGACGCCAAAGTGTATCCCGACTAACAAACAACCTGGACGCCATGTCGGCGGTGGAAATGCCCCGCTTGCGTCGGGCAAGAGATAGATCACGTCCCAACTTGCGGAGCGCATGGGCAACTGGAAGTGGAATGGAAGTGACACTTGGCATCCTAATAATGTCTTGTATATCAGACGTAAAATCAAGTTGAAACAGTTATAGAAGACATAGCAGGAAAAACAGGGCATCCCATACCTCGCCGCTAAATGCCAACCTGCCGGGCAATGCGAACAGATCAGGCGCCTGATTCAGCCTCAGCCACCGCCACCCCATGAACTGGGCGCAAGGGACGGATGACCCCTGCTGATTTCTCGGGAAGGATGGCGAAATATTCCTTCCCCTGAGCCTGACTCACGCCCAATCCCCTGTAGGAATTATGAAGGGTGGCCGCGCTACCCCTGTGCCTAAGAATGAGGGCTGTCCTCGCAGCCGACTGATGTTTTGCAACGTGATGGGTGCAAAATGTGCGTCTCCTCGCATTCCAAGGCCAGTCTTCCAAGGCCTTGTTGACCTCTGGTAATTTTAACAACCGCTTAATGGGAACACGGCCATATTCATCGGCTTTATCCCTGTCTTCAATCGTGGCCAAAAAACGAATCCTGCGCCATTCGCGCAGATAATTTTTGGGCCGAATCAAGCCCTCTTTGGGACCGTATTCTGACCACCAACTCCAGAAACTTTTCTCCAAGCTGTCGATGACCTCCCTCTTCCCGGTCTTGGCAATATCAGCCGGAATCACCACCTCTCGTGTCGCCGGCAAAACAAACTCAGCCCGAAAGTTTTCCATCTCATCGTCGGCGCGCACCCCGGCAATCAACTGCACCGTCTCGTGGGCTACGATATGAGGCGCGTAGCGCTCTGCGGCACGAAGGTATCGCCGCATCTGATCAACAAAAAGAAACTGGATTTCCTTAGGTGTTTCCTTGGGCAGCTGCCGGCGCTTGATACCCAGCACAGGATTTACCCGCACCACACCTTTTTCCAAAAGCCATGCGAAAAACGTGCAAATTGAGGTCTTGTGGTTACGCCGGGTGCGAGGTTCGGCCTCCTTGAGGCCACGAAGGATATAATCGAGAACCTCATTCCGTGTGATGGTCTCGGGGTAGCGCTCGGAAAAGCCCGCCTTCAGGAAGGCTCCCACCCGTGACTTCAAATCCTCTATCTGCCTAGTCTTCCCCAGACGAAGCTCCGTCTCGCTGAGAAAGGACTCCTGCCACTCGCCCAATTTCTTCAAAACCCCTTCAGGATGGTGCAGACGCCAAAACTTGGCCACCTCCACAAGTGGCACGACACCGACAATTTTCCTCGCCACTTCGTAATCTTCGGCCGCACCGCGATCAAAAAGGAATGTGCCTGAGCCGGCAGTTGCATGCTGCTCCAGGATACGCGGCTTGTCGGCTTCGGCCGCCGCCTTGGTCTTGTAAAAGGGGCGATGCCGTTTGAGCATCGGCGAACCATTGGAGTTGAGCATCAAGGCTCCACTCGCGTCGGTCTTAGGGGCCGTGTAACGAAGATACCAAGGCTTGGGCTGCTTACCGGATTTTTTCTGCGGATCAAGATGGGGACCGGTGATGACCATGCGTCCATCGTAGCCTAATTCCAGGATAAATCTAGTGGCTTTTTAGTGGCTCAAAAAGTCGCAAATCTAGCCTAATGTAGCATACCTGCACCTAATCTCGCTTTTGCTTAACTTGTTGTAATTATTCACAATAACCCACTTTCAGAGGAAAGTGGGTTATTATGAAAATGGTGGAGGTGCCGGGATTTGAACCCGGGTCCCCATGGCCTTCGCACACCGCGTCTACCCTTATGTGCTGGTATTTATCTCGCCGGCGTAACGCGACCAACCGCGCTTAGACGCCGACCAATCCCCGGGTTGAAGATACGACGCAAAGCCCGCGGATGGCTCCATGCGTTATTCCTGCTGTCGTCGTCCACGTTGGTTAGCAGGAGTCACCAGGCGGACGTCACTGCATTAAGCAGCGAGGGGCATTTCTTCAGTGTTGCCGTTTGTTTGTTTTGAAAGGGGTTTAACGAGAGACTTTCACTCTCGAAGGGCAGCGGCGCACTCCAACCAAGGGTCGAATCCAGAACACCCCCAAAGTGGGTTCACGAAACGACTGGCGTGCAGCCAATCAAAGAACAGGAACCTCAAGCTACCCCGTCTCACCCGATTGCGCAAGCGCGCGCTTTCCCCTTGCCCGTCGCTCCGCGCACGTTGCACTCAACCCTTCTTTTCATGGCTGAACCCACCGCCCTCCCCAACGCCGACCACGTCCTCCTCATCGCCAAGGAACTCGGCTCGACCGTCAAAATCCACCAGGTCGCCGCGACCGCCCAGCTCCTCAAGGAAGGCGCCACCGTCCCCTTCATCGCCCGCTACCGCAAAGAAGTCACCGGCGAACTCGACGAGGTCCAGATCACGACCATTCGCGACCGCCTCGAACAACTCGCCCAGCTCGACGAACGCCGCGCCTCCATCCTCGCCTCGCTGAAAGAGCGCAACCTTCTCACCGACGCCCTCGCCACCCAGATCGCCAACGCCGAGACCCTCACCCGCCTCGAAGACATCTACCTCCCCTTCCGCCCGAAAAAGCGCACCCGCGCCACCATCGCCCGCGAAAAGGGCCTCGAACCTCTCGCCGAACTTCTCTGGCTCCAGGACCCCGCCACCGACGTCCCCGCCGCCGCCCAAGCCTACGTCGGCCGCGAGTTCACTGCCGACGACGGCAAGAACCTCGTCTCCAAAATCCTCACCGCCGACGAAGCCCTCGCCGGCGCCCGCGACATCCTCGCCGAACGCATCAACGACGACGCCACCGCCCGCGAAAAACTCCGCGTCCTCTACAAATCCTCCGCCGTCATCTCTTCGAAAGTCATCCCCGGCAAAGAAGCCGAGGCCGCCAAATTCAAAGACTACTTCGAGTGGTCCGAGCCGCTCTCCAAGTGCCCCTCGCACCGCCTCCTCGCCATGCGCCGCGGCGAAAAAGAGTTGTTCCTCATGATGCGCATCACGGTGGACGAAACCCACGCCCTCGCCGAACTCGAACGCCTCATCGTCAAGGGCACGCACCCGTCCGCCGCCCAAGTCCGTCTCGCCGCACAAGACAGCCTCAAGCGCCTCCTCGCCCCCGCGATGGAAACCGAATTCCGCCTCGACTCCAAAAAACAAGCCGACGTCACCGCCATCAAAGTTTTCACCGACAACGTCCGCGAACTCCTCCTCGCCGCGCCCCTCGGCCAGAAAGCCGTCATGGCCATCGACCCCGGCTTCCGCACCGGCTGCAAGACGGTCCTCCTCGATCGCCAGGGCAAACTCCTCCATAACGACGTCATCTACCCCGACCGCCACGAAGCCGAGGCCACCGAAAAAATTAAAGGCTTCATCGACTTCTTCAAGATCGAGGCCATCGCCATCGGCAACGGCACCGGCGGACGCGAAACCGAGACCTTCGTCCGCGCCCTCAAGCTCCCCGCCTCCATCCAGATCGTGATGGTCAACGAATCCGGCGCGTCCATCTACTCCGCCAGCGACGTCGCCCGCGAAGAATTCCCCGACCAGGACCTCACCGTGCGCGGCGCCGTCTCCATCGGCCGCCGCCTCATGGACCCGCTCGCCGAACTCGTGAAGCTCGACCCCAAGTCCATCGGCGTCGGCCAATACCAGCACGACGTCGAGCAGAACGCCCTCAAGCGCTCCCTCGACGACACCGTCGTCAGCTGCGTGAACGGCGTCGGCGTCGAGCTCAACACCGCCTCGAAACAACTCCTCGCCCAAGTCTCCGGCCTAAACGCCCGCAGCGCCGCCGCCATCGTCGCCCGCCGCAACGACAAAGGCGCCTTCAAGACCCGCGCCGAACTCCTCGACGTCACCGGCCTCGGCCCCAAAGCCTACGAACAGGCCGCCGGCTTCCTCCGCATCCAGGGCGCCGCGCATCCCCTCGACGCCTCTGCCGTCCACCCCGAACGCTACGCCCTCGTCGAAAAAATGGCCGCCGACCTCGGCTGCACCGTGGCCGATCTCCTCCGCGACGAAAAACTCCGCAAGAAGATCAACCTCCAGACCTACGTCACTGACACCGTCGGCCTGCCCACGTTGACCGACATCATGGCCGAACTCGCCAAACCCGGCCGCGATCCGCGCGAAAAATTCGAGGCCTTCAGCTTCCAAGACGGCGTCAACAAACCCGAAGATCTGAAACCCGGCATGCGCCTCCCCGGCATCGTGACCAACGTCACCGCCTTCGGCGCCTTCGTGGACATCGGCGTCCACCAAGACGGCCTCGTCCACGTCAGCCAGCTCGCCGACAGTTTTGTCAAAGACCCGGCGGCCGTGGTGAAGCCCGGCCAGAAAGTCAGCGTGACGGTCACCGAAATCGACCTCGCCCGCGGCCGCATTGCCTTATCGATGCGCAGCGCGCCGCAGCTCGGCGCGAAGACCGGCACCGCCGCCCCGCGCACCAGCCCCGGCCAGTCGCGACCCGCCCCAACCGCCGCGCCGGCCCCGCGCCCCCAGCAATCGCTCGGAGGCGACTGGTTCGCCGCGGCCCTCAACAAAAAGCGCTGAACCGGTTCCACTCACCCGGGGATTTTCCAACCGTCATTTTAGACGCAACAAATCTGTGCTGTTGTGCTCTATTATCCACGTATGCCCCACATCACCCCTGAAGTTATCGGCGCGAAGCTCATCCTTCGCGGTATTCACCTCAACCTCACCGAAGCCATGAAGTCGGTCATCCACGAAAAAGTGGGCCGCTTGCTTCGTCACGAACCCCGCATCGATCGCATCCGTATCGACGTGGATCTCGACAAAACGAAGGGCGCCAAGGCCCACTTCGTCGCCAAGGGCCACATCGAAATCGGCGGCCCCGACCTCATAGCCTCCGTCGATAGCGACGACGCCTACAAATCCGTCGATTTCCTCATGGACAAACTCGACGGCCTCCTCCGCAAGCGCCACAGCGAGCTTAAGGATAAACGCCACCATCCTCACGCCGTGGATCTCGGCGCTCCCATTCCCAAGGCGATCTGACCCGCATGGGTCCCGCTTTTTTGAAAAACGCGACGGATTCGCCTTCGTCGCGTTTTTTGTGCCCGCCAACCACGAATTTTTTCTGGGCACTCACCTGCCGACCAATTAACGTTCTTCTTTGTGGCCCCACTAAAAATTCTGTTCGTAACACCCGAAGTCGAACCGTTTGTAAAAGTAGGAGGCCTCGCGGACATGGTGGGGGCGCTACCCAAGGAACTCGCTGCACTCGGCCACGACGTGCGCATTGTGTGCCCCGCCTACGGCTCCGTGCGCGTCCACAGCCCGCGCACCGCCCGGCCCGACCCGCTCGGCGTTGACGTCGGCACCGAGGCACACTGGGCCCGCACATGGGAAACCACTTTGCCCGCGACCCAGATCCCCGTGTATTTGATCGAGCACGACGGCTTCTTCGCGCGGCCCGAGGTTTACAGCGGCCCCCACGGCTCCCACGGCGACAATGACCTCCGCTTCGCCTTCCTTTCGCGCGCCGCGCTCACGCTCTGCCAGCAGCTCAACTGGATTCCCGACGTCGTCCACGGCCACGACTGGACGACCGGCCTCGTGCCCGTGTTTCTCAACACCACGCTGAAAGATACGCCTCTCGGGAAAACCGCCTCCGTCTTCACCGTCCATAATCTCGAACACCAAGGCTACGCCGACCGCCGCGTAATTGATTTCGCCCACCTTCCCCACGCGGAGTTCCGCTCGGACAGCTTGGAATCCGTCGGCGCGGTCAACTTGATGAAGGCCGGTCTTTATCACTCGACCAAGCTCACCACCGTCAGCCCGACCTACGCCGAAGAAATCAAGACGTCCGCCGGCGGCTGGGGCCTCGACGAAGTGCTGCGTTTCCGCGCCGCCGATCTCGTGGGCATCGTCAACGGCATCGACGCCGACGCGTGGAATCCGGCGACCGACAAATTTCTGCCCGCGCACTACAGCTCCGCCGACCTGCGGGGAAAGGCCGCCTGTAAGACCGCCCTTCAGGCCAAGATGGGCCTCGCGCATGATCCGCACATCGCCGTCTTCGGCGTGGTCGCGCGCTTTGCATCGCAAAAGGGACTCGATCTCCTCGCCGAGGCGCTTCCGCACATCATGGACCGCATGCACGTGCAGTTCGCCATTCTCGGCTCGGGCGATCCCGGCTTGGAGCACACGTTCCGCTGGGCGGCGAGCCGCTATCCGGGCCGGGTGGGCGTCTGGATCGGCTACGACAACGAGCTCTCCCATCTCATCCAGGGCGGCAGCGACTGCTTCGTCATGCCGAGCCGCAGCGAACCCTGCGGACTCACCCAACTTTACGCCATGCGCTACGGCACCGTCCCGCTGGTGCGGGCGACCGGCGGACTCATCGACACGGTGGAGCAGTTTGTCGAGGGGACGGGAAAAGGCACGGGCTTCCTCTTCAAGGACGCCACCGCCCCCGCGCTCTACAACACCATCGGCTGGGCCTGCGCGACCTACTACGACCGCCCGGCGGAATTCGCACGTCTGCGCCTGAACGGCATGGCGCGCGACTTCAGCTGGAAGCAAAGCGCCGCGCACTACGTGAACGTCTACCGTTGGGCGGTCGAGGCGCGCAACGGCGCCAAGCTCGCCTGATCACCGGATGGGCGAACGCAGCGCGACCGGCTTCGCCTTCGCGCGGATGCGCAGGTTGAGCATTTCCACGCCGAAGGCGAAGGCCATGGAGAAATAAATGTAGCCCTTCGGGATATGCTGGCCGAGCGCCTCGCCCACCAGCGTCATGCCGATGAGAATCAGGAAACTCAGCGCGAGCATCTTGAGCGTGGGGTGGCGGTTGACGAAATCGCTGATCGCCTTGGCGAACATGAGCATCACCAGCAGCGCGATGACAACCGCCGCGATCATGACGAGTAGATGCTGCGCCATGCCCACTGCGGTTATCACCGAGTCGAGGGAGAATACGATGTCGAGGAGAAGGATCTGCACGATCGTAGCGCCAAACGACACGGCCTTGCCGCCAGCCGTCTCGTGACCGTCCGGACTTTCCAGTTTTTCGTGAAGCTCGATGACGCTTTTCCCGATAAGAAACAGGCCTCCGCCGAGGAGGATGAGTCCCTTCCCGGTCATGTCCGCGTGCAACCCGGGCAGCGTGAAAAGCACCGCGGTGAGCTTCATCAGCCAGGTCAGGCTGCACAGCAGCAGGATGCGCGTGACGAGCGCCAGGGAGAGCCCGAGCTTGCGCGCCTTGTCCTGCTGGTGGGCGGGCAGCTTCCCGGCGAGGATCGAGATGAAGATGATGTTGTCGATGCCGAGCACGATCTCGAGCGCGGTCAGCGTGAAGAGGGAAATCCAGATTTGCGGGTCGGTGAGCCAGTCCATGGTCACGCAGAAAGCCGTTCGCGCCGCCGGGCGTCAACGGGATGCCTCTTACAAATCCCACCGCGCTTTCAAGCGGGGAAAATCCAGCCCAGCCCGAGTCGCAGCCAGAGCGGGATCAAGAACAAGCCCAGCACTGTCGTGCCGATCACGATCTGCACCGCCGTCAAGGGGCGGCCGCCGTAGTGCTTGGCGATCACCAGCGGCAAAATCCCCGCCGGCATCGCCGCCTGCACGATCATAACGCGCTTTAAGTCATCGGGGAGCGGAATGAATTTCGCCAGCAGCAGGAACATCACCGGCAGCACCCCCAGCCGCAGCACGCTGGACGCGAAGGTGACGCGGGCGTCGAACAACTCGCGCGGACGCTCAAAGTATTCCATCAGCGTCGCCCCGATCAACAGCAGGCCCAGTGGAATCGCGCAGGCCGCACTCAGGTGGATCACGTTGGTCGCCACTGCGGGCATAAAACGTCCGACCTCCAGCGTATTTCCCAAAACCGCCGCGATCAGAGCGACCACGGGCGCGTTGAAAAGTTTTCTCCAGCCCTCGCGCAGCGACAATCCCGCCAGCATCAAAATACCCACGGTCCAGATCGCGGCTTCGCAGCCGACGTTGTGCACCAGCATCACGCCCACGCTGCCGCTGTGTTCTGAAAACAACGCCGCCATCAAGGGAAGCGCCATGTAGCCGTAATTGTAGATGCCCGTAGAAAACGCAAAGGTCCGCAGCCCCTCGCCCTGCGTGAGCCCCAGCGTCCGCCCGACGTAATAAGCCAGGTAAACGCCCATCGCAATCGTCGCAAAACCCACCAGCGGCGCGAGCAGCAGGTTGCCCGGCTGGCGCAACGCGACATTGCCCAGCACATTTTCAAAGATGAGGCACGGGTAGAGAAAGTTGACGACGAGCTTGAGCAGGCTCTCGTCAGCCTCGGCGTTGAGCCAGCGCACCCGGCGCATGACCGCGCCGATCCCGATCAGCGCGAACACGGGTAGGATGAGCAGCAGTAGTTGCCAGTAGGAAGGCATTGGAAAATCGCCTTTATGTTACCCCCGCCATCGCCCGGCCCGCAAGCCAGCCCGTCGTCCATGCGGCTTGAAAGTTAAACCCGCCGGTCACTCCGTCGATGTCGAGCAACTCGCCCGCGAAATGCAGCCTCGGGCACAAGCGGCTTTCCATCGTCTTGAAATCCACCTCGCGCAACCGCACGCCGCCGCAGGTGACAAACTCCTCTTTGTTGAGACTTTTGCCCTCGACCGCGAACTCCCCCGCCGCGAGTTGCGCGGCGAACGCCTCCAGCGCGGCGTTGGAGACCGATGTCCACACCGTGTCCGGCCCGATGCCCGCCGCAACCGCCAGCCGCTCCCAAAGACGCGACGGCAGCGCGAACGGATTCCACGTCGTGATTTTTTTCTTAAGGTTCGCCGCACGCGCCGCCACGAGCGTCGCCTGCACCTGCGCCGGCGTGCGCTCACCGACCCACGAAACGCCAAGCGTAAACTTGTAGCTGCGCTCCGCGAGTTCGCGCGCGCCCCAGGCGGACAGTTTTAAAATCGCCGGCCCGCTCATGCCCCAATGCGTCACGAGCAACGGCCCGCGCTCTCGCAGACGCGAACCGTCCACGGAGGTCGTCGCATCGAGCACCGACAACCCTTCGAGCCCGCGAATGCGTGCATCGTCGATGTGAAACGTGAACAGCGACGGCACCGGCGCTTCGATGGTGTGGCCAAATTCGCCCGCGATGATCGAGCCCACGGAGCTCTTGTTGCCGCCGGTGGCCAGCAGCATGCGGTCGAACTCGCCGACGGAACCGTCGGTAAACTCCACTTGGAATTTCCCTTCATCCGTCTTCGCGGCTTTGCGCACGCCCATGCTGGTAAAAACTTTCACGCCGGCCTTGTCCGCCGCGAGACGCAGGCAATCCACGATGGTTTCCGAATTGTCCGTCACGGGAAACATGCGCCCGTCGTTTTCGGTCTTCAGCTCCACGCCGCGCGCTGCGAACCACGCGATGGTGTCACGCGGACCGAAGCGGTTGAACGGCCCCGTCAGCTCGCGGCCTCCGCGAGGATAACGCTTCACCAATTCGCGCGGATCAGGGCAGGCATGGGTGACGTTGCAGCGCCCGCCGCCGGACACGCGGACCTTGGCCAGCGGATGCGCGGTGGCTTCGTAGAGCACGACATGGGCGACGGGATTCGCCTCGGCGCAGGCGATGGCCGCGAAAAAACCGGCGGCACCACCACCGATCACGATCACACGAGGAGAAGTCATCACAGTCCGGGAAGCGTGCGGGCCGCCGCATGGTTGTCGCAAACGAAAAACCGCCGGGCCTCGCGGCACCGGCGGTTGGATTTAGACAAGGCTTTTTAAGTCGATGCGTTTTGCCGGCGGCACCAAGTGCTAAAATACCGGCAAGAATCGAAAGGCTTACTGAGCGGGAGCCGCATCCGAAGCGGGGCCTTTCTTTTTCTTGGGACCATCACCCTTGCCATGCTTGGCAATCATATCCTTGAACTTGGCCTGCTGCTCGGGTGTCAGGATCGCAAGAATTTGATCAGCATGAGATTTACGAATCTCCATAAACTTCTCCTTCTTGGCGTCCTTGTCGGTCGCGTTATCCTCATGCAGCGCCTTCATGGCCGCCATTTCGTCGGCAAGAATCGGCTTGATTTTGGCAACTTGTTCGTCGGTGAGGCTGAGTTTTTCGGTGAGCTCTTTGATGCGGTCACCGGGATGCATCTTCTTGGCAGGCGCACCAGCATTGGCGGGAGCGTCTTCGGCACGGAGGGCGGGCGCGGCGGCAAAAGCGGTCAGCGCGAGAACGGACAGGAGTAGTTTGAGCGATTTCATGGGTTTTTAAGAGATGAGGTTATTGGACTCACCGGACTAGACGCCGGACAAAGAACAAGGTTACGTGTTCCCATGGATCTCACGCGTCTGACAAAGCTTGCCGCGCACACCGTCGAAGCAACCCGTGGAGAGCTCCCTGCGGTCCTTCGGGAGACGGCCGCCGGCGTGCCCGTGACTTTTCAGGACTGGCCTTCCGGGGAAATCCTGGGGGATGAATTTGAGCCCGACATCCTCGGCCTTTTCGTGGGCCCGCCCCACGGCGCCCCGGGCGACGAAAGCCAGGGGCTTCCCGCTCAGATCTTGTTGTTTACCGGCAATCTTTGGGAGTTTGCCGAGGGTGACGACAAGGTATTTTGCAACGAGGTGCGCATCACCTATCTGCATGAGCTTGGGCACTACTTTGGCTGGGACGAGGAGGAGTTGGCCGAACGCGGGCTGGAGTAAGCCCCCGCGGAACCTTGACGACTCCGCGCTTTCCATCCGGCTGCGCTTTGCCATAGTGCGTCGAATCCCTTTATGAAAAAACTCCTCTGCCTTCTCCTCGGTCTCACCGCCACCGCCGCCCTGCGCGCTGATGCCAACAGCGATCGCGTCACTTTTGTGACGCGCGTTGAAACCTGCGAAGCCATCATCCGCGAGTTTCAGTCCGACCCCGCCACCGCCATCCCCGCCGAGGTGCTGCAACGCGCCAAAGCCATCGTGATCACCAACCAACTCAAAGCCGGCTTCATCGTCGGCTTCAAGGCGGGCTACGGCACCATCATGGTCAAAAAATCCAACGGCCAGTGGAGCATCCCCGTCCTCGTCAGCGCCGGCGACGCCAGCCTCGGCCTGCAACTCGGCGGCTCTTCTGTGCAGTCGGTCTATGTCATCATGAACGAGCAGACCCCCAGCCTCCTCTTCGAAGGCCGTTTTAACATCGGTGTCGATGCCCAGGCCATTGCCGGCCCCCGCGTCGCTGAAAAGGAAACGTGGAATCGCGAGCTCCTCAACACGCCCGTCCTCGTTTACTCCAAGAAAAAGGGCCTTTACGCCGGCGCCACCGTGAAGACCGGCTACCTCACCCGCAGCGACGCCATCAACCGCGCCTACTACGCCGTCCCCTACGACCTCCCCGAGCTCCTTTACGGCAACTTCGTCAACCCGGTTCCCGCCGATGTGAAGCCGCTCATGGATTACGTCACGCAGCTTGCGCCGTAAGCTGCCATGTCCAACCCCGCCGCCGGCGCCGGCCTTCATCACGTCGCCCTTAAGACCAAGTCCTGGGACGCCTCCCTGTCGTTCTACAAGGGCGTCCTCGGCTTCACCGAAAAAATCCTCTGGGCCTATCCCGATGGCAACCGCGCCGGCCTGCTCGACACCGGCGGCGGCAGTTACCTGGAGATTTTCGAGGACCGCAACTACACGCCCGCGCCCAACGGCTCCCTGCTCCACCTCGCCCTGCGCACCAAGACCCTCGACGCGGACATCGCCCGCATCCGTGCCGCCGGCAGCAAAATCACCGTCGAGCCGAAGGATGTGACCATCAAGACGACGAATGGCGTCGGCCCCGTGCCCGTGCGCATCGCGTTTTTCGAAGGCCCCAACGGCGAAATCTGGGAGCTGTTTCAAAACGAGCTCACCTGACCGCCGCGTCTTATCCCCGCAGCGCGCGGACGTAAGCCAGCAGCTCGGCCAGGACGACATCCGTCACGGCCGCCTGCATTTCTGCCCGCCGCAGGCCCGCGCCGACCACCATCCCGTCGGCCGCCGCCACGATGCGTCCGCGCCGCCGATGCACCCACGCCCAGTGCGCAAACGGCTCCCGCACCCCGCGCTCCTTCGACGGCTCCGCGTAGCCCGTCGTCGCCACCGCCAGATCGCTGCCAAAAAGTTTCGCCGCGCCCAACGCCATCTGCCGCGCGATCTCGGGCGAGACGCCGTTGACTTTCTTCGCGGCGCGCAGGTCCACGCCAAGGTGCCTCGCCTTTTGTTCCAGCGTGTAGGCCGTGATGCCGCCGAGAAAAAATTCCGAAGCGCCGGAGATCGCTCCGAGGCGCGCCTGCACCTGCCCAGCGGTGAGGCTTTCCGCGACCGCCAGCGTGAGCCGGGGCGCACGCCTCAGCAGGGCCTTGAGTTCGTTTGCTTCGCGCGAGTTCATGCGGCGGCAGTTTTCATCTTTCGGCGATGCACGCGAGCCTCGGCCCGCAACACCCGCCGCACGCGCCAGCGCTGCATTTTTGTCACGATGAAACCAACGCACTTCGCCGTGCCGCAGCGACACGGGTGCTCGCGCCAGTTTTCCATTCCAAAACCGTAATCGAAGCTCAGCTCCTCACCCGCCTCGATGTCGCGCACGGCCGTGATCCAGATGCGCCCGCGCACCTTGCTGCTCTCGCAGTTGGCCTCGCAAGAATGGTTGATGAGCCGCGCCGTGTTCCACGCCATGCTGCCATCGAGATCGTGGCGCTTGTTGAGCTCGAAAATATACACGCACCCGTCGGCGCGGCCTCGCCTCGCTTTTTCCAGGCGCAGCTCTTCGCGGCGGTCGGACTCCGCCTTGGTGATGCGCTCGCCGAGGTATTCGATGATCTTCGTGCCGGCGGGAATCGCCTTGCTCGCGTAGAGTCCGCGACCATGGATGCCGGACGAGCGCAACTCGGCCCAGGGAGAACGCGTGCGCGGACGACGGATTGCGGCGCTCATGCGTGCAACTCCAATCCCACCGGACAATGGTCGCTGCCCATCACGTGCGGCTCGATCCACGCGCGCTTGAAGCGCGGCTTGAGCGCGGACGAGGCGAGGAAGTAGTCGATGCGCCAGCCGATGTTGCGCGGACGCGCACCGGCACGGTAGGTCCACCATGAGTAATGGCCGGGGCCTTTCTCAAACTCGCGAAACGTGTCCACGAGCCCCGCCGCCAAGAACGCCCGGAAGCCCGCCCGCTCCTCGTCGCTGAAACCGGGGTTGCCCACGTTTTCCCTCGGTCGCGCGAGGTCGATCTCCTCGTGCGCCACGTTGAGGTCGCCGCACACCACCACGGGCTTTTTCGCTTCGAGCGCCTTCAGATAGGCGAGAAAATCACGGTCCCACTTCTGGCGGTAGGGCAGCCGGGCGAGTTCGTTTTGCGCGTTGGGCACATAAACGTTCACCAAGATAAAATCCGCGAATTCCGCTGTGATCACACGCCCCTCTTGGTCGTGCAGCTCGTGCCCGAGGCCATACGTCACCGAAAGCGGCGCGTGCTTCGTGAAGACGGCCGTGCCGCTGTAGCCTTTTTTCACCGCCGAGTTCCAGAACGGCTTATAACCGGCCGGCCACGTCACACCCTGCACGTCGCCGGGATGGCATTTGGTTTCTTGGAGGCAGATCACGTCAGCTCCCGTGCCGACCATGTAGTCGGCAAAGCCTTTTTGCAGGACGGCGCGCAGGCCGTTCACGTTCCAGGAAACAAGTTTCATGCGGCGCGACCTTCGGCGGGCGGCGTCGCGATTTCAATACTGGCGTTGCCAGCGGCATGACGATTCTTCACGTTGCCCGCTTCATGTCGGCGTTCACGCACATCCCTCTCGGCCAGCGCATCCCCGCCAGTCTGCACGGCGTCTCCTGTAGCCTGCCCACCATGCGCGATGTCATCGGCTACGAGGAAAAGGACCCCGAGATCACCAAACACCTCACGTCCGGCTACCCGCGCTTCGTGGTGCATCCCTTCGCCAAGCGCGCCGCCGCGCACCTCATCCGCACACAGGGACTCGCAGGCCAGAGTTTGTGGCTCACCTCGTCGCGCCGCGCCGCCGAGCGCCTTCGCACCCACCTCGCCTCGCCCGACGTGCGCCTGCTCGAAGATGGCCCGCTCACCGGCGTCGCTTTCGCTGAAAACGCCGAACTGTCCGCCCGCGCCAAAACCTTTCTCCAGCACACCGGCATGTTCCTCTCGTCCCGCGAGGCCGAGGACTACCTCGTGCGCGTCGGCGAACTCGACTCCACCCAGCCCGAGACAACGTTCGAAGGCTACGCGGCGGGCAACGTCAAAGGCCATGTCGCCCGCGCCAGCGGCCACGCCGAGGCCGGCGACGTGTTCCTCGCCCCCAGCGGCATGAACGCCATCTACGGCGCCTTCCGCGTCGCCGCAGATCTGCAGCGCGCCAAGGGCCGCACCCGCTGGCTCCAGCTCGGCTGGCTCTACCTCGACACCATCGCGATCCTCCAAAAGTTCACCGACCAACCGGCGCAGGATTATCTTTTTCAAAGCGACGTCTTCGAACTCGCCGCGCTCCGCCGGCTCTTCTCCGAGCAGGGCGACCAGATTGCGGGCATCATCACCGAGGTTCCCACCAACCCGCTCATCCAGACGCCCGACCTCGCCGCCATCCGCGACCTGTGCCGCTCGCATGGCGCCCTGCTGATCATCGACCCCACCATCGCCTCGCCGCTCAACATCGACGTCCTCCCCTACGCCGACGTGATGGTCAACTCCCTCACCAAATACACCGCCAGCGAAGGCGACGTCATCATGGGCTCAGTCGTGGTGAACCCCGAGAGCCCGCACGCCGCAGAGTTCCGCGCCCGCCTGCCCGGCGAACTGGAGCCCGTCTATTCGCGCGACCTCGATCGCCTCGCCGCCCAGATCGGCGACACCCCGGCCGTCATCACGCAGATCAACGGCTCCGCGCCCGCCGTCGTGGAGTTTCTCCGCACCCACCCGCGCATCAAGACCCTCCACTGGTCCCATCACCCCGCCTCGCGCGACAACTACCTCAAGATCGCCCGCTCGCCCCACGCGCTCGGCAGCATGATCTCCTTCGAGCTGGCGATGCCGCTCGCGGAATTCTACGACCGCCTGCGCCTGCCCAAAGGCCCGAGCTTCGGCATGAAGACCACGCTCATCTGCCCGTTCATCTATCTCGCGCACTACGACCTCGTCACCAGCGAAACCGGACGCGCCACGCTTGCCGCCGCCGGCCTCTCGCCGGAGCTGCTACGCATGTCGATCGGCTGCGAACCGGCCGAGGACATCATCGCCGCGCTCGCCGAAGCCCTCGGCTAGAGCGTTTTAAAATAAAAAGTAGCCATTGCTGCGTGGGTAGAACGCGTTGACCTCAACGCGTTGCGGCGCAGTCGCCTTTCAAGCAAGCACGTTGGGGTCAACGCGCTCCACCCTTTGGATTATTTGTCGGCTACGTTATTATTTGAACTGCTCTAAGATGCGCCGACATCTCGCGATCACCGGGTCAAAACCGTAAACCGCCGCCAGAGCAGCGCGGCCGCGACCGCCAGTCCGGCCGCCAGCCCGATCCACACACCCACCGCGCCCAGCGCCGTGTGCAGCCCCAGGAAATACGCCGCCGGAATCGCCAGCAGCCAGTAGGAGACAAACGTAATCCCCGCCGGCACCTTCACGTCGGCCAGACCGCGCAGCGCCCCCGAACTCACCACCTGCGCGCCGTCAAACAGTTGAAAAATCGCCGCCACCACCAGCAGCTTCGCCGCGAGCGCGACCACTGCGGGATCATCGATGAAGCCCCCCGCCAGCCGCCCGCCAGCCAGCGCAAACACCGCCGCCGCGACGCTCATCACCACGCACGACAACGCCAGCGCCCCGAAGCCGATCGACCGCCGCGCCGCCGTGCGGCCCTCGCCCACCGCCTTGCCGATGCGCATCCCCACCGCCATCGAGAGCCCGAGCGGAAACATGAACGTGAACGCCGCGCAACTGAGCGCGATCTGGTGCGCCGCCAGCGCCGCCGCACCGATCCAGCCCATGATCAACGCCGCCGCCATGAACGCCGCCGTCTCGAAAAACAGCATCACCGCCGCCGGCACCCCGATGTGCAGCATCTCGCGGAAACGCGCGCCGCTCAACCCGCGCCACCACGCGACCGGCCACGCCGCCCGAAACTCCGACGACCGCCGCAGCCACGCGTAAATCACCGCGAGCACCGCCACCCGCGAGACCAGCGTCGCCCAGCCCGCCCCCGCCAGCCCCAGCGCCGGCGCGCCAAGACGGCCGTAGATGAACACCCAGTTCAGAAAAACATTCAGCCCCACCCCGCCGAGCATGATCGCCATCGGCATCCACGGACGCCCCATCGCCTCCGCAAACTGCCGGAACACCTGGAACACCAGCGCCGGCACCAGCGACACCGCGATGAGCGTGTAGAATGGGTTCACCGCCGCGACCACTTCCGCCGGCTGCCCTAGACGGCCCAGCCCCGCCGCCAGCCCGGCCATCGCGAGCACCTCGGCCGCGCCCGCCACCAGCGCGAGCACGACCCCGTGTTTCAACCACGCCGCACCCGCCGCGTCGTCCCCCGCCCCGTGCGCCCGCGACGCCAGCACCGCCACCGGCATGAGCAGCCCCACCCCCACCAGAAAAAACACCGTGAACACCCCGCTCGCCAACGCCGACGCCGCCAGCGGCACCGTGCCCACATGCCCGATCATCACGCTGTCCACCACGCCCATCAGCATCTGGCTCACCTGCCCGACCGCGATCGGCAGGGCGAGCGCCAGCGTGGCCCGGGCTTCCTGGAGGTGGTTGCGCATCAAGCCGCCGAACGTGAACGCCCAGCCCGCCCGAGGCACGACGAAAACCATCCCGCCTTCATATCTTAAAATTCAACCGCTCCACCCTCCGCGGATTACGCCGATTACACGGATGCAGAAACCGGGGGCGGAGAACGCCCAACGCTTCCATCTCCACCGGATCGATCATCCGCACCATCCGCGAAATCCGCGGAGAACGGCTTGGCCGCCTCACTTTGACGGCACTTCCGAGATTGCGGGCGGTCTCATCCGGCTGCATCCTTAAACATCAACTCCCTTCTTCCCATGCATACCAAAGGCGCGTTTCTCATCGGCGGACTTCTGGGACTGGCCCTGCTCACCTCGGGCTGCTCCACCACGGATGGCCGCTCGGCCACCAACCCGCAGCACCCCGGTCCCGCCATCGGCCAGGGCGTGGGCACGGCGGTAGGCGTCGTGGGCGGCAACGTCGTCGGCGCGGTTTACGGCGTGGGCGAAGGTGTCGTGAGCGGCGTGCAGAAGCCGTTCACCAACGAGCCGCACGTCGTGCGCGTCTGGCACACCGAGACGACCAGCGACGGCCGCACCATCCAAGTCCCGCAGGACATCCTGGTGGACGAATACGGCCGCCCCGTGGCGAAGTAAGGCCGGCTCGTGAAGGCGGCGGGGTGCGTTGCTGACCTGCCAATTTAAAGAGTGCGTCTAGGAAACTAACTAAACTCGCCCTGACCCGAATGGCGCTAAGTTAGGCCGGAGAAACAACGATGAGACGAGGTTCATTAATTGCGCAAGTTATTGATTATGAGCTGGATAATGATACGGAATTCATTATTCATAATCCCATGCGCATCAATACGTTGTATCT
>JANYJB010000086.1 GCA_025361935.1 Verrucomicrobiota bacterium
ATGTTCCACTTGAAGTCGAAACCGATGCCGCCGTCGCAGACGGGCTTCGAGATACCAGCAAACGCGGTGGACTCCTCGGCGATGGTCAGCACGCCGGGATAATAGCGGTGAACAACCTCGTTGGTCTGGCGGAGGAAATCCATCGCCTCTAGATTCTCGCGTCCGCCGAACTTGTTGGGGATCCACTCGCCTTCCTTGCGGGAGTAGTCGAGGTAGAGCATCGAGGCGACGGCATCCACACGCAGACCGTCAAGGTGGTAGCGGTCGAGCCAGGAAAGGGCGTTGGCGACGAGGAAGCAGCGGACTTCGTTGCGCCCGTAGTTGAAGATGAGCGTGCCCCAGTCCGAGTGCGCGCCTTGGCGGGGGTCGGCATGCTCGTAGAGATGCGTGCCGTCAAACTCGGCGAGCGCAAAGGCGTCGCGCGGAAAGTGCGCGGGCACCCAGTCGAGGATAACGCCCACACCGCGCTGGTGCAGGTAATCTATGAAGAACGAAAAATCATCCGGCGTGCCGAAGCGCTGGGTGGGCGCGAAGAAGCCCGTGACCTGGTAGCCCCACGAGCCATCGAACGGATGCTCGGCGAGCGGCATGACCTCGATGTGGGTGAAGCCCATCTCGGTGACGTAATCGGCGAGCATGGGCGCGAGTTCGCGGTAGGAGAAGACGCGGTTGCCGTCCTCGACCTTGCGCTTCCACGAGGCGAGGTGGACTTCGTAAACCGAAAGCGGGCGGTCGATGGATCCGGCGTTGGCTTCGCGGCGGGCGATCCACTCGGCGTCGTTCCATTGGTGGCCGCGCGGGTCGTGCACGATGGAGGCGTTGCCGGGGGGCGCCTCGAAATAGGTGCCGTAGGGATCGGTCTTGACGCGCGGGTTGCCGGCTTGGTCGAGAATCTCGAATTTGTAGAGTTCGCCCTGGCCAAGGCCGGGGATGAAAATCTCCCACACGCCGGATGCGCCAAGCGAACGCATCGGGAAATAGCGGCCGTCCCAGTGGTTGAAGTTGCCGACGACCGACACGCGAGCCGCGCTGGGCGCCCAGACCGCGAAGGACACGCCGGTCACGCCGCCAAGATCGCGGACGTGGGCGCCGAGTTTTTCGTAAATGCGGTGTTCGTTGCCCTCGTTGAAGAGATAGAGGTCCTGATCGCCGAGCGTGGGCAGAAACGAATACGGATCGTAGAACTGGCGTATCTCGCCGCAGTGCCGCGTCGCGCGGAGCTGGTAGGCGTAGACCTCCTTGCGCTTCGGGATGAACACCTCGAAGAAACCCTCGGGCGCGAGCAACTCCATCTCGACGGCGGTATTCGTGGCGAGATCGACAACGGCGCAAGCCTTGGCGTCGCGCAGGAAGGCGCGCACCAACACACCCTGGCTTCTTCCCTTCTTATGCGGACGCATGCCCAGAAAATCGTGAGGCGCGGCGTTTTTTGCTTCGATGAAGGAGGCGAGTTCGGCGGTGCTTATGATCACAGTTGGGTAGGGGTTTTATAAAGTGTGCCAATCATGCGTAACAACGTCCAGAACGTGTTTTGCAAAAGCGGAAAAAACCGCATGGCCCGCCCCTCCCGAAGGAATTCAAAGTAACTTACCCAACTAACTTGTTTTCCCGCTTGAAGGACAGGGATATCGACTGCACGTTCGACCCTCTATTATGTCCATCGATCCTGCCGCTCCGAAGCCGCTCGCTGCCAACGAAGGTATCAAAACCGCCTCGAACCTGCTTCGCGGCAATCTCAAGGCGGAGATCGCCGACGCCACCACCGCCACCGTCTCGGCGGATAGCGAACAGTTGACCAAGTTCCACGGCCTCTATCAGCAGGACGACCGCGACCAGCGCATCGCCCTCAAGCGCGCCGGCAAGGACAAAGCTTATTCGTTCATGCTGCGCGTGCGCCTGCCCGGCGGCAAAGCCACCCCGCGCCAGTGGATCGTCCTCGATGACCTCGCCGACAAGGTCGCCTCACCTTCCCTGCGCATCACCACGCGCCAGACTTTCCAGTTTCACGGCGTGCTCAAGGGCAACCTCAAGACGCTCATCAAGGGCATGCACACCGTGCTCCTTGACTCCATCGCCGCCTGCGGCGACGTGAACCGCAACGTCATGGGCCCGGTCAATCCCGAGCAGTCGCCCGTCATCGAGCAGGTTTACCAAGACTCCAAAAACTGGAGTGACTACTCCCTGCCCAAGACCCGCGCCTATCACGAAATCTGGCTCGACGAGGAACTCGTCGCCGGCGGCGAGCCCGAGGTGGAGACCATGTATGGCGCGACTTACCTGCCGCGCAAATTCAAGACCGCCTTCGCCGTGCCGCCGTCGAACGACGTGGACATTTTTTCACAGGACCTCGGCTTTATCGCCATCATCGAAAACGGCGCACTCGCCGGCTACAACGTCACCGTCGGCGGCGGCCTCGGCACGAGCCATGGCAACGCGGAGACCTTCCCCCGCCTCGCCGACGTGCTCGGCTTCATTACTCGCGACCAGGTGAACCGCGTCGCGGAGGCCGTGCTCACCACGCAGCGCGACCATGGTGACCGCACCAACCGCAAGCACGCCCGCCTCAAATACACCATCCAGGACAAGGGCGTCGCCTGGTTCAAAGCCGAGGTTGAGAGCCGCTCGGGCGTCCGCTTCGGGGAGGCGCGCGCATTCCAGTTCACCACCATCGAGGACAAGCACGGCTGGCACAAAAACGCCGACGGCACCTGGTTCTACGGTCTGCATATCCTGAGCGGCCGCATCAAGGACATCCCCGGCTGGCCCATGAAGACCGCGTTGCGCGAGATCGCCGCCATTCACACGGGCGACTTCCGCCTCACGCCTTCGCAGAACGTCACCATCTCCGGCGTCACCGAGGCGCAGAAACCCGTCATCGACGCCATCCTCGCGCGCCACGGCCTCGACAAGGAAAACAACCGCTCGCGCCTGCGCCTCAACGCGCTTTCGTGCGTCGCCCTCCCCACGTGCGGTCTGGCCCTCGCCGAGAGCGAGCGCGCGCTGCCCGACATTATTTCCAAGTTTGAAACCGTCCTCGAGGCCGGCTTGAAGGACGACGCCATCAGCCTTCGCGTGACGGGCTGCCCGAACGGCTGCGCCCGCCCCTATCTCGCCGAGATCGGCTTTGTGGGCAAGGCCCCCGGCAAATACGCGCTCTACCTCGGGGCATCCTACAACGGCACGCGCCTCAACCGCCTGTTCTCTCCGAGCATCACCATCGACGACGCGGTGACCAAGCTCGCCCCGATCATCAAACGCTACGCCCTGGAGCGTAGCGCCGGTGAAGGCTTCGGCGACTGGTGCGACCGCGTGATCCTTCCGAGGGACGCCACCGCACACAACATCGGCACGCAAACGGCGGCTTGAGCGACGAGAACGAAATCGGGCCGGCCGCGCTCAACGCGGCCGCGCCTCAAGCTCATCGAGCGACTCCGTAGTGGCAGCTTCCAATTCCTGCCCGTCCTTGGCGTCCTGCGACACCGCCAGCTTGGCCGCCTTGAACTCTTCCTCCGCTCCCTTCGCTGCGGCCTGATACATCCGCCCGAGTGAGATCGCCGCGTTGCGGTAAAAGGGATGCAGCCGCAGAAGTTGGTTTTCGATTTGCTGAGCGCGCTCCGTCATCCCGGTTTTCACCCAAGTCTCTTTTCGCGCGGCCCACAGGTCATCGAACGAAAGCACCTGTTCGCGCCCGTTTTTGATCGCCAGCCAGCGGCAACGATCCGCCAGCCAGTCGCGGGTTTCCTGCATGGACATCAGCGGCAGCGTCGAACTGGCGCGCACATTGCAAAAACCCGTCTGCCACCATAGTTCGCGCGAGTCGGGATCTTTCCATGCGCCACCGTAGTTTTCTTGGAGCGCCTGCATCGGATCAATTCCGCCCAGCAGCGCGCGCAGGCACTTGGCCCAGCAGGGCGTGTCGCCAGACTCCGCCTGCAAATGGTGGAACAGCCAGAAGGCCGCCAGCACGCGTCCGCGTTCCTCGGGCTCGCCGCGTTTCCAGCGCAGCAACGTCTCCAGGGGTGGCGGCGCAAGTCGCGCCGATCCCTGCCTCATCGCGTCGAACATCGCCGGACGGTCCCCGGCCTCGCCCAGCGCGACGCAGGCCTGCTCCAGCCAGAGAGGCACCGTCAAACGCTGCGCAGTGCCGTGCATGGCCACCGCCTGCCGCAAGAGGACCGCCTGCACCAGCGCGCGCCGGATGGTGCGGGCGTCGGTATTCTCACCCCAGCAAATGCGCACGCCGACCAGCCCGCCGGGTTCGGCAACCACTTTGAAAACCGCCGGATCATTCCACTTGGCCTCGGGCACCAGGCGCACCGCCACCGCCGATGAAAATCCATCCGCAGGCAACCCGACGGGGCGGGCCAGCGAGCGCCACACGCTGTTGGCCAGAATCAGGGCGTCCTGCGCCGCCTGCGGATTCACCGCGATGATCTCAAACTGTCCGGCCCCGGTGTAGAAAACGAGGGGGGAGTCGTTTGCCCCAACCGCCGCAGCACGCACCGGAGTATTCTGGGCCCGGCCCGCGAGACCTGTGATCAACACCAGGGCCCACACCGCGAACCACCTGCCGGCACGCGTCACGGCAGAGAAAGGCGCAGCGTGTTGCCCTCAACCGCGACCAAGGTGAGTTTTCCCCAAGCCGTGCGCAAGTCACCCGGGATATCCTGCGCCGCCAAAAGACGCGCAACGATCAGGTTTTTGAGGCCGGGCACCCGGTGTGCGGGGAACGACCCGAAGTAGAGCTGGTCTTCCACAAACTCGAAACCGACGGCGTTTTTCCCAAAGTGACCGCGCGCCTGCAAAACCAGCGGCAGGCTGAACCCCAAGGCGTTTATCGTGGTCGGCAAGGCCACTTGGAGAACGTTGTCACGGATGCGGAAATTGGGACGATCCACAACGACCAGCGGCCCGGCAGCGGCGGGCGCGGCGGCCTTATCATCAGGCTTGGCAGCCGGACCCGGCTTGGGCTTGGCGGTGTCGGCCTGCGGGACGACGCTGGCGATCCACGCGTTGAGCTCCTCCTCGCTGAAGGAAATATCCGCCGTGACGCCTTCGCTGAGCATCTGGCGCTTGCGCTGCCACTGGCGCGCCTTGTTCGCATCGGCCGAGCCCTGCACGTAATAAACCGCGCCGATCACCGGTTCCTTCGGCAGTTCTTTCACCGTCTCCACGGGTTTGAAGATCAGGTAAACGGACGCCAGCACCACGCCGAGAGAGATGCTCAGAAGCACCCCAAGGGTGATTTCAAAGACTCCTGGACCGCGCAGCGCACGTTCAGTTTTGGACAGGGAAGCCATAAAAAGTTTAAGGAATCAAAGACGCCAGCCCTCGCTGGAAACCGGCGAAGTTTTTCACATTTCAAGGACGCGAACCGTTTTTGCGAGAATCTTCCACGAAGCGGAAATACGCCGCATAATACACCCAGCTCGCCGCCAGCCCCACGAACACCGTGAAGGTCATCAAAGGCATCCCGACCACCATGAAGCCAATGAGGGCCAGCGTCGGGACCCAGAAATAACCCTTGGTCGAGCGCAGCATCGCGATGAGCACGCCGAGCCGGAACGCATCCTTATACTCGCCGCGCTTCTGATACTGGTAAATCCCGGCGGCCGAAAGCGGCCCCGCCAACATCAGCGCAGGCATTAAAGGCAAATAGAGAAACACCCCGAAGTTGATCGGCAGCACCCTCAGCGGATACGTCAGCATCCACGCGATTAAAATAGGAGCGACGCAGAGCACCAAGAAAATCACAAACGTCGCCACTCCGTTGAAAAACATGCGGCGCCAATCACCCCATTCGGGAAACGACAATTCGTTTCCCCGTCTCGCCTGATCCACCATTTCGTAGAGATATCCGAAGGCAAAAAAATGCGCTACCGGCACAATCAGTAGAAGGGCGCCGATGATAACTTTGATATACCACCAAGGGCGCGAAAAGAGGCGTTTGCAAACTTGTTCAAGGGAAGGCATTGCGGCGGGCTGTTTTTGTGTAAACCGTAGCCGCCTGCCGATGGACTTCACAACCAAATTAAACCAGCTCACCCGCCGCGTGGATCAAGCGCTCGACGAACTCGTGCCCCCGCACGCCGGCCCGCACGCCGGCCCCGCACGCATCCACGAAGCGATGCGTTACAGCCTGCAGGCCGGCGGCAAGCGCCTCCGCCCGGTCCTCGTCCTCGCCGCCGCCGAGTTATTCGCGAAATCCATCGCCGAAGCCCTCCCCGCCGCCGTCGCCCTCGAGTGCGTCCACACTTACTCGCTCATCCACGACGACCTACCCTGCATGGACAACGACGACCTGCGTCGCGGGCGTCCCACCGCGCACCGGAAGTTTGACGAGGCGACCGCCCTGCTCGCCGGCGACGCGCTGCTCACGCACGCCTTCGTGCTCCTCTCCAATCATTACGCGGCCGACCCGCGCCTCGCGACCGCACTCGTGCGCGAACTGGCAGATGCCGCCGGCGGCGCCCGCCTCATCGGCGGACAGATGCAAGATCTGCTCGCCGAGAAAAAATCCGACGCCACCCCGGGCGATCTCGACTACATTCACCTCAACAAGACCGCCGCGATGATCGAAGCCTCGCTGGTTTGCGGCGGCCTGATCGGCGGGGCGACTGAAGCCGATCTCGAAAAGCTGCGCAGCGCCGGACGCCATCTTGGACTCGCCTTTCAAATCATCGACGACGTGCTCGACGCCACTGCCGACAGCGCGACGTTGGGAAAAACCGCCGGCAAGGACGCGAAGGCCGACAAGACGACCTACGTGAAACTGCACGGCATCGAGGCGGCCCGCCGCATGGCGAAGGAACAGACCGCCTTCGCGCTCGACGCGTTGCGCGCGCTGCCCGGCGACACCGGCTTCTTCGTCGGGCTCGCCGAGGCGTTGACCGTCCGAGGAAAGTGAAACCGGCCGGGGCGGCGCGTCAGATCGTGACCGTTTTGAAAGCCTCGTGCTTCCAGAGCGGCTGTCCGGCTTCGGCGGCGAGTTCGTTGAAGGCGTCGATCTCGGCCTTCGAGAAAAGGAGTCCGCCGGCGGCGGCGGTGTGCTTCGCCCAACCCGCCTCGAGCTGGCCCGGGAGCATGGATTTTTCGTTGCCGTGACCGAGGACATCCTCGATGACGGCCTTCACGTTTTGATTCTGGTTGCGGCCTTTGGCAAACGCACCGCTGCTCAATGCCTCGGGGTGAATGACCTGGAAGAAGAACGCGCAAGTGCCCTTGTCGCCCGCCGCGACCTGATCCCAGCGGTTGCGAATGGTGGGCAGCGAGCCGCCGATGAAGCCGCCGACGATCTCGTTGATGAGCGAGAGACCGTAGCCCTTGTGCGCGCCGAACGGCAGGAGCGAAGTGGCGAGATTGGGGTCGATCGTAGGATTGCCGTCCTTGTCCACGGCGGCCATAGGCGGGAGGGATTTTCCCTCGCGCTTGAGCTGCTGGACGCGGCCCATGGCGACGACGGACGTGGCCCAGTCGATCACGATTGGGTAGCCGACGGCGTCGGTGGTCGGGAAGCCCCACGAATGCGGGTTGGTGCCGAGCGTGGGGAACTTTCCGCCGAATGGAACGACCTCGGCGAGCGCGGCGGTGCAGTTGGTGTAGGCGATGTAACCGCGGCGCGCGGCGTCCATCACGTAGCCGCCGCCCCAGAGGTAGTGGAAGGCGTTGTCCACGGAAACGGTGCCGACGCCGTATTTGTCGGCGAGGCGGATGGCTTCGTCCATGGCGCGGTAGGCGGTGGACTGGCCGAGTTTTTTGTTGGCGTTCCAGATTTTGGCGGCCTCGAAACGCGAGGGGATTTCCTCGATCTGCGCGCCTGGCACGCAGCCCTTCGAGCCGGAGCCGAAGAGGTGGTCGAGGTGGAGGGCCTTGATGCCGTTGTGCGTGCGGATGCCGTGACGGGTGGCCTCGGCGCAGAAGCGTGCGCCCTCGGCGGATTCGTCGGCGTGGAAACCGCGGTGCTGGTAGGCGGCCGAGATGAGCGCGTTATGCTGGGCTTCGGGAATGACGTAGAAGAGTTCTGGCATGGGAATAGAGAAGGAATGGGTAGCGATTAACAGGTGGTAAGCAGGTCAGACGGCGCGGGCGATGGGCTGCTTCCCCGCGAGGAAGAGCGTGAGGTTGTCCACGGCGCAGGAGGCTTGGCGCTGGACACTCTCGTGGGTGCGGCTGCCGATGTGCGGCGTGAGGATGACGCCGGGCAGGCCGAGCAACGGGTGGTCGGGGGGCGGCGGCTCCTGGTCGAGCACGTCGGCGGCGTAACGGAGGTGGCCGGCCTTGAGCGCGGCGACGAGGGCGGCGAGATCGATGAGTTCGCCGCGACCGGTGTTGACGATGACGGCGCCTTTGGGAAGCAACGCGAGACGGCGGGCGTCAAGGAGTCCCTTGGTCTCGGCAGTGAGCTTGGTGTGAAGTGAAACGAAGTCCGCTTGCCTGAGCGCTTCGTCGAGTGTCTCGGCGCGCTCGATGCCGTGCCAGCGGGCGAAATCCTCCTCCCAGTAGTTGGCGAACACGACGACACGAAGGCCGAAGGCGCGGGCACGGATGGCTACTTCCTTGGCGATGCGGCCGAGACCTACGAGGACGAGTGTCTTGCCGCAGACCTCGTTGCCCGTGATGCGGGTCCAGCGTCCGGCGGCGACGTGGTTGGCCTCGACAACGAGATTGCGCACGGTGGCGAGGAGAAGGGCAAACGTGTGTTCGGCGACGGTGGTGTGGTTGACGCCCGGGGTGAAGAGAACGGGGAGACCAAGGTCTTTGGCGGACTTGAGGTCGATCTTGTCGAGGCCGATGCCGTATTTGGAAATGACCTTGAGACGCGGGAGGGATTTTTCCATGACGGCGCGGGTCATGGCGTCGTCACCGCAAAGGTAGGCGTCGAATTGGCCGGCGAGTTCCAGCATGCGGGACTCGGGGAGCGGCCCGCGTTCGCGGACAATGTCGAAACCGCTGGCGGCAAGCATGTCGTGATGAACGCCGGGCGTGTCTTGGAAGGACGTGGTGGTCAGAAGGACGCGAGTCATGGGAAGTGAAACTCTATTAATCACTCATAACCGAGCTTTTGAAAAGCGAATATCTCAAAACACGGTCAGCGCGGGTTTCCATCAGAGAGAGCTGCGCAGCGCCCGCACACTCACCCAGGCGCTCGATCCCACCATCAGCAAAGCCGCCGCCACCGGATGCAACATACCGGCGGCGGCTAGCGCCATCCCCACAATATTGTAGCACGCGGCAAACAGAAGATTCCCCCGCACGCTGGCGACGACTTTGCGCGCCACGCGGATCGCCTCGGGCAGGAAGCGCAGGTCGTCGCCTGCAAATACCGCCATCGCCGCCGCACGTGCGAGTTCGCTTCCGCCGCGCATCGCGATGGACGCCTGCGCCGCGCTCATCGCCGCTGCATCGTTCACGCCGTCGCCCGCAAAAAGCACGGTGCGCCCATCCGCCACGAGTGCGTTCACCCTCGCCTGCTTGCCCGCCGGCGTCATCCCGCCGCGAACCGGCACGCCAAGGTCCGCCGGCGGATGTGAATCGCCCGTCAGCACCTCGACGGTGAGCCCAAGGGCTTTCAACTCCGCCAGCGCGTCCGCCAACCCCGACCTCCACATTTCGCCGAGTGTGATTTCAGCCGCGAGCACACCTTCCACGGACACGTAGATCGTCTTGTCGTCGCTCGCGCTTTTAAGCACCGCTCCCTTGTGAAACGCCCACTCCCCCACCCGCACCTCGACCCAAGCTCCATGCGCATCCACGACCTGCGCCACCACGCCCAAACCCGCCTCTTCCCTTACTTCTCCCAAAACCAGTTTGTCACTTAATAAGTGACAAACCTGCCTGAGCGATTTTGCCACGGGATGAGGCGACAAGGCTTCCATGGCGTGCACGGCGGCGTTTAGCCACGCTTCCTGATCACGCCAGCCTGCCGCCATCCGCCACTCGATCACACGCAGAGTTTCGCCCGAGAGCGTGCCGGTCTTGTCGAGGTAGACGGTGTCGCACCGCGACAACACCTCGATAAAATCACCCGTGCGCGCCACGAGACCCAATCTCGCGAAACGCGCCAACCCTCCCCACACCGCCACCGGTGTCGCCAGGCCCAGCGCACACGGACACGCCACCAGCAGCACCGCCATCGCGTTGAACAAAGCCCTGTCCCACGGCACCCGCGTGAACCAAAAACAAAACGTCGCCACGCTCAACCCGACGACGAGCGGTAGAAACCACGCCATGAGACGGTCCGCCTGCTGTTGCAACCGACTCGGCGCGATCCGCGCCCGCTCCACCTCGGCGAGAATTGCATCCAGCCGACGCGGCCCCGGCGTGGCGCGAATCTCAAAATTCCCGTCCACCGAAAACGTCCCCGCCAATACGCGCTCTCCCGGTCCCTGAGACACCGGACGCCACTCGCCCGTCATCGACGCCGCTTGAATATAACCGCGCCCGCCGACAATCTCTCCATCAACTGCTATCGCGCCCCCCGGTGAAACCACCACGCAATCGGAGGACGTCACCCTCTCGGCGGAACACTCTTCAATGCGTCCGTCATCGCGGCGCACCCGGCACGTCTCAAACGTCTGTCGCGTGCGGTCCACCGCCTGCAACGCCGCGAGACGGCTACGTGCGCCGAGCATTTTTCCGACGGTGTGAACAACGACCAAGATCGAAACGACTTCGTAGTAAACCGACCCAGTGTGCGTGAACGAACTCACCAGCGAACCCGTCAACGCACCGAGTAGCGTCACAAAAAACAGCAGATCCACGCTAATGCGCCGCCGCCTCAAAGACTCGACGGCCGACCTCACAAGATCGCCGCCCAGAAAAACAAGCACGGCCACCGCGCACCCGATGAGACCGCCATGAATCACCCAATAACCCGCCCCCGTCGCCGGCGTGATGTTGACCGCGAGGCTGAACACCATCGACTGCCCCGCCACCGCAAGCCCCGCCCCGATGCGCAGCCAAGCCCGGTCGAGCAGCCGCTGATCGGCCTGAAGTCCCGGCTCGGAAATCTCAACGGTCGCGCTCACCGCGCCACCTCAAACCAAAACGGCGCGAAGACAAGGCGTCCGCCGAGATTAACCTCCGCCCAGATCACAAACCGCCCCGCGTTCGGAATCATCAGTTTGAACGTAAGCACCGGCTTCAACGCGTCCGGTTTTCGTGAAATATCCGCCTGCTGCGGGTGCACGTGCGCGAAGCCGGTGAGCCCAGCATCGAAAACCACCAGATGCGCGTAAGCACCCATCACCGTGTCCATCGGCACCGGCCCGCCGTCGCTGCGCTTGACCGTGAACGTGAGATCGGCCGGCTGACGAGCGCGGATGGGCAACGAGGCCACCGCGAGTTCGAAACAATAGCCGTCTCGCTCAAAACTCCACGCTAACGGAAACGTCGCCGTAGCCGTTTCACCGGCCACCTGAAGATCGGTCGCGGCGTAGAGGCTGCGGGCCGTCGCCACCGGCGTGAAATCCGCATAGACACGATAACGCCCGCCCAACCGAGGCGTGAACGCAAACGTCCACCGGCCGTTTTTTTCACCAGGCTCGGGGTGGATGTGTTGGTAATCCTGCAACGAAGGGTCGGCCACGAGCAGGTGGATCTTTCTCGTTTGCGAAACAAGCAGATCAACCGGGCCGATATCCTGACCGTTCCAAGTCTTAAGCGTGAGAACGTAGCGAGTCTCGCGTCCGGTCGCGGCGGGGGAATCGCCGACGAGCGTCATGGTGACCGGCGACCGCGCCGTCGTCACCGAGATGAACTGCGGGGCCGATGGGTCGCAATACTCCAACTGCCCCTGCCCCGGCACGGTGAAATCGGAGTTATGCAGATTGGTTCCGGTGGGCAATAACCTCATCACGGCATAAAGAGCCACCGCCCCGACCGTGAGCAAAAAGACCTGCCGCCAGCGGGCGACATTGCCTAAGGATGCGGTGGCAGGCGCGTCGCTCACTTTGCCTCCTTGCGCATCTTGCTCACAAAATCATCCGGGAACCACTGGCTGCCGTCGGCACGCCAGATGATTTTGCCCTGCTCGTTGATGAGCAGCGTGGCGAGCGTGTGCTTGAGGATGCTGCCGTCGAACGCCGCGATGATGCCGAACTGGGTGAGCAAGTCTTTGATCGCGCCCTCGGGACCGGTAAGAAAAGAGAAGTTGTACGTATCGATGCCGCGCACGCGGGCGTATTCCTTGAGCACGCCCGGCGTGTCGTAGTCGGGATCGAGCGTGATGGAAACAAACTCGATGTTGGCGATGCCCGCCTCGTGCGCCTTGCGCTGTGTCGTGGTCATGTTGGCGGTGGCGGCCGGGCACATCGTCGCCACCGGGCAGCGCGAAAAAATGAAGTTTAACATGACCTGCTTCCCGCGAAAACGCGCCGCCGTGACCACTCTGCCGTCTTGATCATAAAGCGCAAAATCAGGCAGGTTCTCGCCCACCTCGCGGTAGGCGCTCTTGCCGCGGATCGCCGTGTCTTGGCGCAGAGCCCCGGCGGCAGCCTGCACGGCGGACTCGGCGACAGGATCAACGGGCCAGATCTTTTCGAGACGGGCGTTGTCCTGGGCATCCATCACGAGGTCGGCGCGGATACGCTGGCCTTCCTTGGCATTGGCGAGATCACCGTCGGAAACCGTGAATTCCATCGTCATCGCCGGCATGAAACCGGGGATTTTGTCGTGTTGCACGAGCAGCGTTGTCTGGGCGGCATCGATCTTTAATATCTGCCCCGTAAGCGGGTAATGTTTTTCGACGGGTTCGGCTGGCGCGCTGGCAGGCGTTTTCCCCGGTTTGCAGGCGGGCAGCCACGCGACCAACGCGCAAGCAGTCAGTAGGAGCGGCAGACGGAGCTTGAGAGAAACCATGACCCTTTACGGATTCCCCCAAGGAAAAAATTGTCAAAGGGATTGCGGACGGTAGCTTCTCCCTTTCTTTGCGTTCCAAAGACCAATCATGAGCTTCCTCAAGCCCTCTCATCGCACCAACGCTTACAAACCCGCGCTCGCCTGGTTCGCCGCCATCGGCGGGTTCTGGGTGTTCGTCCTCGTGATGCTCGGCGCGTTCACCACGAGCATAGGCGCGGGCATGGTTTTCAAGGACTGGCCGCTCTCCAACGGCTCGGTCAACCCGGCCGGCTGGCTGAGCGACGCTGCGGAATTCGCCGAACATTCGCACCGCCTGAGCGCCGAGCTGATGAGCCTCATCACCATCGCGATCGCGCTTTGGATCTGGCGCACGGAAGAACGCGCCTGGCTGCGCAAACTCGCCGGCTTCGCGGTCGCGCTGATTTTCGCCCAGGCCATCGTCGGCGGGCTGCGCGTGCTGCTCGAGCACCACCACGTTGACACGATCAACACCAGCGTGGGCCGGCTTTTTGCGATGCTGCACGCATGCCTCGCGCAAGTTTACGTCTGCACGCTGCTCGCCATCGCCCTGAGCCTCTCTCGCCCGTGGTTAAGCCCCGCAGCCGGAGCCGCCGCCGAGGCCGCCGTCCGCCTGCGTAAAATCGGCGTGGCCTGCTGCGCCCTTATCCTCGCGCAACTCGCGGTCGCCGCCATCATGCGCCACAGCTTCGCGGGCCTCGCCATCCCAGTGTTTCCAGAGAGCACACCCGACGGAAGCTGGCTGCCCGCCGCGTGGGATTTTCGCGTCGCGATCCACTTCACGCACCGCCTCATGGCTCTGGTGCTGACGGTGGCATTACTTTGGTTCGCCGTGCGCATCTGGCGGGAAAAAGCCGCGCAGGCCGGCCTGAAGGAGGCGGCGGGCGTGATGGTAGGGTTTCTCTTTTTGCAAGTGGCTTTGGGTGCATCCGTCATATGGACCTACCGTGACCCCTATCTCACAACCGCCCATGTCATCGTCGGCGCGTGCACGCTGGCCGTGACCTTCGGCATCACGTGGTGGACCCACCGGGAGACGATCGGACATTCCAGCGCATGACCGACGCGCCCCCCATGACCGAAACGCCCGCCAAAGCCCGCTTCGGCGACTATCTGGAACTCACCAAACCCCGGTTAAGTTTTCTTTCCGTCATCACAACGCTGGTGGGTTACCTTGCGGCAAAACCCGGCTGGTATCCGGGCGAATTCACCTGCCTCGTGCTGGGAACCTCGGCCTGTGCAGGCGGCGTGGCGGCGTTGAACCAATGGATGGAGCAGGACACCGACGCGCTTATGAAACGCACGGCGGACCGCCCCCTGCCCGCGGGCAAGATCGCGACCGGGTCTGCCTTTGTGCTCGGCGGCCTGCTTTGCTCCGCCGGACTCGGTTTTCTTTTCGTGAAGGTCAACGGCCTCGCCACGATCTTCGCGCTGCTCACGATCATTTCCTACCTCGCGGTCTATACGCCAGCCAAACGCTGGTCGCGCTGGTCCACCGAGATCGGCGCGGTGGCGGGCGCGTTTCCGCCTCTCATCGGCTGGGCGGCGGCGACGGGAGGCGTGTCAGCGCTCGGTTGGATTTTGTTCGGCCTGCTTTTTTTCTGGCAGATACCACACTTCATGGCGGTGGCCTGGACCTACCGTCACGACTACTCGGCGGTGCATTTCCCCATGCTGCCGGTGCGCGATCACGAAGGCGGCCGCGTGGCCCGCTGGTCTTTGCTCAACACTTTTGCGCTGATTGCCGTGAGCCTTCTGCCCACGTTCATCGGGCTCACCAGCATCTACTACGCAGGTGCGACCGTGCTGCTTGGCGCATGGTTTATCGCACGGGCAGTCTCGTTTATGCAACCTGCCGGACGCGACCAAGCCGCCCGTAAATTATTTTTCACGACCATCGGCTGGCTGCCCCTGCAACTCGGCGCGCTCGTGGCCGACCGTTATATTTTTTGACCGGAAAAGCCTTTATCAATCATGACCGTCCAAGACATCCCGGCGCTCAACGCCACGCTAAACGGCTTCGCCACGATGCTGATCACCGCCGGATTCATCTGCATCAAGACCGGGCGTAAAACCGCGCACCGCGCCTTCATGCTCACCGCCGGCTTTGTCTCGGCCGTTTTCCTCGTCGGCTACGTCACCCACAAGGCGCTGATTCACGGCGTGCACACACCCTTCGGCGGCGTCGGCGCAATCCGTATCATCTACTATGTAATGTTGGTCTCCCACATCCTGCTCGCCATGAGCATCGCCTATCTGGTGCCAAAAACCTTCAGCTTGGCGCTCATGGGCGACTTTGCGCGGCACAAGGCCTGGGCGCGCGTCGTTTTCCCCATTTGGTATTACGTAAGCGTCACCGGCGTATTGGTGTATTTTTTCCTCTATATTTGGTGGCCGGTCAGCCGGTCATAAACTCGCCAAAGATTACCGTTAGTTTTATAGCTTGAAATGCCCTCCCGCTTGCCGACGCTCGTTCGCTTGTAATTCCGTGTCTTCACACGGCTAATTTTCGTATCCGGTCACATGAGTCTTCCCTTCACCTCCCGCTCCATTCTTCGCCGTGTCGCTTCCTGCGCCGCGGTCGCCGCCATGCCGCTGTTTTTAGGTGGTTGGCTGAACTGGCTCACCGGCCCCCAATCGACCATCGACGTCGCCGGCCCGGTGGCCAAGTCGCAGCTCGATGTTTTTTACGTAACCGTCTGGGTCACAGGCATCATCTTTGTCCTCGTCGGAGGCGTGCTCACCTACGCCACCTTGAAATACAAGGCCCGCAACGCAGCCGACGAACACGCCCCCACTCCTCCTCAAAGCCACGGTAATCCGCTCGTCGAACTTGGCCTCATCGCCGCATCTGTCTTGGCCCTCGTCTTCATCGCCATCCCGACCCTGAAGGCCATCTGGTATAACTACGACGTTCCCGCCGCCGAGAAACAGAACGCCCTCGAAATCACCGCGACCGGCTACCAATGGTGGTTCAAGTTCGAATATCCCTCCGAGCAGATAGACGGCGTCGGCCCCCTCACCACCGCCAACGAGCTTGTCATCCCCGCCGGCCGCGCCGTCAGCATCAACCTGCGCACGACCGATGTCATCCACTCCTTCTGGGTTCCCAAGCTAGCCGGCAAGGTGGATATGATCCCCAACCGCGGCAACCACCTCTGGCTCAAAGCGGACACTCCCGGCTACTTCTGGGGCCAGTGCGCCGAGTATTGCGGCGAAGACCACGCCGTCATGCGCTTCCGCGTCATCGCGCTCAACGCAGCCGACTACGCTACTTGGCTCGCCAACCAAAAAGCCCCCGCCCGCTCCGTCGCCGCGCCGGACGCCGCCGCCCTCGCCCAGCCTATCTCCGCCCCCTATACCTTCAAAAACCCCGGCCCCAACGCCCCCGGTTGGAGCGCCGCGTTCGACGCCGATCCTCTGGCATCTTGGGTCAAACAACAACACCCCGACGCCAACGAAAACCCCGTGCTCATCGCCAAAGGCCGCGAGCTTTTCACCGCCAAGACCTGCGTGACCTGCCACGCGATCCGAGGCAGCGAAGGCGGCGGCGCGCCCTTCGCCCCCGATCTCACCCACATTGGCAGCCGCTCGACCATCGCCGCCGGACTGCTCGAAAACACCCCGCAAAACCTTCACCGCTGGATCACCCGTCCCCACGAGGTCAAGCCCGGCAACAAGATGTATATGGGCGTCCCCATGGGCGGCGGCAGCGTCATGAACGGCTACATGAAAGCCGAGGAAGGACGCCTCGTCCCCAACATTTCCGTCAGCGACGACGAGGCTCCCGCCTTGGTCGCCTACCTGCTCAGCCTTAAATAATTTTCCCGATCGCCCACATCATGGAAGCTTCCTCCCCCGCCGCCCACGCCGGCACCGAAACCCACTCCGCTCCCAAGCGCTCGTGGCTGTTCACCCGTCCCACCGCCAAGACCGGCCTCGTAAGCTGGCTCACGACGGTGGACCACAAAAAGATCGGCCTGCTCTACGGCATCTCCGCGCTGTTCTTCTTTCTCGTGGGCGGCTTTGAGGCCCTGCTCATCCGAATCCAGCTCGCGGTGCCGAACAACACGTTCATCTCGCACCAGACCTACAACGAGATGTTCACGATGCATGCGACCACAATGATCTTCCTCGCGGTCATGCCCCTCTCGGCGGCGTTCTTCAATTACATCATGCCGCTCCAGATCGGCGCGCGCGACGTGGCCTTCCCCCGTCTCAACGGCTTCGCCTTCTGGGTGTTCCTAGTCGGCGCGATCATCCTCAACATCGGCTGGTTCGTGAAATCCGGCGCTCCTGACGCCGGCTGGTTTGGCTACGCTCCCCTCACCAATAAAGCCTACTCCGACCAGTTCAGCGGAGACATGTCCACCGACCTCTGGATCATGGGCCTGCAGATCCTGGGCGTTTCCTCGGTCATCGGCTCGCTGAACTTCATCGTGACCATCATCAACATGCGCGCGCCCGGCATGACGATGATGCGTCTACCCGTTTTCACCTGGATGACCCTGTTCACGGCGTTTCTCATCATCCTCTCCTTCCCCGCCATCACCATCGCGCTCGTGGAGCTGATGATGGACCGCTCCTTCAACACCAATTTCTTCGAGGCCGCCGCCGGTGGCCTGCCGATCCTCTGGCAGCACCTTTTCTGGATTTTCGGCCACCCCGAGGTTTACATCCTGATTCTTCCGGCGATGGGCATCATATCGGAAATCCTCCCGACCTTCTCGCGCAAGCCGCTCTTCGGTTATCCGATCATCGTATTCTCCGGCGCAACCATCGGCTTCCTCGGCTTCGGCGTATGGTCTCACCACATGTTCACCACCGGCATGGGTTCCGTGGCGACCGCCGCGTTCTCGCTCATGACGATGGCCATCGCCGTGCCCACGGGCGTGAAAATTTTCAACTGGATCGGCACCCTCTGGGGTGGCCACCTCCAGATGCGCACGCCCATGATGTTCGCCCTCGGTTTCGTGTGGATGTTCATGTTCGGTGGGTTTTCCGGCATCATGCACTCCGCCGCCCCCGCCGACGCCCAGCAGCAGGACAGCTACTTCGTCGTCGCCCACTTTCACTACGTGCTCATCGGCGGCTCCGTCTTCGGCCTGCTCGCCGGCATCCACTACTGGTTTCCCCTCATCTTCGGCCGTAAGGTCTCCGAGTTCTGGGGCAAGCTCTCCTTCTGGCTTATTTTCATCGGCTTCAACGTCACCTTCTTCCCGATGCACTTCCTCGGGTTGAACGGCATGCCCCGCCGCACCGCCGTTTACGACGGCAACATGGGTTGGAACGACGCCAACCTCGTCGCCACCATCGGCGCCTTCATCCTCGCCATCGGCATCGTCGTTTATTTCGCCGTGATGATCCGCACCTACTTCAAGGGCGAAATGGTCAGCATCGATCCGTGGGACGCCCGCACGCTGGAATGGTCGCTGCCCACGCCTCCTCCCGAGCACAACTACGACGTCCTACCGACCGTCCACGCCCGCGACGCCTATTGGTATGAGAAGACCCACAAGGCGGAGATCGCCAAGGAACACGCCGAGCACGCCAAGACCGAATCCGCCCACGGCGGCATCCACATGCCCAGCCAATCTTGGTTCCCTCTGCTCGCGGCCGTCGGCCTCCTGATTGGCGCAATCCTCTTCGTCAATCACCTCTTCCTATGGGCGATTATCGGCGGCGGAATCTTCGTCCTCGCCGTTTACTTCTGGGCCGCCGAAGGCCCCGGCGGCTACCACGTCCACCTCGACGGCGACGACAGCCACGGCCACGACAAACACTAAGATTTTCCGAATCCCTCTCCCAGCATGAGCACTCACGCGGCCTCCGACGCCATCGACCATCACACCGACCACACCACGACGACTGGCATTCCCAACAAGAAGCTCTTCATGTGGGCGTTCCTCGCGTCGGACTGCATGTTCTTTGGCACGCTCATCTCGACGCATCTGATCTACCGCCTGCACCAGACGCCGAACTCGCCCGATCCGAAGAAACTCTTCTCGATGGACCTGACGTTGTTCGCGACGTTCGTGCTCCTCATTTCCTCTCTGTTCGTCGCCCTCGCGGTCAACGCCAGCCAGAAAGGCAGCGTCAAGAGCGTCCGTAGCCTCCTCCTCGGCACGATCGTCTTCGGCCTGACCTTCCTGAGCTGCCAGGTATTCGAATACGGCAACTTCCTCGCCGAGGGCCTCACGCCCTCCAGCAGCATGTTCGGCACGACCTTCTTCACCCTCACCGGCACGCACGGCTGCCACGTCGCCATCGGTGTTCTCTGGCTCACGCTGATGTATATCCGAACCTTCAAGCCCGCCGACGAACGCCCCTGGGTGCTGCGTTCCCTCGGACACTTGGTCGTCTTCGCCGCCGTGGCGGTTGCCAGCGTTACGATAGTCGTGAGCGCAGCGCACGCCGTCGAGGAGCACGGGTTCACCGCCGGAGCCCTCGCCCACGCCGGCCAGCATAACCTCGTGTTGATCGCCGTCGCCCTCGTCGGCTACGCCATCCTCTACTGTCTCGGACGCACCCGCAAAGCGGTCGATTTCAGCCAGGCCAACGCCATCGACATCGAGTCGCTCGGCCTCTACTGGCATTTCATCGACATCGTGTGGATCGTGATCTTTACCGTCGTCTACCTGCTCGAATTCCTTTGATCCCCCCCATGAGCGCACCCTCTCCCGCCCTCTCGAGCGGCCACGACGCCCCTCAGGAAAGCAAGTTCCACCTGCTCGTGCAGATGGCGATGATTCTCGCCGTCATGACCGGCATGGAAGTCGTTCTGGTCTATCTCCCGCTGGCCAAGTGGATCATCATCACCGGACTGATGACCCTCCTCGTTATCAAGTTCATCATCGGCATCTTCCTCTTCATGCACCTGAAGTGGGACAAGCTGTTTTGCACCGTCCTCTTCCTGATTGGCTTGATTCTCGCCGGCGGCACCTCGGCCGCCCTGCTCGCGCTTTTCAACGACCACGACAGCGTGCCGCTCACTTCGAAGGATCTTTCGGCCATTACCGCAGTCCAAACGGTCAAGGCCGTCTGATGTCCGCGCCGCTATACTGGCGGCAGTCATCGCGCCCTCTCTGCAATGATCGACTGGCGCCACTGGCATAACGAACCCCACCTCATCGGCGGTCTTATTCTTGTCGGCTGGCTCTACGCGATCCTTACCGGCCCGCTGCGCGACAAACTCGCGCCCGGCTCCGCTTATCCGACACGGAAAGCGAACATGTTCTACGGTGCGCTTGTGATCTTCTACCTGGCCGTCGGCTCGCCGCTCGACCAGGCCGGCGAACGCTTTCTCCTCAGCGCCCACATGGTGCAACACGCGTTGCTTATCTATCCGGCGGCAGTTCTTATGCTGCTCGGACTGCCGGACTGGCTGGTGCGTCCCGTCACCGCTCAACCGTCATTGCGACACCTGCTGGGCTTTCTAACCCGCCCCTTGGTTTGCGGCCTCATCTACATTCTTACTTATTCCATCTGGCACGTGCCCGCGCTCTACGACTGGGCCCTGCAAAACCGCTGGGTTCACATTCTCGAACACATTATGTTTTTCGGCGCGGCGCTGTTTTATTGGTGGCCGCTTCTGAGCCCCTCGAAGGAATTCCCGCCTATCCGTCCCGCCGGCCAGATGCTTTACCTCGTGGCAGTGGTCATCGGCATGACACCAGTCTTCGCCTATATCGCATTCTCTGACGACGTGCTTTACCCAACCTACGCCTACGCCCCTCGTCTTTTCCCCGATTTCTCTCCGAGTGACGACCAATTATTCGGCTCGATCATCATGAAAGTCGGCGGCATGGGCGTGACTTTCCTCGCTTTCTTTACGTGTTTCTACCGCTGGTATCGGTCCAGCGAGCGCAAGGGAAACTAAGGCATTCGACTGGGACACAAAAACGCCGGTCCGGAAATTTCCAGACCGGCGTTGGGAAAACAAACGTCTCGCTGGATTTAGAACTCAGGCCGTCGCGGAGGGCGCGACGATAAGGTCGGAGATGTTGTCGCTCTCGACATCAACATCGGCGAACAGCCACGAGGACAGGTAGCGCTCGGTGGAGGATGGGATTATCACGACGATCTTCTTGCCCTTGTTCTCGGGGCGCTTGGCGAGTTCGAGGCCGGCGAAGATGGCGGCGCCGGAGCTGATGCCGACGGGGATGCCGTCGAGCTTGATCGTCTGCTTCGAGACCGGGCCGGACTGGTCTTCCTTCACCTGGATGATCTCGTCGATGATCTTGGTGTTGAGGACGGCGGGAATGAAGCCAGCGCCGATGCCTTGGAGTTTGTGCGGGCCTGGCGCGCCACCTGAAAGGACGGGCGAACCGGCAGGCTCGACGGCGACGATCTTGATGGCGGGATTCTTTGCTTTGAGCACTTCGCCTACGCCCGTGATGGTGCCGCCCGTGCCGACGCCGGAGACGACGAAGTCCACTTTACCATCGGTGTCGTTCCAGATTTCAAGGGCGGTGGTCTTGCGATGGATCTCAGGATTGTCGGGATTGGCGAACTGCTGGAGGATGACGCTGTTCGGGATCTGCTTATTGAGTTCCTCCGCCTTGGCGATGGCGCCCTTCATGCCCTTCGGCCCTTCGGTGAGGACGAGCTTGGCACCGAGAATCTTGAGGAGCTTGCGGCGCTCGAGGGACATCGTCTCGGGCATGGTAAGGATGAGCTTGAGGCCCTTGGCGGCGGCGACAAAAGCCAGCGCAATACCGGTGTTGCCGGAGGTGGGCTCGATGAGCGTGGTATTCTTGTTGATGCGGCCGGTCTTGAGGGCCTCTTCGATCATCGCGTTGCCGATGCGGTCCTTGACGGAAGAGAGAGGATTGAAAAATTCGAGCTTCAGGAGCACCTCGGCAACGGCCCCGTGCTCGGCGGCGGTGCGGTTGAGGCGGACGAGCGGCGTATTTCCGATGGTTTCGGTAATGTTGTTATAGATGCGGGCCATGATGGTGGTGGGTTAACGAGAGAGACGGGAATGATGAGATTCGAGAGAGAAAGGGCAAACGCGAACTCGTGGAATCAGGCCGTGGTGCCCCAGCGACGATGGAGAAAACGCTCCCAGGGAGAGAACAGGGCTTTGTCCGCCAAAAGGCCGATGCCAATGATCACAAACATGACGCCGATGACCTGCTCCATGGCATTGAGCTCGCGACCATAATGCAACAGATGCCCGAGGCCGAAGCCACTGAGAACCGTCACATAGATCTCCGCCGCCATGAGCGAACGCCAGGCAAAGGCCCAACCTTGTTTCATGCCACTGACGACAAACGGCAGCGAAGCCGGCAGCAGCACGCATACCCAGGTATGAATCCCCGACGATCCCATGGTAAGGGCGGCACGCGCATAGATCGGCGGCACGTTGCGGACGCCGTTCTCGGTCGCGATGATCATAGACCAGACGGTGCCCATGACGACGACGAAAAACATCGCGCCCTCCGTCTGACCAAACCAGAGCAGCGCGAGCGGCACCCAGCACACGCTCGGCAGCGTCTGTAGCCCGAGAGCAACCAAGCCCAGCGTATCGCGAAGGAAACGAAAACGCGCCGTCAAGAGACCCAACGGCAGCCCGAGCGCGATGCCCGCCACATAACCGGCGAGCAGACGTCGCATCGTCACCCACGAAGAATCGACCAGCGTCCCGTCCCGAAGGGCCGACCAAAGGTATTCGCCCACGCTGAGCGGAGAAGGAACCAGCACCGCCGACCATATGCCGGCGCGCACCAGCATCTCCCAACCGACGAAGAGCGCGGCAAAAAAAGACACGATCAATAGAATACGTTTCATTCGGAAATCTCTCCTTGTCTGTTCACGTGATTTTTAAGCGCTGCGGTGATGCGCGTGGAATAGCGGGCCAGATCCACGCTGTTGATGTCACGCGGGCGCGGCAGATCGATAACGAATTCCTCGCGGATACGCCCCGGATGCGGTGAAAACAGGATCACGCGGTCGCCAAGACAGACCGCTTCGCGCACATTGTGCGTGACGAAGATAATCGTCTTCCGGTGTTTCGCCCAGATATCCTGCAAGTCGCCATAGAGCTGTTCGCGCGTAAGCGCATCAAGGGCACCAAAAGGCTCGTCCATGAGCAGCACGCGCGGGTTGGGCGCCAGCGCCCGCGCCAGCGCGACACGTTGCTTCATGCCGCCGGAAAGCTGGTGCACGTAGGCGTGTTCAAACTTTTCAAGTCCGACCAGCCGCAGGTAATGACGCGCCACCTCGACCCGCTCGGCCTTGGTCAGCGTAGGCTTAAGCTTGAGGCCGAAGAGCACGTTGCCGAGCACATCGAGCCAAGGGAACAGCGCGGACTCCTGAAACATCATCATGCGGTCGCGGCCCGGTGCGTCGATCGCGGCCCCGTCATTGAGCACAGCACCGGCATCGGCGTGGTCGAGACCGGCGATGAGATTAAGAAGCGTGGACTTGCCGCAGCCACTGGGACCGACGAGACACACGAATTCCCCCTCCCCTATTTCGAGGGAGACACGGTCGAGAGCATGAATCTCTCTCGATCCTGAGACGAAGCGCTTGCTTACGTCTCGAACCGAGAGCTTGGAGGACGTGGGGCTGAGGGGTTCGGGGTCAACGGTCATGGAAGAACAGGAAAGAGACGGTCGAGAGGGATGGCATCGCGCAGAAAGCCAACACTACGTGCATCTGTCACGAAGCTTTCCAACTGGGCGGATTTTAATTCATCGGTGAAGCGGATGCGCGGCCAGGCATGGGCGACCAGCGATGCGGGAATCTCGCGTTTCACAGCCCGGCTGAGACCGGCGCGCACCTGCTCACGGGCTTCCTCCGGGTGGGCATTGATCCAAGCTGTCAGCTCGACGTGGGCGGCGCGAAACTTTGCCGCAAGCGCAGGCTGCTCGCGCAGAAACTTCGCGCTCGAGACGAGGATTGTGGTCACAGCATCGGGTTGCTCGAGATAGACGCGAGCGCCGGCTTCCTGTTCGAGGCGGGAAACCCAAGGTTCAACCGTCCACACGGCATCAACCTTGCCCAAATTCATCAGATTGAGCTGATCCGGATTGGCCATGGGCACCACCGACACGTCGCCACCGGTAAGGGTGATGCGATAGCCCTGTTTCTTGAGCCACGCACGGGCGGCGACATCTTGGGTATTGCCCAGTTGTGGGGTCGCCACAGTGCGGCCTTTGAAGTCAGTCGGCTTCGTGATGCCGCTGTTCTTGCCCACCACGAGTGCGGCGCCTCCAAGGGCCGAGCCAGCAAGCACACGAATCTCTTCGCCGCGTGAACGGATGTAGGCGTTGAGCGCGGGATTCGGCCCGACGTAAGTCAGATCAACTGAGCCAGCAAGAATGGCCTCCATCGCGCTCGGTCCAGCGTTGAAAGCGAACCACTGCACAGTCACGCCATCGCCAAGACGCTGCTCAAACCAGCCGCGATTTTGAGAGGTGGAGTCGCTGCCAATCATTCCTTGGGCATGGGTGATATTGGGAAAATAACCGACCCGCAGGACCACGTTTTTGGCCGATGCCGGAACGACAAAAATTGATGATAGGAAAAGAAAGGCTGAAAATATGTGTTTCATAAAAAGTAATAATTGCAGGCATTAGAATGAGACTTGGAAGCGAGTGATAATAGCCAATTCGTCGTCAGAAAGTGCTCCAGCGACAGGACGTGCACTATGAAAGTCGAATTTACTCTGGAATATGTCGAAATTGGTGCGGACCGACCTCGAAAGATACCAATTGAGGCCAATGCCATAGGACGTGACCGTGCTAGCTGTGGTAGTCGGATCGGCGATCGAGGTGCCGCCACCAGTGAATGCATTGTCATCGATGTTCACCTGCGCCACGCGACCGACAACTTCGAAGGCGCCCCATGTGCCGGCAGACGGGTTAAAGGTGGTGGCCGGTTTGACTCCGAAATAACTGGATTCCTCACCCGTCAACACATAGCCGATGGACAGATTCCAAGCCGTATTGGTAACATCCTCGCTGTTGGCGCCATTGCGCAACTCGGTCGAAGAGGTGAAATATTCCGCAAGAACGCCCAGCGGACCGTAGTAGTAATAAGCCTGAGGCGAGATCGTCGTCGCGGCGCCGTTGGTGACGGTGGCGGCACGGTAGGCAAAGAATGTCTGCTGCCCATCCGTCTTGTAGGTCGTGCCGGGAGCCCCGATCTCGTAATTGCCATGGGTTGCGCCTAGGCCAAACCCAAGCCCCTTTAGGGCGGAGTCCTTGTCATTGACGAACGGCGTAGCGAAGAGCCGGCCGGCGACGGTGAAGTCACCCTCGGCATTAAGGTTTGTCGTGGGCGAGTTACCGCCCTCAAGCACGCCGTTCACGGCAGCCAAGCCATAGGTCAGGCGTTGGTTCAAGAGGTCGCCGTGAATCTGGACGCCCACGTCGCGATTGGGAGCAAGGTTGGTCGCGATGGAACGCTCGTTAAAAAACGCATACGCGTCAGATTGGAGCTGTTCCAATCCCACTGGGGTCTTGAAACGGCCGGCCTGAACCTGAAAGCCGGAAGTGAAGGCACCATTTACGTAGGCATCCAAAATCTGGACGGTTCCGGCAAATTCGGGCTGGACGACATATTGGTAGATATCGGCAAATTTCCCCTCGAAGATGAGACGGGCACGACGCAGCAAGAAGCCGTCCTGGGCGGCGTTGGCATTGTCCAGGTAGAAGCGGGTATCAGCCTGCACGAGTCCGCGCAGACGGAGCGAGTTGGCGCCATCGGCAGAGGCAACTTCGACACGTCCATCGCTCACGGTGAGTTTCGGAGATTTTTTCGCGGCGGCTGCGGCAGTCTCTTCCTTGATCTCCGTGTTGCGTTCGAGCACGCGGAGTTTTTGGTCGAGCTGGCGGATTTGTTCGCGCAGCGCCTTAATGTCGTCCTGGCTTGCGGCCTGGGCGTGAAGGGAAGCCGTCGTAAATCCGACGGCCGTGATAGCGGTGACCAGCGCCGTGCAAACGGCGGAAGGGATGGTTCTCATGTTAGTTGTAGTTCTAAGGCGAGGAACTCTCCAGTTATCTGGTCGAAGATCCGGAATGATGGTGTGTGTCTTTGGATAAAACCGCCTCTGGTGTGACCGGTAGGAGGAAAGGGATGCTGGCGACGGCGCGGGCTTACTCCGCCAAATCGCTCTGGCCGGGAAGACGCGTCTTCTCCGTGCGCTCGATCTGCGTGACCCGCGAGTCATGCACGACGATCTGGACGACGCCGTAGCGAAGCCCCTCGACTTTCTGGCGGACGATTTCGAGCCAGGCGGGCAAAAGGATTTCCGAAGCGGAAATTGGAGATTTGGCGGTGGAGCTCATGGCGATCGGCTAAATGCTGTAATCTGGAAAAAGATTGGAGAGGATGCCCTCAACGGGCTTGAGATCAGGTCGGGCTGCGTTTCTGACGGGCGAACGACGCGCGGCGGGCGCATCGGAAAAAGGCAGGGGCACATTGTCGCGACGCATCTTGCGAAGAGTCACCTCGACCACGTCGGCCAACGTGTAGCGGTCGAGAATCCCGGCGATGGCATTGCGAACATCCAGCATCAACATGCGGAGCCCACAGTGCGTCTCGTCGGGGCAACTACACTTTTCGTAGGCCGTGTGGCTGACGCAGCCAATCGGGGCGAGCGGACCGTCGATCAGGCGGACGATGGAGCCGATGGTGATCTTATTTGCAGGCCGCGCGAGACGGTAACCGCCAAACTTGCCACGCTGGCTTTCGATGAAGCCCTCTTCTTTCAAGAGTTGCATGATCTGCTCTAAAAACTTGATCGGAATCAGCTCCTTCGCTGCCAACTCAGAAACCTGCACCAGCGGACGCCCAACCTCGGCGGCAATGCCAAGATCGATCAGAGCGCGGAGGGCGTATTCGCCTTTTTTTGAGAGCTTCATTGATACGACTAATTTAAACTACATTGAGTTAGTAGGAATTAAAGCGCAAGAAATATTTTTAAGTTTATCTAAAAACATAACTAATCCCTTTTTATTATCGAAAGCGGGTTACAACTTCAGCCTAAGACCATCATAAGCAAAGGTTACCTTCTCCGGCAGCTTCGCCCTCCACTCCACATGATCCATGAGGTGAGTAATATGGGTGAGATAGGTTTGGGGCGCGGCGATCTCCACTGCCGCCGCCACGGCTTCATCCACATTCATGTGGGATGGATGCGGGTCCGGGCGAAGACCATCAAGCACGACTACCTCCGAACCTCGCGCAAACTCGACGGCCTCGCGGGGGATGCGCTTGCAGTCGGTGTAATAGGAAAACTTCTTCCCGCTGCTTCGCTCCGTTAACACCAGGCCGAGCGTGTTCACGCCTCCATGCGGCAACAGCGTGGACTGGATGGTGCCCTGCGGCAGTTCCAAGACGACGGGCATTTCGATGAGTTTGAAAGCGGGGTATCCCTTAGAGATGGGCCGCTCCATGATCGTGTAGGGATAGATGGAGAGCACGCGGCTCATCCCCTCGCCCGTCGAGTAAACCGGCAACGCAACTCCACCCAGCAGATCGCAAAAACGCCTGAGGTCATCCATGCCGGTGATGTGGTCGGCGTGTCCATGCGTGAGGATGAAGAGATCAACCCAGCGGATATTTTCCCGCAGGCATTGCAGACGAAACTCCGGCGCTGCGTCCACCTGGATGTGCAGCCCGTCCATCACGACATGGATGGAGGTGCGCGTGCGCTTGTTGCGCGGATCGGCGGAAGTGCAGACCTTGCAATCACACGCGATCATGGGAACGCCCTGGGAAGTGCCGGTGCCTAGAAAAATGACTTCCATGGTGCCCTACACAACGCGAGCCGCACAGATCGGGCAAGCCCGCGAAACAGTCCCGACCAAAACGTCACAAAAAAACCGGCGCGCCTTGCGGGCGCGCCGGTTGTGAAGGACTCGCGAATACGCGAATCGGCAAACAGACAGACTTAGTAGTCCATGCCGCCGCCGTGGCCGCCGCCGGGAGCAGCGGGAGCCGGGCTCTTGTCCGGGGCATCGGTGATGATGCACTCGGTGGTAAGGAGCAGGCCGGCGATCGAAGCCGCGTTCTGGAGGGCGATGCGGGAGACCTTCGTGGGGTCAACCACGCCGGCCTTCACGAGGTCTTCGTAGGAGCCAGTGGCCACGTTGTAGCCGTTGGCACCCTTGCTCGCGAGAACCTGCTGGACGACGACCGCGCCTTCGACACCGGCGTTGAAGCACAGCTGCTTCAACGGGGCCTCGACGGCACGACGGATGATCTGGGCGCCAAGCTTCTCGTCGCCATCAAGGGCGGCGATGGCGGCGTCGATGGCCTTGGCGGTGCGCAGGAGGGCGACACCACCGCCGGACACGATACCTTCTTCAACGGCCGCACGGGTCGCATGGAGGGCGTCTTCGACGCGCTGCTTCTTTTCCTTCATCTCGGACTCGGTGGCGGCGCCAACGTTGATGACGGCGATGCCGCCGGCGAGCTTGGCGAGGCGCTCCTGGAGTTTCTCCTTGTCGTAGTCGCTGGTAGTTTCCTCGATCTGGCGGCGGATCTGCTTCACGCGCGCCTGGATGTCGGAGGACTTGCCGGTGCCTTCGACGATGGTGGTGTTTTCCTTGTCCACCACGATGCGCTTGGCCTTGCCGAGGTCGGCGAGCTGGACGTTCTCCAGCTTGATGCCGAGGTCTTCGGAGAGGAGACGGCCACCGGTGAGGACGGCGATGTCTTCGAGGATGGCCTTGCGGCGGTCACCGAAGCCGGGCGCCTTGACGGCGACGACATTGAGCGTGCCGCGGATCTTGTTAACGACGAGAGCGGCGAGGGCTTCACCTTCGACGTCTTCGGCGATGATGAGGAGGGGCTTGCCGGTCTTGGCGGTCGTCTGGAGGAGGGGGAGGAATTCCTGGAGGTTGGAAATCTTCTTCTCGTGGATGAGGATGTAGGCGTCTTCGAGGATCGCTTCCTGGCTCTCGGCGTTGGTCGAGAAGTAA
>JANYJB010000094.1 GCA_025361935.1 Verrucomicrobiota bacterium
TCGTTGATGAGGCGCCCGGTGTCCCAGTAGGTGCGCACCCAGGCCTGGTCGATGCGGAGGCGGCCGGTGAGGAGCGTCGCCTCGACGTCGCGGCGCAACGCGGCGTAGGTGGCGGGTGCGGAGAGGGGCGGCATGGTCTGCTTAATCAGCAGGCGGTTTGCCAATCTTCGCAGGCGAGGCCGGGGACGCGGGCGAACTCGGCGAGGTTGTGGGTGACGAAGATGGCGCCGTTTGCCAGCGCCTGACCGGCGAGCAGGGCGTCGTAGGGGCCGATAGGCTGGGTGAGGTTGGCGAGCTGGGCACGAACGTAGCCTGCCTGATAGGCGGCGGCTGCATCGAAGGTCAGGACCTCCGGAAACAGCGCTTGCAGGCGGAGAATGCGGGTGCGGAAGGCCGGGACATCGGGGCGCTTGGCGGCACCGTATTCGAGTTCCACCAAGGCGATGGCGGAGAGGCGGCACGCGGGAAGCAATGCCTCCAATCGATCGCACAACGCCGCGTCTTCCCGGTGGCCCCGCAGGTAACGCGACCAGACATTGGTGTCGGGCAGGTAGATCACGTGGTGTGATCGGGGAAGTCGGGGGCGGAGCCGCGCAGGGCCTTGAGCGCCTTCAAACGCTTCGTCTCGTAGGCCGGATCAACGAGGCGGAAGCTGCCGCCGTGCTGCTCGATGATGTAGGCCTTGGCCTTGAGTTTGAGGGAGCGGGGCAGGCGGATGGCGGTCGAGTTGCCCGACTTGAAGACCTTGGCGGTGATGGGATGGGCAGTGCTCATGTGCATACGGTGTATATACACGGAGCGGGCGTCAAGGGCGGGGTGGAAGCAGGCCGGTCTTATTCCGGGGCGGTCGCGTTTGCGTGGAGGAAGCCGGACCAGGTGGTGAAGCCGTCTTTGGCGTAGGTGGCGGCGGGGTTGGAGGGGAGGTCGGCGGGACGGTTGGACTGCCACCATTTGCGCCAGGCGTCGTTGCCGGCGAGGCCGAGGGTGCGTGCGAAGGCGCGGGCTTCGGCGAAGGGGCGGAACTGGCGGGCGACCGGCGCGATGTTGCCGGTGCCAAGCCAGTCGCCCCAGCCTTGCCACTCGGTTTTATAGACGTTGCGGGGGCTCGCGGGGATGTCGGCGGGCTTGGGAGGCTTGTCGGTGAACTCGCCGCGAACGTAGCGGGGCCAGTTGAGCGAGCCGCCGAGGTTGAGGGCTTGGACTAAGGCGCGTGCGGATTCGAAATCGCGGTAGGCTTTGCCGCGTTTCTTGCGTGGTTTTTCGACGATGGGGCAACCGAGCCAGTCGCTCCAATCCACCCAGCCGGAGTCGGCGTAGGTTTGGTGAGGGCGGATGGGCAGGTTGGCGGGGAAACGGGTTTTGTCGTCGGCGAAGGCGTTCCACTCGCGGCGCGTGGTGAAGCCGAGGGCGTGGACGGCGGCGCGGGCTTCGGCGTAGGGCAGATAGGCGCGTTTGGTGGAGGCGATCTGGCCGTTGCCGAGCCAATCGCCCCAGCTGATCCAGCCGTGATCGACGTAAGCGGCGGCGGGGGATTTGGGGATGTCTTCGGGAATGGGCGAGAGGTCGGGGCGCTTGCCGGTGGCGTAGGCTTTCCAGTGCTGCTGGCCTTTGAGTTTGAGGGAGTGGGCGAAGGCGCAGGCTTCGGGGTAGGGGCGCCATGCGATGCCGAGAAAGTCCTCCCAGCTAACCCAGCCTTTGCCTTTGTAGCTTCGGTCAGGATGGCTTGGGACATCGTTTCGCATCGGACCGAGTTCCGGCATCAAGCCATAGCGAAATTTCTGCTGCCACTCTTGAGATGATCTAACACCGAGAACTCTTGCCCATGTGCGAGCTTCTTCAAAGCAGATTAATTTGTAGCGGTTAAATCCCTTACTCCGCCGGACTGATTTTCGTCCCGTTCCGAAAAACTCGCCCCAATCAATCCATCCTCGGTTCGCATAAATACCTTGGACTGATTTGGGGATTCCCATCGGCCATTGGTTGAGCAAACGAAGCCGGTCGTAGGTTTGTCTCCATTGACTCTGAGATGTGATTCCAAGTTTTTGGGCCCATATTTGGGCTTCGGTGTAAGTCGCATATGAAAGCCTTGCTACGTTCTCCCAGCAGTGCACTTCGATCTGGTTCGCAAACTCCGTGGCGCTCACTCCGAGCGGAGTGACAACGTTTCCGAAGTCGAATTTCACCAAGCCGGTTTTAGGTGTTCGGCCTTCGGCGGTGGCGCGGAACCATTCGATGATACGTTCGTCGTGGGCGGCCAAGGCTCGCAGGACGAAGAGGACGAATTTGAAGGCGCTGCTTTCGGCGATGTCTTCCGGGGTCGCGCCATCCGGCACGACAAGCGGGAGCAGGATGTAGCCTAGTTTTTTTCCGGGGGCCAGACGCAGGGCGCGGCCGGAGGCTTGGACGATGTCGATGGTGCTGCCTTTGGGGTCGGCAAAGAAAACGCAGTCAATGCCGGGGACGTCCACGCCTTCGGTGAGGCAGCGGGCGTTGGTCACGAGCGAGGGCGTGGCGTTGAGGAACGCGTCGAGTTCTCTTTGGCGGGCGGCGCTGCCCATTTTTCCCGACACGTGGTAGGCGGCGACGGGCGTTTCGGTGGCGAGGTGGTCGTTGAGGCGGTTGCAGAGATCGCGGAAGCGGGAGGCGCGGAGAATACTGCTGTGAAACGAGACGGTGTGGCGCACGCCGTGGAGCGCGGTGGCGCGGCGGAGGGCTATGAGGCTGGCGAGGGCGAGCGAGGTGACTTCGTCGAGGCCGTCGGGGCCGAGGTCGAGCCAGCGGTTGTCGGCGACGAGGGTTTTTATCTCGGACTCGCGGACGCCGATGGTGAGCAAGCGGTAGTCGCAGAGGATGGGGTCGGCGGCGGAGATGGCGGCTTTGAAGGTGAGGAGGTCGATGGTCTCTCCGTAGAGCGCGGGGTCGTCCATCGAGACGATGTCGTCGGAGCGGTTGGAGGCGAAGCGGCGTTCCGTGGCCGTCATGAAGAGACGGCGGGGGAGCGGGAGGTTTTCGTCGTGGAGGAGGTGGGCGTAGTAGCTGGAGGTTTTGCCGGTGGTCTTGTGGGCTTCGTCGAGGACGGCGAAGTCGAAGGCGGTGTTGGCGTCGCGGGCGGCGGCGGCGAGGACAGGCGAGCTTTGGTAGGTGGTGAGGACGACGAGGAGGCCGGGGCGGGCTTGGGCGGCGCGGAGGTGGTCGGCGAGTTTGGCGGGGTCGGTGTCGCAGGGGATGCCGAGTTCGTGGACGTGGGCGACGAGGGCTTCGTTGTCCATGTCGGCGACCTCGTCGTCGCTGCACACGCAGAGCCAGTCCACGGGGCGGGCGTCGGCGACGGCCTCGGTCATCCACGTCTCCAGCGTCTGGCGGACGAGGGCGAGGCTGGGGACGGCGATGAGGACGCGGCGGGCGTCGAGTGTTTGGGCGATCCAGTAGGCGGTGAGGCTTTTGCCGGAGCCGCAGGGGTGGATCACCTTGCCGCGTGTTTGGGCGGGGTCGGCGTAGTAGGCGACGGCGGCGGCGACGGCTTTGGACTGGTGTTCGCGGGGCGGGCGAGGTTGCGGACGGGCGGGTGCGGTGTTGGCGGCGGAGCGGAGAGAGTCAAAAAAAGCGGGGCCGAGTGTGGTCCAGGTTTCCGAGGTGATGTCGCCGATGTTGGCGAGGCCTTGGAGGATGCCGGGGATGCGCGAGGTAGTGGCGGACGACGTGGGCGAAGGCGGTGCCTTGTTGCGTGGTGTCGGGCAGCGCGGCCACGGCGGCGGTGAAGTCCGACCAAGAGCAGACGGAGGCGAACAGGGAGTTTAGCTCACGCACGGGATTGGATTTAAGGGCGTGGGCGGGCGGGGCAATCTTCTATGGGGCGGCGAAGGGCAAAGTAACCTATTAGGTTACTTTGTGCGGGAGCGACGACGGGAGGGGGGAGGGGATTCCCAGGCGGCGATGGTGGACTGGAGGTAGGCGTGCTGGCGTTGGAGGGCGACGAGGTCTTCGTTGAGTTCAACTTCGAGGCGGCGGTGGAGCTGGGGAAGTTTTTTCTCGGACAACGTGAAGCGCCAGGCGGGGGATTGGCGGTAGGCGCGGAGCTTGCGCTCGGTGTCGCGGCGGGCGGCGTGGAGCTCGGCGATGGCGCGTTGCAGCCGACTGAGGGAGGAGTCGGGGCTGAGGGTGTTGTTGGCGGTTTCCCAATCGATTTCGAGGCGGGCCAGCCAGTCGCCGTCGCGAGCGGCCCAGGCTTGCTGGACTTCGTGCCAGAGACGTTCGCGGGCGGGCGTCCACTCGCCGCCGCGATCAGGATGGAGGTGCTGCACGAGGCGGCGGTAGAGGTCGCGGGCTTCGGCGGTGGCGGAGGGTGGGTTTTTCGCTGAGGGGAAGTTGTCGGAAGGACGGCTGTCGTTGTCTTCGCCGAAGAGGCGGTTGAAGAGGTCGTCGGTGTCGGTTTTGAAATCGTCGGGCGGTGCGTCGGGTTCGGGCGGGTGGGCGCGTTCGTAGGCTTCGGGGTCGGCGAGATACTCTTTGTGTTCTTTCCAGAGTTTTTTGAGGGAGCGGCCGGTCATGGCGGCCATATACTGGACGGACTCGATTTCGCGGGAGAGGGAGAGGACTTTGGAGTGGAGATCCCGGAGGGTGGTGACGAGCTGGGGGAAGGTGCCGTGCAGCCAGGCTTGATAGGCGGTGGTGTCGGTTTGCTCGTGGCGGCGGAGGTCGGTGGCGGCTTTGTCGAGGCGTTTGCGGGCGGCGTGGAATTCGGACCAGGCGGCGTGGCGGAGCGGACGGGCGTCAATGAGGATGAGGGCGCGGCTGCGGGCGGGTGATGACGGAACGGGACCGATGGGAGCCATAGGACGCATGGGGCCTATTACCGAGAGGCGGCGAGTTTTTCGCGGAGGTGGGTCGTGCGGGTTTTGGCGTCGCTCGCACGGACGGCCATGGCGTAGGCGGCGGGTTCGCCGACGATGAAGACCTTTTTCTTTCCTCGGGTGATCGCCGTATAGAGCAGGTTGCGCTGGAGCATCATGAAATGCGCCTTGAGGAGCGGCACGATGACGACGGGGTATTCGCTGCCCTGGCTTTTGTGGATGCTGATGGCGTAGGCGGGGGCGAGGTCGCCGAAGGCCCCTCGGTCGAAGGTGTGCTCGGCGCCGTCGAACTTGGCGGTGAGCGTGCCGGCTTCGGTGTCCACGGAGGCGATGACGCCAATGTCACCATTGAAGAGGGCCTTGTCGTAGTTGTTGCGGAGCTGGATGACTTTGTCGCCGGGGCGGTATTCGCCGTGGGGGCCGCGGAGGGCTTTGGCGTGCGGGTTGAGGGCGGCTTGGAGCTGGAGGTTGAGGTTGCCCACGCCGGCGGTGCCTTTGTGCATGGGAGCGAGGATCTGCACGTCGTTGATCGGGTGAAACCACGGGTAGTGCGCGGGGACGAACTCGGTGCAGAGCTGGATGACTTTGCGGACGGTGTCTTCGGCGGATTCGGCGACGATGAACGTGAGGTCGGACCACGCCTGCGCGGCGGAGACTTCGTTGACGGAGGGAGGAAGAACTGGTTCGCCGGCGTTGATGGCGTGGGCGGTGACGACGATCTGGCTCTGGCCTTTCTGGCGGTAGATGACGTTGAGGCGGGTGACGGGGATTTGTTGCGCGGCGATGAGGTCTTTTAACACGTTGCCGGCGCCGACGGAGGGGAGTTGGTCGATGTCGCCAACGAGGAGAAGATGGGCGCGCGACGGGACGGCCTGCATGACGGCGGCGGCGAGGCGTGTGTCGAGCATCGAGGCTTCGTCCACGATGAGGAAATCGGTGGCGAGGGGCTGGTGTTCGTTGGCGACGAAGCCGCCTTTGGACGGGTCATATTTGAGGAGGCGGTGGAGGGTGGAGGCGAAGCCGCCGGTGGTTTCGGAGAGGCGCTGGGCGGCGCGTCCGGTGGGGGCGGCGAGGTGGACGCGGACCTTCTTGGCCTTGAGGATTTCGACGAGGGCGCGGAGGATGGTGGTGTTGTGGGTGACGATGTAATCGTCGGTCACGTAGAGGCCGGAGGGGCTGTCAACGGAGATGCAGACGCAGGGGGCGCGGTCGGCGGGTTCGATGCTGGCGATGCGCAGACGGTGGCCGAGGCGCTTGCGGGCGTTGGGGCGCTGGAGGCGGCCGAGTTTGCGCGGGAGGCTGAGCAGGGTGGCGGGCTCGGGGTGCTGGAGAGTGACGATGTAGGACGGGAGGCCGGCGCGTTTTTCGCCGCGATGCGTGTAGGTGGGATGTTTGACGGCACCGATGGTCGCGATGCAGCCGAGGGACCAGGCGAGGCTTTGGAAGTCGCGAGCGAGGCGATGACTGCTGGAGCTGAAGGAAACGACGCCGTGTTTATCCACGGTGCCGTCGGTATCGAGGAGGCCGCGAAGGAGCTGAAGGCGTTGTTCGCGGGAGCCGGAGAAGAAGATTTCGGGGATGAATTTTTCGGAGGCACCGACGTTGAGTCCGAGGCTGCGGAGGTGGGCGCCGAGGGTGTTGGGCAGGCCGCGTTTGGCGTGGGTGAGCCGGTAGCTGATCGTGTCGGTGCCGTGGAGCGTGACGGGCTTGAGCGTGAGGCCGAGCGGGGCGACAAGGCCTTGGATTTTTTCGCGAATGAAGGCGTCGGTCGTGGTGAGCTGGGTGGACGTTGAGATCGTGCCGTCGCCGATGAGCGCGCCAATCAAGTAGGGGTCGCAGAAGAACTCCTGCGGGGGGAGATCGGGGCAGGCGGAGAGGAGCGGGACGGCGAGCCGGTTGCTTTCGGCGCGGTCCTCGGCGAGGCGCTTGCGGAGGTAGCTGAGCGGGACGACGCGCCAGTCACGGGCGCGGATTTTTTTCTTTTTGGACGGACTCCAGACGGAGACGCGCGTCCATGCTCGCCACAGGTGGTCGTCGCAGCAGAGCGTGGAGCGTCCGTCGGCGAAGGTGACGCGGAAGATGTCTTTCTCGCCTTGCGGGTGGACGCTTTTGATTTTGGCGATGGTGCCTTCGGCGGTGATGATGCGCGAGCCCGAGCGGAGGCTACCGATGGGGCGGAAGCCGGAGGGCGTGAGCACTTGGGCGGTGAGCGGCTGGGCTTTGCCCGTGCCGGGGCCGCCGGTGAGGATGGAGACTTTGGAAAGGAGGGCGTTTTTGAGGCCGGCGCGTTGTTGTTCGGCGAATTCGAAGCCGGCTTTTTGCTCGGCCCACTGGACGGCGGCGTCGGCTTTGATGGGCGGGAGGCCGCTGCCGACTTTCGTGAGGCGGGCGATGGTGGCGGCGATTTTTTGTTCGGCGCGGTCGTTGACGGGGAGTTGGACAAGGCCGGAGCCGGGGAGTGGGTTGTCCACGCCGGCGGGGGTGTGGCGGACGAGGGCTTTCGTTGCGACGAGGGCGGCGATGCGGGCTTCGACGAACTTGGCCTCGGTTTCGAGAAGCGGGGCGGCGTAGTCAATGAGGTCAACTTCGCGGATGGCGGTGTGGCCTTCCTCCTGGAGCGTCTCCATCGCGTAGAGGAGGCCGGCGTCGAGGCGGGGCGGGGCGTCGTTGGCGTAGCCGAGGTTGATGGCGATGCGGTCGGCGGTCTTGAAGCCGATGCCGTCGATCTCGCGGGCGACGCGGTAGGGCTCGGTGGTGAGGATGCGTTTGGCCTCGCCGCCGTATTGGTTGATCACCTTCACGCACTGGCCGGTGGTGACGCCGTAGGTCTGGAGGAAGATGTAGAGCTCGCGGAAGGCGCGTTGGTCGTCCCAGGCTTTCTTGATGGCGGTGGCGCGTTTTTTGCCGATGCCGGGGACGTCGCGGAGTTTGCCGGACTCTTCGCTGAGGACGCGGAAGGTGTCGGTGCCGAAGGCGTCCACGATCTTGTTGGCGTAAACCTTGCCGATGCCTTCGACGAGGCCGGAGCCGAGGTATTTGCGGATGCCGTAAACGCTGGAGGGAAGCTCGGAGCGGAAGGTGGCGATCTTGAACTGGTCGCCGTGCTGGGCGTGCTTGGTCCAGGTGCCGCGGAGGTGGAGGGTTTCGCCGCATTGGACGCCGGGGAGGGCGCCGACGATGCTCACGCGGGCGTCCCGGCCCTCGGCGGAGTCGGGGCGGAACTCCGCGATGGTGTAGTGGTTCTCCTCGTTGAAGAAGATGATGCGTTCGAGAACGCCGGTGAGGGTGTCGGAATTGGCGGAGGAGGCGGCCACGTGGGGCGAAGATGAACACCGCTTCGCGGAAAAAATCAAATGCAGGGAATTGCCATGCGTCGGCCGGGATGATGGCATGAGGCATGGTCACGCCGGCTTCCGATTCACTGCTTTCCACCATCCAGCTATCGATCACGCCGGTGATTCTGATCACGGGCCTGGGTTCATTGCTGCTGACGATGACGAACCGCATGGGGCGGATCGTGGATCGCACGCGCATCCTGGCCGGGCAGGTGCGGGCGGCGACGGGGGACGAACGTCTCCACTTGGAGAATCAGCTGCGAATCATGTATCGCCGGGCGAAAATCATCCGGCTCGCGGTGACGCTGGGCGCGTCGAGCATGTTTTCGTCGGGCCTGCTGGTGATCGCGATTTTCGAGAACGCCATTCTGGGGGCGCAGCTCGCGGCGGTTATCCTCGGCATATTCATCACCGGAATCGTGCTGTTGCTGGGTGCGCTGGGTGCGTTTCTGCGCGATATTTTTCTGTCGCTGAACGCGCTCGGGCTTGAGGTTGACCGGGCGCTCGATCACCCGCCGATCAAGTGAGGGCGAATTCGGCGGCGCCGACGGCGAGCAGGCTGTCGTAAACGGCGTCGGCCCCGGCGGCGTGCAACTCGTCGGCGGAGTGCGTGCCGGTGGTGACGGCGAAGCACGGGAAGCCGGCGGCGTGGGCGGCCTGCACGTCCCACGGCGAATCGCCGACGAGGCAGGTGGTGGCGGCGACGGCCTTGAGGGCGGCGAGGGCGTGGGCGGCGAACTCGGGCCGGGGTTTCAGCCACGCGGTGTCGGTCGCGCCGAGGATGAGGTCGAGGTAGGGCGAGAGGCCGAGGTGGTCGCAGACGGCGCGGGCGGAGGGGCCGTGTTTGTTGGTGAAGACGCCGCAGGCGACGCCGCGTGCGTGGAGGCTTTTTAAGAGCGCGTGCGCGCCGGGCATGGGGTCGGCGCCGTCAAGCATGGTGGTTGCCCAGAAGGCGCGGTAGATGCGGAGGCACTCGGGCATTTTTTCCTCGGGGACGAAGTTGCGCATGGCGTTTTCCAAGCCGCCGCCGATGGCGTTTTTGACCTGTTCGCGGGTGGGCGCGGGCAGGCCGACTTGCGGCAGGGCGTGCGCGTAGCTGCGATGGATGGCGGGCAGGTGGTCGATCAAGGTGCCGTCGAGATCGAAGAGAACGGTGCGGAAACGCATGGCGGGAAGTTGGCGGCGGGAAGTCGCGTGAACGACACAAAATTTTAATTCCTTCCCGCCGCCGGAACGTTAAACCTTCCCGCAATGCCAGAGCCAACCGCCACCATTCCCGAAACCCGCGTGCTCCTGCACCCGAAGGCCGAGGAGCTGCTGGTCGAGTTGCAGGGCGACTGGCGCATCACGGAGACGCGGCCCTCGTGGGTGGCGTTGCTCGCCGGGACCGCGCCGAAGCGCGTGAAGTTCGTCTGGGGCGCGCTCGGCGAATGGGACAGCGCGTTGCTGCTGTTTGTCTTCGAGGTGAGGCAGTGGTGCCGCGTGCAGGGCGTTTACTGCGACCTTTCGTGCCTGCCGGAGGCCATGCAAAAACTCCTCGGCCAGCTCGTCGTAGTGAACGAGACGCGGATGAGTTTCGACCGCTCGAAGGATTTTGTTACGATGGTAGGACTGGCGGCGCAGGACGTGTGGGCGAAGACGCAGGAGATCGCGACTTTCGTGGGCGAATGCGTTATCAGCGCGGGCAACCTCCTGAAACTCCCGCGCAAATTCCGCTGGCGCGACTGTCTGGAGGAGATGCAGCGTTGCGGCGCGATGGCGCTGCCCATCGTGAGCCTGATCAGCCTGCTCACGGGCCTCATCATGGCCTACCAATCGGCGATTCTTATGCGGCAGTTTGGCGCCGACATTTATGTGGCCGACGCGGTCGGGCTGGTGATGGTCCGCGAGATGGGAGCGATGATGACGGCGATCATCCTCGCGGGCCGCACGGGCGCGGCGTTTGCGGCGACGCTGGGCAACATGAAGGCGGGCGAAGAGATCGATGCGCTCACCACGCTCGGCATCCGCCCGGTGGATTTTCTCGTGATGCCGCGCATCGTCGCGCTGGCCGTGATGATGCCGCTGCTCGCGCTCTATGCGAACGGCCTCGGCATCCTCGGCGGCATGATCGTGTCGCTCGGCGTGCTCAACATCCCGCCCACCGCCTACTGGATCGAAACGCAGACGGCCATCGACCTGTCGGACGTGGCCACGGGCCTCATCAAGGCCTCCGCGTTCGGCGTGCTGGTGGGGCTGGCGGGCTGCCACAGCGGCCTTCGCGCCGAGCGCAGCGCGGCGGGCGTGGGCAACGCGGCCACCTCGGCGGTCGTGATGGGCCTGCTGCTCATCATCGTGTTCGACGCGTTGTTCGCCGTCGTCTTCAACGTCGTCGGCCTGTGAACCTCCGCGCATGAACACCGATCCAAACCTTCCCGCCCTCGACGTCGCCGGCCTGGAGTGCGGCTACGACGACAAGGTGCTGCTGAAGGACATCAACTTTCAGGTGAGGCGCGGGGAGATTTTCTTCATCATCGGCGGCTCCGGCTGCGGCAAAAGCACGCTGCTGCGCCACCTCGTGGGCCTGCGCGCACCGACGGCGGGGACGGTGAAATTTTTCGGCGAATGCTTCAACTCCGCCACGCCCGACCGCCAGCGCGAGATGCTCAAGCGCATCGGCGTGCTCTACCAGGGCGGTGCTCTGTGGAGTTCGCTCAGCCTCCTCGAAAACGTCATGCTGCCGCTCGAGGAATACACGCCGCTCGACGCATCCGAGCGCGCCGAGCTGGCCTGCATGAAACTGGCGCAGGTCGGGCTCTCCGGCTACGACAGCTACTTCCCTTCGGAGATCAGCGGCGGCATGAAAAAACGCGCCGGTCTGGCCCGCGCCCTCGCGCTCGACCCGAGCATCGTGTTTTTCGACGAGCCCTCCGCCGGCCTCGACCCGCTGACCTCGCGCAAGCTCGACGAGTTGATCGTCAACCTCCGCGACCTGCTCGGCATGACCTGCGTGGTCGTCTCGCACGAGCTGGCTTCTATCTTCGCGATCGCCGACCGCGTCGTCATGCTCGACAAGCAGGCCCAGGGCATCATCGCCGACGGCGACCCCCGCGTGCTCGTCAAGGCCAGCGCCGACGTGCGCGTGCGCGAGTTCCTCGGCCGGGGCGACGACGCCCGGGTCGCCGCGCTCCAAAACCAGCCTTCCCCTTGAACCCGCTCCCGCTTAAACCCGTCATCTCGTGAAGACCAAAGTCAGTCCGGCCGTCGTCGGTTTGTTCGTCCTGGGTGCGTTTGTGCTCGGGCTCATCGCGTTGTTTTCGTTCGGCGGCGTCAGCTTTTTCTCCAAGCCGGAGCGCTTCATCGTCTATTTCGACGAGTCGATCCACGGCCTCGACCTCGGCTCGCCGGTGAAGCTCCGCGGCGTGCGGGTGGGCCGGGTGGTGGACTTCAACCTGCGCTACGTGCCGGGCCAGAACAAGTCGGTCGTAGCAGTGGTGTGCGAGCTCAGCCGCAACGTCATCACCGATCCGCAGGGCAAGCCCCTCGACGTGTCCGACCGCGACCAGCTCCAAGCCCTCGTCGATCACGGACTGCGGGCGCAGCTCGGCGTCATCGGCCTCGCCACCGGCCTGCTGTTTGTGGAGCTCGATTTCCTCGATCCGCACGCCTACCCGCTGACGATCACGGCGGGTTTTGAATCCAAATACGTCGAGATGCCCGCCGTGCCCTCGGCCATCTCGCAGTTCCAGTCCAATCTCACCGGAATCTTGGAAAACGTGAAGCGCGTGGATTTCGCCGCGCTCGCCGCCCAGGCGCAGGGCCTCATCGCCGACGCCCGCAAGAAGCTCGACGCCATGGACACCGCCGCGCTCGTCGCCCAGTGGACCAAGGCCGGCGAATCCGTCCACCAGCTCGCCTCCTCCGCCGAGCTGAAGGACACCTTTGCCAACATGAACGCGGCCTCCGTGAAGTTGAACACCATCCTCGGGAAGTTCGACCGCGAAGGCCCGTCGCCCGCGCAGTTCGCCGACACGCTCAAGGACGCGCGCGAGGCCATCTCCTCCTTCAACGGCACGGTCTCCACGCTCCACAACTTCATCAGCGCGCAGCAGCACCTCGGTGACGACGCCTCGCAGGCGTTCGTCCGCCTCGGCGAAGCCGCCGCCGCTGTGCGCGCGCTGGCCGACTACCTCGAACGCAATCCCAACGCCCTCATCACCGGCCGCAAGGCACCAACCCCGGAGACCACGCGATGAAACCTTCCTTCTTCAAAAACCCACGCCTTCTCGCCGCGCTGCTTTTCGCCGGCCTCGCGCTGCTCGGCCAGACGGGTTGCTCTCTCTTGCCCGCGCCGCAGGCCGATCCCACACACTACTACGTGCTCGCCGGCCCCGCGTTTGCCGACCCCGGCCCGGCGCGGGCGGAAGGTGCGCTGCGCGTCGGCCTGCGCCGCATCGAAGTCGTGCCCTACCTCGGCGGCAAGGCCATGATCGTGCGCAACTCGGCCAACGAAATCACCTACCAGGACTACGCCCGCTGGGCCGAGCCTCCCGCCTCGGGCATCGAGCGCATCGTGACGGCGCGCCTCCAGAGCTCGCCGAAGATCGGGCGCGTTTATTTGCAGCCGTTCCCCTTTGACGAGAAACGCGACTACGACGTGGCCGTGAGCGTGCTCCGCTGCGAAGGCGAGCGGACGCCCGACGGCAAGCTGGCGGCGGGTTTCGCGTGCACCGTCGAGTTGACCGAGGCGAAGCCGGGCGGCGCGGTGGTGATGCGAAAGACGTTCACCGCCCCGGCGGCCGCGTGGGACGGCAAGGATTTCGGCAAACTCGCGCAGTTGCTCGGCGACGCCGTGGCGGCGCTGGGCGAGGAAATCATCGGCGCATTGCCGGCGAAGTGAGGCGGCAAGTGCTGCGGCCATCGTTCCGATCCAGCCTTATCGTGTCATTTTTGGCGGTATGGGAAAAGAGGCGTCAGGGCATTCGCTAGGCCTGCTCATCACTAGTGGTTCGGATCCTTTATTTTCATTATTTCGTAGTCTGAATATACATCGGCAACGCATGTGGCTTCATCTTCGGTCAATCGAACCCGAACCTGTAAGCGCAGATGCCAAATTTCATATACTTCTGTGACCTTATTTTTTCTTGGTCCTTTTAGTATTATCACTTTGTCGCCGACTTTGAAGGGAGCTCCTTGAATTCTTCGAAATGGTTCGTGAAGAATAATGCCAAGTAAAATTGTGCCTATTAATGAACCTGCTGCGTAAGCCGCGGCAATGGATGAAATGATAGCGATGCTAAGTTCCCATCCCATATCGAAATTACCTATGCGACCATATAGGAATGAAAGTGTCGCAACGCTGATAACACCGCCTGTCTGGGCGATGATCTGCATAAAATACGCAGCAGCTCTATTGATTACGGGGACTTTCATTTTACCGAACAGCGTTAATCCCTCGCACTGCGTTTTGAGGAAGGAAACTTCGGTTTGTTGCCGAGTGATATTCCAGTCATTCCGAGAGATGATTTTTCGGGATGCGGCATGGCGATGAGCAGGACCGGCGAGGCGGCGGAAGTCGAGGCGATTGCCCGCGAAGTGAGCGTGTGTCCGTTGAGGCGTGCGCAAAAAAAGCCACGTCGTGAAGACCGGCTGGGAGTCTGCGGAGTGGTTGACGCCCGGCGGACCGGATGGTTGGCTCCGCGCATCGTGAAAGCGCCGAGGATAACCCCATCTGGCTCGGCGAAAAAGTCGGCGGGCGGTGTGCATGGACGGAAGGCGATGTTCCTCTTGGGGGCGTTGCTGGGTGCGTCCATGACGACCGTGGCGCAGGCGCAGTTTGCCCGGCTGGAGCCCGAATCCACCCGGGCCGGCTATTTGGGCGCCCTGCTCGTCAACGAGACGCCGTTTCCCGGCGAGCGCGGCTACGTCAGCGAGGAGGACACGAAGGCGGCGATGCTGGCGATCCTGTGGGTTGTGCATGGCCGGCTTTGCGCGGTGCCGACGCCCTACACGCAGTGGCAGGTGGCGGGGGTGAAAACCACCAGCCTTACGGGCATCATCGCCGGCGAGGGGGACCGTCGCCAGTGCGAGGGGTTTTCCCGAGACGGCGCGGGCCGTCCGGTCGTCGCGCCGCGCGTCATGGAGAGGCTGCACAATCTTCTCGGTATCGCCAACCGGGGCGGGCAGCCGGGGAGGTTTGCACGCCTGCTTAACTTCGGCCAAGGCCTGGCGACCGCCTACGTCGCCGCCGGGATCGGGGGGGCGGACCGTTTTGCCGCCCTGCGCCGCATCGGCTCGGTCGAGGTCACCGGCCGGGCTTTTTCCTGGATGACGGACAAGGATTACTACAAGCCCGGCGGCAATTTCGTCCGCATTCCCGACAGCGACAGCGGTTCCCTCGGGGGCAACCGTTTTTTCACGCTTCGCAAATTTCCCCAATGAAATCCACCGCCCTTGTTTTCCTTGTTCTCCTCGGGCTTTCGCCCGCGCCCGCGCTGTTCGCGGACGCCGCCAGCGTCCCGTCCGTTGCCGCCCAGCCGCCGCCGCTGCGGGAGCTGGTGGAGCCGCGCATGCTCCAGGAGGTGGCGCGGTATCTTTACCGCTGGTATGTGGACGAGGGCGACATCGAGCGGGCCGCCGCCTCGCCCGACTTGGTGCTGTGGGCCGGCCTCTCGACCCCCGCGCTGGACGAGGGCGACCGGAGCGTTTTCGCCCGGATCATCCTGCCCGCCCTCGGCATCACGGTGAACCTCAAACGGGCCGACTACTTCATCGAGGAAACCAAGACGGCGGTGAAAAGCTCCGGGTTCAAGATCACCTCCGTGTCGCGGGGTCAGGCGCCGGCAACCCTGCCCGCCGGATACGAGGAAATCAAAATGAACATGGAGAAGCTCAAGGAGCATCTCTTCGCCACGCGCCATCAGTTGGAGTTCCCGCAGGAGCCGCTGATCGTGCGCCTGAAAACGGCCCTTGTGGAGGAGCTGCAAAAGGAGAACGTCCCCGTCGTGGACGATCCCGCCGTGGATCAGACGGTGTATGTCGCGTCGATTTCGCCGGTGGCGAACGATCTTTGGGCCTACTGGGAAAACAAGAAACAGCTCGTCCACTGCACCTCGGACATCGACCTGGCGAACCCCGCCGTCTGGACGCAGGAAACGCTCGGCATCCGCGTTTACGACACGCTCACGCAGGTGGTGGTGTCCCACGAGGAGGCCGCCGGCAGCAACCGGTTCATGACGAGGGATCAGATCGGTCGCGCGCTCTACAACTGCCTCGTCCTGGGCAAACGCATCCAGATCACCCCGTCGAAAAAAGCGGCGGCGGCCCCTCCGGCGCAGGCGGGGCAATAAAAGCCCCGCGACGGAGCAATGTTCCCCGTCGCGGCTTACTTGCCCAGCGCGACGGCGATGCGGGCGAGGGCTTTCTCGACGTTTTCACGCGAGTTGAAGGCGCTGATGCGCACGTGGCCTTCGCCGCACTTGCCGAAGCCGGCGCCGGGGGTGCAGACGACCTGCGCCTCATTGAGGAGCTTGTCGAAGAACGCCCACGAATCGGTGCCGGTGTTGACCCAAATGTAGGGGGCGTTGTCGCCGCCGATGCAGGAGAAGCCGAGCTTCGTCATGGCGGTGCGGATGAGCGCGGCGTTGGCGAGGTAGAAGTCGGTCATGGCCTTCACCTCGGCCTTGCCCTCGGGCGTGTAGATGGCGGCGGCGGCCTTCTGCACGGGATAGGAGACGCCGTTGAACTTGGTCGTGTGGCGGCGGTTCCAGAGCGCGTGGACGGGGTGGGCGTTGCCCGCGACGTCGTAGGCGACGAGTTTCTTTGGAACGACGGTGTAGGCGCAGCGCGTGCCGGTGAAGCCGGCTGTCTTCGAGAAGCTGCGGAACTCGATGGCGACTTCGTCGGCACCGGGGATTTCGTAGATGGAGTGGGGGATCTGCGGATCGCGGATGTAGGCCTCGTAGGCGCTGTCGAAGAGGATGAGGGCCTTGTTGGCTTTGGCGTAGGCAACCCAGGCTTCGAGCTGGGCGCGGGTGGCGACGGCGCCGGTGGGGTTGTTGGGGAAGCAGAGGTAGATGAGGTCGGTGGCGACCGACGGGATGGCGGGCACGTAGCCGTTGGCGGGCGTGGAATCGAGGTAGGTGATGCCGGCGTAGCGGCCGTCGAGGTTGGCACCGGTGCGGCCCGCCATGACGTTGGTGTCCACGTAAACGGGGTAAACGGGATCGGGGATGGCGAGCTTCAGGCCCTCGGTGGCGAAGATTTCCTGGATGTTGCCGCAGTCGCATTTGGAGCCGTCGGACACGAAAATCTCGTCGGCGGAAATGGGGCAGTCGCGGGCAACGTAGTCGTGGGTGGCGATGGCTTCGCGGAGGAACGCGTAGCCCTGCTCGGGACCGTAGCCCTTGAAGGTGGCGCGGGCGGCCATTTCGTCCACCCCGGCGTGGAAGGCCTTGAGCACGGAGGGCGTGAGCGGCTCGGTGACGTCGCCGATGCCGAGGCGGATGACGGGCTTGTCGGGGTTGGCGGTGGTGTAGGCCGTCACGCGTTTGGCGATGTCGGAAAACAGGTAGGAGGCCTTCAGTTTCAGGTAGTTTTCGTTGATGCGGATCATGGGTGGACGAATGAAAGAAGCGTAAGTGTGGTCTTTGACGGGCGAAAAACTTGAATAAGCGGCGCGGCGGGGCTTAGTTCAAGCCTCGCGTTTCCCCGCGACCCCCACGCTTCATGCAAACCATCACTTCGGTTTTTGAGATGCAGACGCTGGCCGAGGACCTCCGGTCCAAGGGCCAGATCATCGGCCTCGTGCCCACCATGGGCGCGCTGCACGAGGGGCACGTGAGCCTCATCAAGCTCGCCGCCGAACAGGCCGACACGGTGGTGGTGTCGATTTTCGTGAACCCGACGCAGTTCGGGCCGAGCGAGGATTTCACGAAATATCCGCGCGCGCTGGAGGCCGACGTCGCCGCTTGCGAGGCCGCCGGGGCGGACATCGTTTTCGCGCCCACGGCAGAGGAGATTTATCCGAAGGGCTACTCGACCTACGTCATCGAGGAGCACATCGCGAAGCCGCTCGAAGGCGTGTCGCGTCCGTCGCATTTTCGCGGCGTGACCACGGTGGTGGCGAAGTTGTTTAACATCGTGCGCCCCGACCTCGCCGTGTTCGGCCAGAAGGACGCGCAGCAGGTCGCGGTGATCAAGAAGATGGTCGCCGACCTGCATTTCACGGTGGACGTGGTCGTCGCGCCGACGCTGCGCGAGCAGGACGGGCTGGCGATGAGTTCCCGCAATCGCTACCTCACCGCGACGCAGCGCATCGAGGCGCTCGTCATCCATCGTGCGTTACGCAAGGCCGCCGGCATGGTCGCCGCCGGCGAGTGCCGTGTGGACCGGTTGATCGCCGAGGCCACCCACCTGATCGCGCAGCACCGTCGCGTGCGGATGATTTACACGTCGATCGTTGACCGCACGACGATGGAGGCCGTCAAAGGCGAGATCGTTCCAGGCAAAGTCGTCATGACCATCGCCGTCTGGGTTGATGAAATCCGCCTGATCGACAACGAGCTCCTTTAATTTTTCGTGAGCAATTCCTTCGACGTTCTCGTCATCGGCAGCGGTATCGCCGGGCTCAGCTTTGCGCTCAAGGTCGCGCAAAAAGGCCACTCAGTCGCCATCCTCACCAAGAAGGCCAAGGCTGATTCCAGCACCAACTGGGCGCAGGGCGGCATCGCGGTCGTCACGGGCCAGACCGACGACTTCGACAAACACGTCAACGACACCCTCGTGGCCGGCGACGGCCTGTGCGACAAAAAGGTCGTGCGCGAAATCGTGCGCGACGGCCCGGCGCGCGTGAAGGAGTTGGTCGAGCTCGGCCTGAAATTTTCCCGCGACGCGGAGGGCGGCTACGACCTCGGACGCGAGGGCGGCCACAGCGAACGCCGCGTGCTGCACGTGAAGGACATGACCGGCAAGGCCATCGAGGCCGCGCTCATCAAGGCGCTCTCCCGCGAGCCGCGCATCGCGATGTTCGAGCACATGTTCGCCATCGACGTGATCACGAGCCGCAAGCTTTCCGGCGCCCGTTCGCGCATGCCGGACCGCGTGCTCGGCGTTCACGCGCTCGATGTCCGCGACGGACGCGTGGTGACGTTTCGCGCGCCGGTCGTGATGTTGTCCACCGGCGGGGCGGGGCAGGCGTATCTCTACACGACGAATCCCGACATCGCCACCGGCGACGGCATCGCGATGGCCTACCGCGCGGGCGTCGAGGTGCGGAACATGGAGTTCATCCAGTTCCACCCGACCGCGCTCTACTCGACGACCGCCGCGCGTTTTCTTATCAGCGAGGCCGTGCGCGGTGAGGGTGCGGTTCTTCGCAACCTCGCGGGCGAGGCCTTCATGAAGGGCTACCACAAGATGGCCGACCTCGCGCCGCGCGACATCGTGGCCCGCGCCATCGACACCGAGATGAAAAAATCCGGCGCGCCCCATGTGTGGCTCGACATCACCCATCGCAACGAGGCCTTCCTGCGCACGCGCTTTCCCCAGATTTACCAGACCTGCAAAAATCTCGGGATCAATCTCGCCAAGGACATGATCCCCGTCGTGCCCGCCGCGCATTACACCTGCGGAGGCGTCGCCACGAATCTCTCCGCCGAAACCTCGCTCGACGGCCTCTATGCTTGCGGCGAAGTTGCCTGCACCGGGCTGCACGGCGCGAACCGCCTCGCGAGCAACTCTCTCCTCGAGGCCGTCGTCATGGCGACTCGCGGCTCCGAATCCGTCGATCGCTACCTGAAGGCAGCCCGCAAACTTCCAAAGCCTGTCATCCCTGATTGGGTTGATCTTGGCGGTGGCGACATCGACGAGCGCGTCGTCATCGCGCACAACTGGGACGAGCTTCGCCGCACGATGTGGGACTACGTCAGCATCATGCGCACGACCAAGCGCCTTGATCGCGCCCGCACGCGCATCGCCAATCTCTCCCGCGAGATTCACGACTACTACTGGAACTTCTCGGTCGATTCGCGCCTGCTCGAACTGCGCAATCTCATCCAGGTCGCCGAACTGATCGTCGCCTGCGCGCTCCAGCGCAAGGAGAGCCGGGGCCTGCACGCCATCGCGGACTACAAGCGCAAGCTCAAGACCGCCCGCGACACGCACGTGCGGCTCTGAGCCGCATGGTGCGGGCAGCCATGAATCGCCTACAGTTTTTGGGCGATGAGTTGTTCGAGTTTCACGATGTCGGCCGAGAAGAGGCGGATGCCTTCGGCGGTCTTTTCGGTGGCCATGGCGTCTTCGTTGAGGGCGAAGCGGAAGGCGGCTTCGTTGAAGGTGACCTGAGTGAGGTCGGCGGAGGCGGCCGCGGCGGGGTCGAGCTTGCGCACGAGCGGGGCGGTGGAGGCCTTGAGCTCGGCGAGGAGAGGGGGGGCGATGGTGAGGAGGTCGCAGCCGGCGAGTTCGGTGATTTCACCGGTGTTGCGGAAGGAGGCGCCCATGACCTCGGTCTTGTAGCCGAATTTTTTGTAGTAGGTGTAGATTTGGGTGACGGAGATCACGCCGGGATCGGCGGCGCCGACAAAATCTTTGCCCGAGGTCTTCTTGTGCCAGTCGAGGATGCGGCCGACGAAGGGCGAGATGAGGGTGATGCCGGCTTCGGCGCAGGCGACGGCCTGGGCGAAGGAGAAGAGGAGGGTGAGGTTGCAGTGGATGCCGTCTTTTTCGAGCTGTTCGGCGGCTTTGATGCCTTCCCAGGTGGAGGCGATTTTGATGAGGACGCGGTTGCGGCCGATGCCGGCCTTCTCGTAGAGGACGATGATCTCGCGGGCCTTGGCGACGGTGGCGGCGGTGTCGAAGGAGAGGCGGGCGTCCACCTCGGAGGAGACGCGGCCGGGGACGATTTTGAGGATTTCGAGGCCGAAGACCACTAGGAGGCGGTCTATGACTTGCGGGAGGGTGGCGGCGGGGCCGGCGGCTTTGATGGCTTCGTCCACGAGCGGGGCGTAGGCGGGCATGGCGGCGGCCTTGAGGATGAGGGAAGGATTGGTGGTCGCGTCGCGGGGCGCGAATTCCTTCATGGAGGCGAAGTCGCCGGTATCGGCGACGACGACGGTGAACTGCTTCAGTTGGTCGAGTTGGTTGGACATGAGTGGGTGGGGATTGTGGGGCGATGCTGACAGCGGGGCGGGAGTGTTGTCACGGCTTTGTCGGGCCGTTTTTCTGCAAATAATTTCTCAACCAGATGAGCGCGGTTGCTTCATCGTGAAACGCGCCGTCGAGCTGGGCTTCGAAGGCGGTGTCGAGGACGGGTTTGAAAGACGGGCCGGCGGGCAGGCCGTCGGCGAGCAGGTGGCGGCCGAGCAGAATGGGGCGGGGGGAGGTGTTTTGAAGGGCGAGGGCGTGGGAGCGGGCGCGGAGTTTTTCGATGAGGGCGTGGGTTTCCGGCGAGTGGAGGGGCGGGCGGCCGAGACTGTCGGCCATCATGACGGCGCAGAGGTCGTCGATGGTGGCGGGGTAGAGTTTGCGGGCGAGGCGGCGGACCATGGAGTCGCTGAATTCGCCTTGGCCGCTGTGGTGGACCATGTGGAGGACGACGAGCGGGCGGACGGTGTCGGCGAGGGCGCGGGGCGCGCCGATGCGGTTGAGGAAGGTTTCGGCGAGCGGTCCGCCGGCGGACTCGTGGCCGGGGCTGACCCAGCGGAGGCGTCCGTGTTTCTCGGCTTGGTGGGTTGTGGCGGGTTTGCCGAAGTCATGCGCGAGCACGGCGAGGAGGAGCGTGCGGCGTCGGGAGGCGTCGGCGTCGCGCCAGGCGGGGAGGTTGACCAGTGCGTCGCAGCAGTGGCCGGTGTGGGTGAACGCGTCGCCTTCGGGATGCCATTCGGGGTCTTGGGGCGTGCCGCGCAGCGCGGCGAGTTCGGGGAAATGCGCGAGCCAGCCGGTTTCCTCGAGCACGGCGAGGCCGCGGGAGGGTTTGACGGACTGCGTGGCCCATTTGTCCCACTCGCCCCAGATGCGTTCGACGGGGAGTTCGCGGAACGTGCCGACGATGCTCCGGCAGAGTGCGGCGGTCTCGGGCGCGAGGGTGAAGTCGAAGCGGGCGGCGAATTGAAAGGCGCGCAGCACGCGCAGCGGGTCCTCGACGAAGGCCGGGCTGGTGTGGCGGAGGATGCGCGCCTGCAAGTCGCGTTGTCCGCCATGCGGATCGAACAGCTCGCCGGTAAACGGGTCGCAGGTAATGGCGTTTATGGTGAAGTCGCGCCGCGCGGCTGCGTCGGCGTCGCTTAGGTCGGGATTGGCGGAGACGGCGAATCCGCGATGGCCTTGGCCGGTCTTGGACTCGCGGCGGGGGAGGCTGAAATCGTATTCGCTGGCGTCGAGCCGGAGCTTAATGACGCCAAAACTTTGCCCTACCACGTCGGTCGCTCCAAAGGGAGCGAGGATGGTGCGGAGCTTTTCAAAGGAAATCCCCTGCACCTCGATGTCGAAGTCCTTGGGTTTGAGTCCGAGAAGGGTGTCGCGCACACAACCGCCCGCCAATCGAGGGCGTGCGGATGCCTTCTTTATGGCGGTTAAAACAGTCAGTAAGTCGCTCGGAATATCCACGGCCATTTATTCGGATGTTGTTTTATGGGGTTTCGTTGCGTCCATGATCACCCCAATCCATCCCGCCAGTAACAAGATTCCACCCAAAGGCGTAACCGGTCCGAGCCAACGGGGGCCGCCCAAAGCGAGCCAGTAGAGTGAGCCCGAGAAGAAAACGATGCCGAACAGCCAGCATTTGCAGGCCCTTGATAACCACTTTCTATCTGCGGCGGCCGGACCGTTTTTAATACTCAGTCCAATCGCAAGCATGGCGATTGCGTGGCTAACTTGATAAAATACAGCTGTTTGCCATGTCGAAACCGAGCCTTCTGTGATGAGCGTTTCCTTCAAGGCATGCGCTCCGAAAGCCCCGAGGGTCACGGCGCTGAGGCCCAATAATCCCGCAGATAAAACCCAATTTTTCATCTTTATGCTTAAAATAAGGGCAGTTTTTTGACGGAAACCCCATACTTTATATTAGAATCAAGGACTGTAGATTGAAGGGGTGCTCGCGGTGCAGTGTCCGAGTAAAGACTTGAACTTAACCTATTAACTCTTTGCATACTTCTTCTCCGTTTTTTAAAAGGTAAACGGGAACTACGTAACTACAAAACTACTACACCATGAAAAAGATCGCCACCATTCTCGTCGTTCTCACGGCGGGTTACTCGGCTCAGGCTGCTGACGCTTCTGTCGCCGCTTCCAAGCCTGCCTACACCGTCACGACTGACTTCACGTATGCCAGCGAATACGTGTTCCGCGGCCAGAAACAGAGCAACGCCGCCTTCCAAGCTTCGGCTGAAGTCGGTTACAAAGCAGTCTACGCCGGTGTCTGGACCAACCAGCCTATCCGCAGCGGTGAAGGCGATGAAATCGACCTCTACCTCGGCTATAGTTTCCCTCTCCAGAATGACTGGAAGATCGATACCGGCATCACCTCCTACAGCTTTCCTGAGTTTGTAAACGGAAGCGGCAGCACTGGTTTTGCGACCTACGAGGGTTACGTTGGCCTGACTGGGGGCAACTGCGCTGGCCTGACTCCCTCGCTCTACGCCTACTACGACTTCAAATACGACGACGTCACCGTGCAGGGTTCCATTGGTTACAGTCTTCCTATCAAGCAAATCGGCACCTCGCTCGATTTCGCCGTCACCTACGGCTACACGCCCAATACGGGCCGTTTCAACACTGGTCTCGCCGGTAACTCCTACTGGGGTGCGGGCGTGACGGTTCCCTTCAAGCTGGCTCCCAACGCCACCCTCACCGGTGGTCTGCAGTATGCCGATGCCGACGGTGCCAACGCCACCCAAGCTGGTTTTGCCGTGAAGAGCACCCTCTACTACACGATCGGCCTGACCTTCGGTTTCTAAAGGTTCGTTCGGATATTTAGGTTCAAAAACTTCAAACCCACCTTCGCTTTCACGGCGAGGGTGGGTTTTTTATTCACAAAGCCAAAACAGGGGTTGACAGCCACAGGGCAAACCCTAGCAATTCGACCCCTTTTCCCATGAAAACGTTCCTCGCCAAAAAAGAGACCGTGCAAGCCAAATGGCATCTTATCGATGCCGAAGGCGTGGTCCTTGGCCGTCTCGCCGTCAAAGCTGCCAACCTTATCCGCGGTCGCCATAAAGCCACCTACACCCCGAGCGTCGACACCGGCGACTTCGTTGTCGTCATCAATGCCGAGAAGGTCGTCCTGACCGGTAAAAAAGAAGAACAAAACAAGTTTATGTTCTTCTCCGGCTTCGTCGGTGGCGAGAGCTACAAGACGATGGAGCAGATGCGCGCCAAAAACCCCGCCTTCATCATTGAGCACGCCGTCAAGGGCATGTTGCCCAAGAACCGCATCGCCCGCGACATGCTGACCAAGCTCCGCGTGTTTGCCGGCCCGACCCACACCCACGAGGCCCAAAGCCCCGTCAAGACCACCGTCTGATCAACATGAGCGTCGAAAAAGTCATTTTCCTCGGCACCGGCCGCCGCAAGTCCTCCACCGCCCGCGTTCGCCTCTCCGAAGGCACGGGCAAGCTCGTTGCCAACGGCAGCGACTTCGAGGAATACTTCTCCCACGAGAATTTTGCCAAGCAGGCCTTCCGCCCGCTGCTCACCGTTGAACTCCGCGACAAGGTTGACGTTGACGTCAACGTTTCCGGCGGTGGCGTCTCCGGCCAGGCCGGTGCAACCGCCCACGGCATCGCCCGCGCCCTCCAGAAGCTCAACCCTGAGCTTCGCGCCGCCCTCAAAAAGGCCGGCCACCTGATGCGTGATCCTCGCGAAAAAGAGCGCAAGAAGCCCGGCCAGCCCGGCGCCCGCAAGCGTTTCCAGTTCTCGAAGCGCTAAGCCGTTCCGAACGTTTTTATCCAAAAGCCGCCCTCGAAAAGGGCGGCTTTTTTGCGTCTTGGGAAAATGGATTTCTGGTAGGAGCCTGTTTACGGGCGATAAGGGGCGTGCGGAAGTTCGATGGACATCCGCTACCGCTCATCCGCCCGTAAACGGGCTCCTACACTTCCGACTCAGCTCCGGTAATCCGCGTTTTCGCTCACGTACTCGTGGGTGAGATCGCCGCCGAACACGGTCGCCGCCGCGTGACCCGAACCGAGATCGACTTCGATTTCCACACAGCGTTCGTGCGGCGGATAATCCACCGGAGGTGCAAACACGCCGTCGGCGCTAGGCTTGCTCGTGTAGAGCTCGGCTCCTTTGAGGTGGGCGACCAGTGCGTTTTCCTTTTCGGGATTCAGGCGGAACGCACCATTGGCGAAAATCTCGATGCCGCCGATGCTCGCGCGGAGTTTTGAAAGATCGGTTTCGGGCGCGTGCGCACCGACGTGCTTTCCGATGGCTTGGACAAGGCGGCCCACGTTCGGATCGTTGCCCGCGACGGCGCATTTGAAGAGTGGTGCGTTGACGATCGCCTTGCCGAGCGCGCAGGCGAGGGGAAGTGTCGCCGCATTCTTAACCTGCACGCGGATGACATGGCGCACGCCTTCGCCGTTACGCACGACGTCCTCGGCGAGGTCGCGACAGACCAGCGCGAGCGCGTTTTCAAACGCAGTGAGATCGTCGCATGGCACCAAACCCGAAGAGACGAGCGCGACCGTGTCGGAGGTGCTCGTGTCACTGTCGATACTGATGCGGTTGAAGGTTGTGTTGACCGTCTTCGTCAAAAGCGCACGCAGGGTGTCGCGGGGCACGGCAAGATCAGTGAGAATGTAAACCAGCATGGTCGCCATGTTAGGCTCGATCATACCGGCGCCCTTGGCGATGCCCACGATGCGGCCCGCGCCGACGTTGGCGCCCCGCACTTTGGGATAAAGATCGGTGGTCACGATGCCATCGGCGGCGGGCATGATGGAGCCGGACGCCAGCGAGGCCACGGCCTGTGGCAGGCCGGCGATGATGGAGTCAACGGGCAGGCCCCAGCCGATCACGCCGGTGGAGCTGGGCAATACGGCGGTGGCGGGCAGGCCGAGCAGTCGGGCGGTTTCGGCGCAGATTTTTTCGGAGGCCTCCACGCCGCCGGGAGCGCACACGTTGGAAATCTTGTTGTTGACGATGATGGCCCCGAGTGCGGGTTCGCCGAGGCGCTGGCGGCCAACGATGACGGGCGCGCCCGGAAACGCGTTTTTCGTGAACATCGCGGCGAAGTCCGCCGTCGGCTTGTCGAAGGCGATGAGCGTGAGCGTCATCTTCGCGGGTTTGGGCGCCTCCTTCGGCATGAAGTCGAAGCGCGTCGTGCCGACGCGGAAGCCGCGCGGTAGCGCGGCCTGGGAGGCGAGCCATGCGCGGTGTTCCGCGCGGGAAGAAAACGTAAGGGCGGTGCTGGGCACGGGTTCACAAGTGAAGAAGCGCCGCGCGGAGTGAAGCCGATTCTTTGTCCGCCGCGTGACGGTTGGGCGAATTCTCGGCCGCGCCGCGAAATAAGATGGAAATGCGGGCGCGGCGTGATTTACCCCTTGTTACCAAACATCGCCCAGTGAACGTCACAGAAATCACCATCAAGGCCAAGGTGCTGCTCGAGGCCCTGCCTTACATCCAAGATTTTCGCGGTTCTACTTTCGTCGTGAAATACGGCGGAAGTTTTATGGACGATCCCAACCCGGAAGTGCGCAACCGCGTCGCCTACGATATCGCGTTCCTCGCGGCCGTTGGCATCAACGTCGTCGTGGTCCACGGCGGCGGCAAAGCCATCACCAAGGCGATGGAGTTGTCCGGCCTGAAGTCGCAGTTCGCGCCGAACGGCATGCGCATCACCGACGAGGCCACCGTCGCCATCGTCAAGAAGACGCTCGACGAGATCGTGAACAAGGACGTGTGCGACGCCATTTCCCTCGCTAACGCCAAGCCCAAGGGCCTCGCCGGCGACAGCGTGCTCGTCTGCGAAAAACTGCTCGTTGACGACAACGGCGACGCCGTCGATCTCGGCTACGTGGGCGAAGTCACCGAGGTAAAGGTGAAGCTCATCAAAAAGGAAATCGCCGACGGCTACGTGCCCGTGATCTCGCCCGTCGCCGAAGGTCTCGACGGAAAGCCTTACAACGTGAATGCCGACCTCGTCGCCGGCCGCGTTGCTTCCGCTCTGCGCGCCCGCCGCCTCGTTTACATGAGCGACGTGCCCGGCCTGCTTTCCAATCCGGCCGACCAGAACTCCCTCATCTCCACGCTCAAGATTTCGCAGGTGGACGACCTCAAGAAAAAGGGCGTCATCGACAAGGGCATGCGTCCGAAAGTCATGAGCGCCGTCCGCGCCCTCCAGGAAGGCGTGCAGCGCGTTCACTTCATTGACGGCCGCCTGTCGCATTCGCTGCTGATGGAGATTTTCACCGACACCGGCATCGGCACGGAAATCGTGCACGGTTGATTTGTCATGAGCAGCCGCCCCGACGTCGTTCGCACCAGCACCGCCGATCTTTACGACGCGCATGTGCTGAAAAACTACGGCCGTCCCGCGCTCACGCTCGTCCGCGGGCGCGGCGCCCTCGTCTGGGACGATACGGGCCGTCAGTTTCTCGATTTCACCTCGGGCATCGCGGTGAGCGTGCTCGGCCATTGCCATCCGCACTGGGTGGCGGCGGTGCAGCGTCAGGCCGGCGAGCTGATCCATACGAGCAATCTTTTCCGTAACCCGAACCAAGGGGAGCTGGCTCGGCGGCTGGTCGGTTACGCTGGTCCGGGGCGCGTATTTTTCTGCAACAGCGGCGCCGAGGCCAACGAAGGCCTGCTCAAGCTCGCGCGTCTGCACGGAATGAAGAAGGCCGGCGGCGAAGAGGGCAAAATCTACAAGGTGATCTGCTCAAAGAGCGCGTTTCACGGCCGCACGTTCGGCGGCATGAGCGCAACTCCGCAGGAGAAAATCCAGAAGGGCTTTCGTCCGCTGGTGCCTGGCTTCGCGTTCGGCGAGTTGAACAACCTGGCTTCGTTCGAGGCGTTGATCGACGACACGACGGCGGCGATTTTCGTGGAGACCATTCAGGGTGAGGGCGGAGTAAATCCCGCCACGACGGAATTCCTGCTCGGGCTGCGCGAGCTGTGCAACCGTCACGACCTGCTGCTGATGCTCGACGAGGTGCAGTGCGGCGTCGGGCGCACGGGCAAATTTTTCGCCTTTGAGCATGCGGGTGTGCGGGCCGACGCCATCGGCATGGCCAAGGGTCTCGGCGGTGGGTTTCCCATCGGAGCGATTTGGATAGGCGAGAAGGCGGCGGAGCTTTTTCAGCCCGGCATGCACGGCACCACGTTTGGCGGCACCCCGCTCGCGTGTGCGGCGGCGCTCGCGGTGCTTGATGTGCTCGAAGCGGAGAGCCTCATGGAAAAGGTCACGCTTAACAGCGTGCCGTGGATTGCCGCGCTTTCCCAGCTGTCGAAGGATTTCCCTGCGCAAGTGCTGGCGGTGCGGGGTCGCGGTTACATGGTGGGCATCCAGCTCGCGAGCGATCCGGCGGCTTACGTTGTCGTGTTGCGCGAGGCGGGCTTGCTGGTGCCATCCGCTGGAGGCAACGTCATCCGTTTGCTGCCACCTCTGACGGCCACGCCTGCGGAGCTCGCGCAATCGGTTGAAATCATCCGCTCGGTTTTGGCCGCGAAAGCGTAACGTTCAGGCGTGGATTTTGCTCTCGTAGGAGGGCGGCCGATTGCCTATACATGACCGCTTCTTTTCCATGAAGCACTTCCTCAAAGAGACAGACTTTAAGCCCCATGAAGTGGCCGAAGTCTTTGCGCTGGCCCGAGACCTTAAGCAAAAGCGCGGACAACAGATGCTCTCCGTGCTTCAGCTCCAGACGTGGGCGCTGATCTTTTCCAAATCCAGCACGCGCACGCGTGTCTCGTTCGAGGTCGGCATTCACGAGCTCGGCGGAAATCCGCTGTTTCTCAACAAGAACGACATCCAGCTAGGTCGCGGCGAGTCCGTTGAGGATACCGCCAAGGTGCTCTCGCGTTTCGTGCACGGTCTCATCGTGCGCACCTACGATCATGCGGAGGTCGAGCGGTTGGCCGCGGCCGGCACGATCCCGGTGATCAACGCGCTCACGGATTTCCTGCATCCCTGCCAGATTTACACCGACGCCTTCACGCTTGCCGAACGCTGGGCGCCCAAGGGCGGCGACCTGTTCGCCTCGCTCAAGGGCCGCAAGATCGCGTTCCTTGGTGACACCGCGTGCAACATGGCCAACTCCTGGATCCTCGGCGCCGCGCTCTTCGGCATGAAGATTTCCCTATCCGGCCCGAAAGGCTTCGAGCCAGGTCCCGAGATCGACGCGCTTCTCAAACAGGAAGGTTTCGCCAAGAACTACCACTTCACCACCGATCCGCTCGAGGCGGCGAAGGACGCCGACGTGGTTTACACCGACGTGTGGGTCAGTATGGGCAAGGAGGAGGAGACCAAGCAGCGCATCATTCAGATGTCGCCCTACGCGGTCACCGGCAAGGTCTTCGCCGCTGCCAAGCCCGATGCCTGGTTCATGCATTGCCTGCCGGCGCACCCCGGCGAGGAGGTCAGCCAGGAGGTTTTGGACAACCCGCGTGCGATCATTTTCGACCAAGCGGAAAACCGCCTCCACGTCCAGAAGGCCATCATGGCCACGCTGGTCCGGCAGTCCCGCGCCTGATCTTTCACGTTAATCCTTTCCCCTTATTCACCTATGAAAATAGTCCTCGCTTACTCCGGTGGTCTCGACACCTCCGTCATCGTTAAATGGCTCAAGGAAACCTATGACGCTGAGATCATCACCTTCGCGGCCGACGTCGGCCAGGAAGAGGAACTCAAGGGCCTCGACAAAAAGGCCAAGGCCACCGGCGCCTCCAAGCACTACACCCTCGATCTCGTCGAGGAGTTCGCGAAGGACTACATCTACCCGATGATCCGCGCCAACGCGGTTTACGAAGGCCAGTATTATCTCGGCACCTCCATCGCGCGTCCGCTTATCGCGAAAGCTCAGGTCGAAATCGCCCTCAAAGAAAAGGCCGACACCGTCGCCCACGGCGCCACCGGCAAGGGCAACGACCAGTGCCGTTTCGAGCTCACTTACATGGCGCTCGCTCCTCAACTCACCATCATCGCCCCGTGGAAAATGGAGAACTACCGCGCCGAGTTCCCCGGCCGCGCCGAGATGATCGCCTACTGCGCCAAGCACAAGATCCCTGTCGAGGCCTCCCTCAAGAAGCCCTACTCGATGGATCGCAATCTCCTCCATATATCCTACGAGGCCGGCATTCTCGAAGATCCCTGGTTCGACCCGACGACCAAGGACAACAAGGCGATGTTCAAGCTCTCCGTCTCCCCGGAAGACGCGCCCGACAAAGCCGAGTATGTCGAAATCGAGTTCGTGAAAGGCAACGCGGTCGCCGTCAACGGCAAGAAGTTCACGCCCGGCCAGGTTCTCAAGACCCTCAACAAGCTCGGCGGCAAACACGGCATCGGCCGCGTTGACCTCGTCGAAAACCGCTTCGTCGGCATGAAGAGCCGCGGCGTCTATGAGACTCCGGGCGGCACCATCCTCATGCAGGCCCACAAGCAAATCGAAAGTCTCACGATGGACCGTGAGGTCGAGCATCTGCGCGACAGCCTCATCCCGAAATACGCCGAGCTGGTTTACAACGGCTTCTGGTTCGCTCCCGAGCGCGAGGCGTTGCAGGCCCTTGTGGACGAGAGCCAGAAATTCGTCACCGGCACCGTCCGTCTGAAGCTCTACAAGGGCAACATCATCACCACGGGTCGCAAATCGAAGTATTCGCTCTACGATGATAAGATCGCGTCGATGGAAGGCGTGAAGAGTTGGTATAATCAGAGCGACGCGACCGGATTCATCCGCCTCAACGGTCTCCGTCTCCGAGCCCGCAAGCTTTCGCAGGGCGGCCCCAAGGTCTGAGTTGATATTGGTTTTTTCTTTCAAGGCGCGTCCTATGGCGGACGCGCCTTTTTTGTGCAGACCCAAAGTCCTTTGTATTCCAGTGCTCGCGGACCCGCATAGCCCTTGATTACAAAATAGTTGTTGGATAGCTCTTTCACGCCAATAAACGGGGAGGTTCCGTTGGTGAAAGTCCCCAAAACCAGCTCGTGGTCATTCACGTCCGATTTTATTTCACGCTTCTTTCCTTATGCCGACTAACGCCGCCTTTCTTCACGACGATTTCATGCTCAATGGCGAATGGGCGAGGTTGTTGTATCAGAAATACGCAAAGGCGCAGCCGATCTACGATTATCACTGCCACCTGCCGCCCGAGCAGATCGCGGCCAACCGTCAGTTTGAAAACCTCACTCAAATCTGGCTCGCCGGCGACCACTACAAGTGGCGCGCCCTGCGCTCCGCCGGCGTGAACGAAGATCTCATCACGGGCGCAAGCACGAGCGACTACGACAAGTTTCTCGCCTACTGCCGCATCGTCCCGCAGCTCGTGCGCAACCCGCTTCATCATTGGTCGCACCTAGAACTCCGTCGCTACTTCGGCATTGATCTTCTGATCAATGAGACCAACGCGCCGAAAATCTGGGAACTTGCCAACGCCAAGCTTGCGACTGCCGCCCTCACCACCCACGGCATTCTTACCTCCAACAAGGTCGCTGTCGTCTGCACGACCGATGATCCCGTCGATTCGCTTCAACACCACGTCGCCATTGCCAAGAGTGGTCTGGCCACGCGCGTCTATCCTACTTTTCGCGCCGACAAGCTCATGGCTGTCGCCGCGCCCGCCGTCTTCAACGGTTGGTGCGACCAACTCGCCGTCCGTGCTGACGTGGCAGTTGATTCGTTGCCGGCCCTCCTTGAAGCTCTCGACCAGCGCCACGCGTTTTTTCACTCGCTGGGCGGCCGTCTTTCCGACCACGGCCTTGAGAATCTCCCCGATGCCGACTGCACCGAGGCCGAAGCCATCGCCATTTTCACGCAGACTCGCGGAGGCCGCGCCGCCACTCCCGAACAAACGGTCAAGTGGGTCTGGTTCATCATGCTTTTTCTCGGCCGCCTTGACGCCAAACGTGGTTGGACGAAGCAGCTCCACCTCGGGGCCTTGCGCAACAACAACAGCCGCCTGCTCAAGCGCCTTGGGGCCGATGCCGGCGTCGATTCCATCGGGGATTTTCCGCAGGGCCGCGCGCTCTCGCGCTACCTCGACACGCTCGACCAGGACAATCAGTTGCCCAAGGTTGTAATCTACAATCTCAACCCTGCCGACAACTACGTCTTCGCGACGATGATCGGCAATTTCCAGGACGGCTCTATTCCGGGAAAAATCCAGTTCGGCAGCGGCTGGTGGTTCCTCGACCAGAAAGAAGGCATGGAGATGCAACTCAACGCGCTCTCACAGCTCGGCCTGCTCTCTAAGTTTGTCGGCATGCTTACCGACTCGCGCAGCTTCCTGAGTTACCCTCGGCATGAGTATTTCCGCCGCATCCTGTGCAACCTGATCGGAGGCGATGTCGAAGCGGGGCTTATTCCCGCCGACGAGGCCGCCTTGGGCGCATTGATCGAGGATATTTGTTATCGGAACGCCGAGCACTATTTCGGACTTCAGGCGGGTCGGTTTGTTTAAAGGTTCGATTTGATAACGTATAGCTTTGAAGCAAAATGACTTGGTGAGCATCCTTGCCTGACCAGCGTGAATGTATAAGCATCTCCCTCTCGCATGACGCGCGCTCTTGGCCATTACACTCTTCGCATTGTCCGTGAACTCGGCGACTTTGGCCTGTTCACAAGCCGTTCGCTGGGTGCGGCGGTGGGTTCGCGCAAGCTGGGGCGTCGCGTGGTCCGCTCGATTTATGAACAAGGCGTGCGATGCGTGCCGGTGATCATGATCGTGGGGCTTTTTACCGGTCTCGTGCTCGGATTGCAGGGCTATTACGTGCTCAATAAGTTCGGATCTTCCGGACTGCTCGGGACCTTGGTGTCGCTTACTCTCGTGCGTGAACTCGCGCCGGTTCTCGCCGCCTTGATGCTCGTCGGCCAGGCGGGGTCGGCGCTCGCGGCCGAGCTCGGCATCCAGCGCAACAGCGAGCAGATCGATGCGCTGGAGACGATGGGGGCGGACGCCCACGCCTACTTGATTTCGCCGCGGCTGATCGCCGCCGTGCTGGTGTTCCCCATCCAGACGGCGTTTTTCTGTCTCATCGGTCTTTTTGGGGGCTACCTTTCCGGCTCCGTCGTGCTGGCGCTTCAGCCCGGAGTTTATTGGTCGGCGGTTTTCCGCGCGGTGCATCCGGTGGATGTGCGCGAGTGCATGATCAAGGCCGCGATCTTCGGCGTGCTGACAATCGCGATTTGTGCTTACAACGGATTCAACGCCCACCGGCGCACGTCCTCGTCGGGCGCGCGTGCGGTCAGCGCCTCGACGACGCGTGCAGTCGTCATTTCGAGCATCACGGTGCTGGCGGCCGACTACGTCATCACCTCTTTTCTCGTCTGATCCATGAGCATCGCGATCGAAGCCGACCTTTTCCTCGACGTCCGTGGTGTCGCCAAGCGCTTCGGTGAAAACGCCGTGCTTGCGGGCGTGGATTTGGCCGTGCCCCGCGGCAGCGTCGTCACGGTGCTCGGCAAGAGCGGCACGGGCAAATCCGTTTTCCTCAAATGCCTCGCCGGCATCGTGACGCCGGACGCGGGCGAGATTCGTTTCGACGGCAAGCCTCTCAACGCCGGCGACGCGGGTTGCCGCGCCGAATTTCGCCGCCGCTGCAGTTATCTTTTTCAGAGCAATGCGCTGCTGGATTCGCTCACCGTGCTGGAAAACGTCGCGCTCCCGCTGGAGTCCACCACGCAGGTGCCCAACCGCGAGATTCGCGAGCGTGCCTTGGAGGCGCTTCGCCAGCTTGATCTTGAAAAGCACAGTGATCGCCACCCCGGGCAATTGTCCGGCGGCATGCAGAAACGGCTCGCCTTGGCGCGGGCGATTGTGACCCGCCCCGAGCTTGTTTTGTTTGATGAGCCCACCGCCGGTCTCGATCCGCTGCGGCGCAACGCCGTGTTCGAGATGATTGTGAAATACCAGCGCCAGTTCGGTTTCACTGCGGTGCTGGTCACGCATGACTTGCCCGAAGCGCTCGTCTCGAGCGACCAGGTCGCGCTCCTGGACGGCGGGCGCATGCGTTTCCAGGGAACGCCCGCTGAATTCAACGCGTCGGACGATCCGACAGTGCGTTCCTTCCGCGACAGCGCCGGCGAATTGCGCGACACCATCGCGGCCCTCCGCCGAGGAGAAACCGTTCAAAACCGAAACGATTTATGAAACAGTCCAAACTTGAACTGGTGGTCGGCGTCTTTGTCCTCGCCGGCCTGATCGCGGTGGCCTACCTCGCGCTGAAGATCGGCGCGGGCTCCCTCATGGGCTCCGAAACATACTCGCTGCGCGCCCGCTTCACCAACAGCGGCGGGCTCACCAGCGGGAGCAACGTCCTCGTCGCCGGCGTGCCGATCGGCCGGGTGGGTGCCATCACGCTAAACCCCGCCGATTTCAGCGCGTTGGTCGAGCTGAAGCTCGAAAAGGCCGTCAAGCTCCCCACCGATACCATCGCTTCCATCAAGACCTCCGGTCTGATCGGCGACAAATACGTGGGCCTCTCGCCTGGTTCCGATGCGGAGTTTCTTGCCCCGGGCGCCACTATTACCGACACCGAGGCGGCGCTGGATATCGAGTCGCTCATCAGTCGTTTTGCGTTTGGCAACGTGGAGAAAAAAGACAGTAAGTAGCTTATCACCACCATGCGTTTCGCTCGTCTCGTTCTCATGTTTATCGCAAGTCTGCCGGCTTTTGCCGCAGTTGCGGCCACTCCGCCCGCTGATCCTTCGCAGGTGCTTCGTGGTGCGGTGGACGAGGTGCTCGGCATCGTTTACAGCGGCAAGACGCAGACCCAGCCCTTTTCCATTTTGGTGCGTCCGGTGTTGGAGAAAAATTTCAGCTTCGATTTGATTACGCGTCGTGCGGTGGGGCCCGGCTGGCGCCAATTCACCCCTGAGCAACAGGCCAAAACCATTGCGCTTTTCGCCGAGCTCGTGATCCGCACCTACGCCGACCGCTTCGAGGCCGGCGCGCAGCCCGGCATCACCTACGCGGCCCCTGTCGAACTCTCCCCGAGCAAGCGCGAGCTGCCGACCACCATCGACTACGCGGGCAAAAAATACTCCGTCACCTACCGCATGGAGTTGGTCGCGGACCAATGGCGCGTCGCCGACGTCATCATAGAGGGCGTGAGCATGATCAAAAATTACCGCGACCAGTTCGACCCGATGTTCCAGCGCGGTGGGGCCGCCGAGATCATCCGCTTGCTTCAGGAAAAACTTGCGCAAGTTCCCGTGGTCAAATGAAAGCCGTCCCCTTTAAATTCGGTTTCTGGCTTAGCTTGGTCTTGTTGGCGGCCCCTTTCGTGCACGCGCAGCAAAACCTGCCGCTGGATTCCACGACCAAGGATGCGATCGATGAAGACGAATACGCGGTTGCGAAAGTTTACGATCCGCTTGAGCCGTTCAACCGGGCGATGTTCAAGTTCAACAACGGCGTTTATGACTACGTTTTCCGTCCGGTTTCCTGGAGTTACGTCAAGGTGACGCCGTCGAAGGTTCGCGAGGGATTGGGTAATTTTTTCGCAAACCTGCGTTTCCCTATCCGGTTTGTGAGTTCTGCGCTTCAGGGTAAATTCAATCGTGCTGGTCTTGAGGCGGAAAAATTCGTCGTGAACACTCTGGCCGGGCTGGGCGGCTTTATTCGGGCTTCCGACGGCGTTCCCTCCCTGGCTGATGTTCCGAGTGAAGATCTCGGGCAGACGTTCGGAGTGTGGGGCATTCACAAGGGGCCGTATCTGGTTTTGCCGGTCTTGGGGCCGGGTTCGGCGCGGGATACGGCGGGTCTCGTGGGCGACTATTTCATGAACCCGACGCATTGGAACCAACTGCAGCATGTGGATGGCTACCACTGGTGGTGGGACACCGCTTTGCAGACGACGGACACGGTTAACTCACTGCCCGGGCTGCTCAAGCTTTACGACGATGAGAAGAAGGCTGCCCTCGATCCGTATGTCTCCGTGCGCAGCGCCTACATCCAGTATAGGGATGCCGCGGTGCAACGATAAGAGCGCGGGTCATGCGCTCCGGGCGCTTTCGCCCGGAGCGAGGACTCGAAAGGTGTCTGCCGGCGTATTTGAAAGGGCGAGCGCGGCGGCCAGCGCCTGTGGCGGCGCCTCGCGGGCTTCGTCGGTGAGTTGAAAAGTGCCCCAGTGCATCGCGAGGCTCAGCCGTGCGCCGAGATCGTGATGGATGCGCACCGCTTCCTCCGGGTTGCAGTGGTGGGCGGCCATGAACCAGCGCGGCTCGTAGGCCCCGATGGGAATCATCGCGAGATCGGGCGCGCCAAGCCGTGCGCGGATTGAAGTGAACATCGTGTCGTCGTAGCCGGTGTCGCCGATGAACTGGGCCGTGGAGCCGCCTGCTTCCACGAAAAATCCGCCCCACAGTCGGCCGTTGCGCGGGCTGTGAAGGCGGTTGCTCCAGTGGATCGCGGGCGTGGCGGTGGCGCGCAGTCCTGAAGGCGCGAGCCGGGACTCCCACCAGTCGAGCTCGGTGATTTTTCCGGACGGCCAGCCGGCGGCTTTCAAGAGGGCGCCGTTGCCCAGCGAAGTGATGGCGAAGGGCGCGTGGGTTTTGCAGATGCGCGATAGGGTCGGCAGGTCGCAGTGGTCGTAGTGATCGTGGCTGAGCAGCACGAGGTCGATGCGGGGCAGATCGGCGAACGCGATGCCCGGCGCGTGCGCGCGCCTGGGGCCGGCCCATGAGACCGGACTGGTGCGTGCGCTGTAAACCGGATCGGTGAGGATGTTGCCGTGCGTGGTTTGCAGCAGAAACGTCGAGTGATTGATCCATGTCGCCGTGATGCCGCTGGTGTGGGCGGGCGGCTTTGCGGGAAGCACGGGCACGTTGCCCGGCCAGCGGGCGGGACGTGAGGTGAGCTTCCAGCGGAGAATGGCGTGACGCCCGAGATCGGGTTGCGGGCGCGGATTAAAGAAGCGCGCGCCGTCGCAGTGGTCGGAAACGGGATAAATCGCGGGTGCGGCCATGGTGATGCAGAATGGTGCGCGAAGGTTTCGCGTTTGCCAACCGGCGCGGGGGATTTTGTGTCGGTCCATGCGAATCAGCGGCGGAGCAGCGCGGGGCGTCCCGCTTCAAGTGCCCAAGGGCGATGCGGTGCGGCCGGCGACGGACGGCATGCGGCAGGCCGTTTTCTCGAGCCTGGCCTCGCGGCTGGCCGGGGCGCGTTTCGCCGATTTGTTCGCCGGCAGCGGCGGTTATGGGCTGGAGGCTTTTAGCCGGGGCGCGGACAGTGGAGTCTTTGTTGAAAAAAACGCCAAGGCCGCCGCGTGTATCCGTCAAAACATCGCGAGCGTGTGCAAAAGCACGGGCCGGCCGGAGGAGGGGTTAAAGCTTTTGCCGTTTGATGTGTTGACGTGGGCGCCGGTGGTCGGAGAGGAGCCGGATCTGGTTTTTATCGATCCTCCCTATGAGATTATCGCCGATGCGGGGCCGGGGCTTTTGAAGCGATTGGCCGGTGCGCTCGCCGCCAAAGTCGATCCGGTGATCGTTTTCGAGATGCCGGGTGAGCTCACGCTGGAGCCGCCTGCGGGATGGACCTGCGTGAAGCGTCTTGGTAAAGGCGTGCGCCAGCCGACGGTGGCTTTTTTTCGGAAAGGGTAGGAAGGGGTTATCCGAGCCGGACGATGGCGAGTGCGGCGGCGAGGGCAGTCTCGACGCGCAAAATGCGCGGTCCGAGGTGTGAGAGAACAAAGCCCGCATTGCGTAGTGCCTCACGGTCGAAGGCCCCCCAACCGCGCTCTGGTCCAATTCCCATTATCACTTCAGCAACATTTTCAGAAAGTTTGTCACGTATTACATGACAAATTTTCAGGGGTTGGGTCGCTTCGTAGTTGTCGAGGGCGAAGCGGTTGGCGGAGGCGGGCAGTGATTTGAGCGCTTCGACCAAGGTGTGTGTCCACGTGATCTCGGGGATGCGGGTGTCGAAGGCTTGGGCGGCGCCGGTCAGGCAGTGGCGGCGCCATTCGCCGGTTGTCCAGAGCGTGCTGGTTGCGTAGTTGGGGTCGCTTCGTTCCGTGGCGATGAAGTGGATGGTGGTCGCGCCGAGCGTGGTGGCGTCGCGCAGGATGTCGCGTGCGGTCTGCGGGCGCGGCAAGCCGATGAGCAGGGTCGTTGCGGGGAGCGGAGAGGGTGACGCACCCCGGACGAAGGTCAGGGTGAGCGCTTCGGGAGTGATGGAGGCGACAGTGGCTTTGCCAAGAGGGCCGTTGACCAAACCGGCGTCGAAGGTGTCGCCTTCGGCCCGGCGCAGAATGTTGAGAATATGCAGCGCGCGCGGATCGGTGCGCGGGAGCGGAGTGGTCAGCTCTGAGGGTTCGAAGAGAACCAGGTTCACGAGAGAATGGCGTCGATTTGCGCCAGTTCGTCTGAGGTGAAATCGAGGGTTGTGAGGGCGGCGAAGTTGTCTTCGAGCTGGGAAACTTTGCTGGCGCCGATGAGTGCTGAGGTGACGCGTGGATCGCGCACGGTCCAGGCGAGCGCCATCTGTGCGAGGGACTGTCCGCGGGATTTGGCGAGGGTGTTGAGCCGGGTGATCTTGGCGATCAACTCGGGGGTGATGCGGTCGGTTTTGAGGAAGCCGTTTTTGGCGGCGCGGGCGTCTTTGGGAATGCCGGCAAGATAGCGGTTGGTGAGCAGGCCTTGCGCGAGGGGGGAGAAGGGAATGCAGCCCATGCCTTCAGCGGCCAGGACGTCGAGGAGCGCGGGTTCGATCCAGCGGTCGAACATGTTGTAGCGGGGCTGGTGGATGAGGGCGGGCGTGCCTAGGTCGCGGAGGATTTTGGCGGCGCGGGCGGTTTCCTCGGGTTTGTAGTTGGAGAGGCCGACGTAGAGAACCTTGCCGCTGCGCACGGCGTGGGCGAGCGCGCCCATCGATTCTTCGAGCGGGGTGTTGGGGTCGGGGCGGTGGTGGTAGAAGATGTCGACGTAGTCGAGCTGGAGGCGCTTGAGCGACTGGTCGATAGAGGCGAGGAGGTGTTTGCGGGAGCCCCATTCGCCGTAGGGGCCGGGCCACATGTGATAGCCGGCCTTGGTCGAGATGATGAGTTCGTCGCGGTGTGCGCCGAAATCGGCGACGAGGATTTTACCGAAATTCTTTTCCGCAGAACCGGGCGGCGGGCCGTAGTTGTTGGCCAGATCGAAGTGGGTGATGCCGAGATCGAAGGCGCGTCGCACAATGGCGCGGCTATTCTCGTAAGTATCGACGTCCCCGAAGTTATGCCAAAGACCAAGCGAGATGAGCGGAAGTTGGACGCCCGAGCGACCGCAGCGGCGGTAGATCGAGGGCTTGTCGTAACGAGTGGGCGAGGGGGAATGCATGCACAAGGAGGCGGCTCCACAAAGAGATGAGAGGCCCGACTCCGCTTTATGGGGGACCGAGGATTGGTGCGGTCGCCGGGAATCGAACCCGGGACACCTACTTGGAAGGAAGGAGTTTTGCCTCTAAACTACGACCGCAAACATTGCGGCCCAAAGCTTCATCAGCCTTCGGGTCGGGTCAAGCTTCGGCTGGGGGCGCATCAGGCTTATTCTCAATCGTTTTTTACGGTGTTGCCGGGGAAATGGGGTTGCGACCGGTGTATCGGTGCTTTTGATTGGGTTTCATGGCTTTCATCACATCGGCACCTTCTGGGCAGACGGGGACGCTCAAGCAGGCAGCAGCAGCTAAAAAACGCCCGAATCTTCAAGCGGCGCAAGCCCTCGCGAAGCAAAAGTCCCTCGAAAAAAAAGCCGGCAAATACAAGCTCCCTCTGGGTGAGCTCGCCATCTTCACTCAGCAACTGGCCTCTTTGCTCAATGCGGGTTTGCCCTTGGTCCAGTGCCTGGAGGCTTTGCAGGATCAGACCGAGGATCCCGTGTTTCGAATCATCATCCGCGATGTGCGCGTTGATATTTCCGCGGGTAATTCATTCTCGTCTGCCGTTAAAAAATTCCCGCGGTCATTTAATTCGTTGTTCATTTCCATGATCGAGGCCGGCGAGGCGTCCGGCGCCTTGGCGGAGATTCTCTCGAAGGTGGCGGCCTACTTTGAATCGAGCGTAAAGCTCACCAAGAAGGTAAAGTCTGCCATGACCTATCCGATCGCGGTCATCGGCTTGGCCGTTGCCTTGGTGAACGTGCTGCTGATTTTCGTCATCCCGGTGTTTGCGGCGATGTTCGCCGATTTCGGAGCCAAGCTGCCCGCGCCCACCCAGATGCTTATCGATCTTAGTAACTTCATGAAGGCGTGGTGGTGGGCGATCGGGCTTGGCTGCTACGGGGTTTATTATTTCGGCGGTCAATTTATCGCTACTCCCCGTGGCCGCCGGTTAAAAGACCTCAGTCTGGTGAAGGCGCCTATTTTTGGTAACTTGATTCACAAGATAGCGCTGTCCCGTTTTTGCCGCACGTATGCCACCTTGATGCGTTCTGGCGTGCCGATCCTTCGCACGCTCGAGATCGTCGCTTCGGCGAGCAACAAGGTGCAGGTCGAGGATGCCTGCGTCGAGATCGCCAAGCACGTGAGTCAAGGCGGTCAAGTTTCCGATGTGCTTGCGACGAATCCGTTCTTTCCTCCGATGATGAAGCACATGGTAAAGGCGGGCGAATCCACGGGCAATGTTGACGGCATGATGAACAAGATCGCCGATTTCTACGACACCGAGAGCGAGGCGACGGTCGCTTCGCTCACATCTCTCATCGAACCGTTGCTGATCGTTTTCCTGGGCGTGATCGTCGGCGGCATTGTCATGGCGATGTTCCTTCCGATCTTCCAACTGGGCGCGGTTGCAGGCGGCTTGAAATAATCAGAGCCCTTGCCTTCGCCTGCGCTTTAAGCTCATTGAGCGAACCCTCACCGATACATGCCCTCCGTTCTCATCGTCGACGACCTCCTTTCCATCCACGAGATGTTGGATGCGGTCATTCAGCCAACCGGGTTCACCACCGCTTTTGCAACCGATGGGGAGAAGGCGCTTGTTCGCTACAAGGCCGACAAGTTTGATCTGGTGCTGGCCGACATCGACATGAAGCCGATGGACGGCATCACTCTTCTCAGACAGCTCAAAGCGTATGATCCGAATGCCATCGTCGTGATCATGACCGCCTACGCCAGCACCGAGAGTGCGGTGCAGGCGCTCAAGTTCGGGGCCTTCGACTACCTACAGAAACCGTTCCGCGTCGATGAACTGATCGCCACGCTCAGGCGGGGGATGGAGTTCAAGCATTTCAACACCGAGCGGGCCAGCTCGACTTCCGCGCCTGCGGTCAAAGCCGCCGATGTTGAAGGCCGCCTCGTCGGTGAAAGCTCCCACAATAAGAAGCTCGTTCAGCAGGTGAAAAAACTCATCACCGTGCGCACCCCCGTCCTCTTGCAGGGTGAAAACGGCACCGGCAAGACTACCGTGGCCGAGATTCTTCACGCCGGCAGCGCTCCGGCGGAAGCGCCGTTGGTCCGCATCGACTGCGAGCAAAGTTCTGCGGCGGATTTTCATGACGGGCTTCTCGGGCACAATGGCGCGGGCGGCTCTTGGATTCAGCAGGCACGCGGCGGCACGCTTCTCCTCCAGAACTTGCACTGCTTGGCGCTGCCCATGCAGCAGGAATTGGTGGGTGTGTTGAGGAATACCGCGCATAGTTTCCGCCTCATCTGCACGACGACCGTGGATCTTGAGAAGCTCACCGACGAAGGCCGTTTCAACGACGAACTTTTCTACCGCGTGGCCTCCTTGCCGGTGGCGCTTTCCGCTCTCCGTGAACGCGTTGATGACATTCCCGCGTTGGTTAAGCATTTTCTGGCGAAGGCCACCAATCCCAATTTTGACGCAAACCTGATAGATTTCACGGCGGATGCCGTTGATACGCTGCGCGCCTACCATTGGCCTGGAAATCTTTCCGAACTCGGCCAAGTTATCACAAAGATTGCCGCGACATCTGATACCCGGGTGGTCACCTCCGCGCAACTTCCCCTGCGGCTGAAAGAGATCAAGGATTGGCCCAAGCTGGCCGATTATCTTGCGGGGCAGGAGCGCCAATATATCGAGATGGTCCTCAATGCCTGTCGCGGGGACAAGATTGCCGCCGCCAAGGTCCTTGGCGTGGACATGGCCAAGGTGTTCCAGTAAAAGGTTTCGGTCGGGTCGTTGCTCGCACAGTCGGAATACCCCTTTTTCGACTGCCTTTCCGCTTGCCCCGCCGCAGGTGCGCCGCAACCGTCTCGGACACTCACGTCCATGCCCAAACGCACCGATCTCAAATCCATCCTCATCATCGGCGCCGGCCCCATTGTGATCGGCCAAGCCTGCGAATTTGACTACTCCGGCACGCAAGCCTGCAAAGCCCTGAAAGAGGAGGGTTATCGCGTTATTTTGGTCAATTCCAACCCGGCCACCATCATGACCGATCCGGAGTTCGCCGATGTCACCTACATCGAGCCGCTCAACCTCGAAAGCCTCGAAAAAATCATCGAGGCCGAGAAGCCTTCGGCGCTTCTTCCCACGCTCGGAGGTCAGACCGCCCTCAATCTCTCGATGGAGCTTTTCAAGGCGGGCGTCCTCGCGAAGCACGGTGTCGAGATGATCGGCGCCAAGCCCGACGCAATTAACAAGGGCGAGGACCGCGAGCTCTTCAAGCAGGCCATGATCAAGATCGGCCTCGACGTCGCCCGCTCCAAGGTCGTCAAGACCATGGACGAAGCCCGCGCCGCCGCCGAGTCCCTTGGCAATTTCCCGCTCATCATTCGCCCCTCCTTCACGCTCGGTGGCCAAGGTGGCGGCATCGCTTACAACAAGGAAGAATTTGAGCGCATTTCCTCCAACGGCCTCGATCTGTCCCCGGTTCACGAGATCCTGGTCGAGGAGTGTCTCCTCGGCTGGAAGGAATACGAGATGGAGGTCATGCGTGACCACAAGGACCAGTGCGTGGTTATTTGCGCCATCGAGAATTTTGATCCGATGGGCGTCCATACCGGCGACTCCATCACCGTCGCCCCCGCGATGACCCTGACCGACAAGGAATACCAGGTCATGCGCGACGCGTCCTTCGCCGTCATCCGCGAGATCGGCGTCGAGACCGGCGGTTCCAACATCCAGTTCTCCGTCGATCCGCAGACCGGCCGCCAGGTCGTCATCGAGATGAATCCCCGCGTGTCGCGCTCCTCCGCGCTCGCCTCCAAGGCCACCGGTTTCCCCATCGCGAAAATCGCCGCCAAGCTCGCCGTCGGCTACACGCTCGACGAGTTGCGCAACGACATCACGCGCCTCACGCCCGCCAGCTTCGAGCCGACCATCGACTACGTGGTCACGAAGATGCCGCGCTTCACCTTCGAGAAATTCCCCGACGCCGATTCCACGCTGACCTCCGCGATGAAGTCCGTCGGCGAGGCGATGGCCATCGGTCGCACCTTCAAGGAATCCTTCCAGAAGTGCCTGCGCTCCCTCGAAACCGGCGCCCGCGGCTTCGGTGGCGGCGGCGGCAAGTGGGGCGGCGACGAACTGCCCGACGACAAGACCATCCGCAGCAAACTCGCCACGCCCAACGCCGAGCGCGTTTACTACATCCGCTACGCCTTCCTCGCTGGCTACTCGGTCTCGCAGATTTTCGACCTCACCAAGATCGATCCTTGGTTCCTCACCCAACTCCACGAGATTTTCGAGATGGAGCAGGCGCTCAAAAAAGAGACGCTCGCGTCCGTCAGCGTCGAGGCGTTCCGCCGCGCCAAGCAATTCGGCTTCTCCGACGTGCAGCTCGCCCACTTCTTCAAGAGCGACCTCGCCACCGTCCGCGCCGAGCGGAAGAAGTGCGCAATCAACACCACCTACCGTCTCGTGGACACCTGCGCGGCTGAGTTCGAGGCGTTCACGCCTTACTACTATTCGTCCTACGGCGACGAGAACGAGGTCATGCCTCCTTCCGGAAAGAAAAAAATAATGATCCTTGGCGGCGGTCCCAACCGCATCGGCCAAGGCATCGAGTTCGACTACTGTTGCGTCCACGCTTCCTTCGCCCTGCGCGAAATCGGCTACGAGACTGTGATGGTAAACTCCAACCCCGAGACCGTCTCAACCGACTACGACACCTCCGACCGTCTCTATTTCGAGCCGCTCACGCTCGAAGACGTTCTCGAAATCTACCAACAGGAAAAGTGCGACGGCGTGATCGTGCAGTTCGGCGGACAAACCCCGCTCAACCTCGCCACCCAGCTCAAGGCCAATGGCGTGAACATCATCGGCACCTCGCCCGAATCCATCGAGGCCGCCGAAGACCGCAAACTCTTCTCCGCCATCCTCGACGCGACCGGCCTCAAGTCCCCCGAACACCGCACCGCGCTCAACGAGACCGACGCGCTCGCCTCCGCCCACCAGATCGGTTTCCCTGTGCTGCTCCGTCCGTCCTTCGTTCTCGGTGGGCGCGGCATGTTCATCGTTTACAGCGAGCAAGAGTTTAAGGACGTCGTCCGCCAGGCCTTCGACGTCATGCCCGGCAAGCCCGTGCTCATCGACAAGTTCCTCGAAGACGCCATCGAGCTCGACGTGGACTGCATCAGCGACGGCGAGACTTCCGTCGTCGGCGGCATGTTGGAGCACATCGAATTCGCCGGCGTCCACTCCGGCGACGCCTCGATGGTCATGCCTCCGCACACGCTGTCGAAGGACATGCTCAACACCGTCCGCCAGGCCACCTACGCGCTCGCCAAAGAGCTCAAGGTCGTCGGCCTCATGAACGTCCAGTTCGCCATCAAGGACAACCAGCTCTACATCCTCGAAGTCAACCCGCGCGCCTCCCGCACCGTGCCGTTCGTCGCGAAAGCCATCGGCGTGCCCCTCGCGAAACTCGCCGCCAAGGTCATGACGGGCAAGAAGCTCAAGGACCTCGGTTTCACCCGCGAGCAGACGCCCAAGCACTGGTGCGTGAAGGAAGCCGTGTTCCCGTTCGTCCGCTTCCCCGGCGCCGCCATCGTGCTCTCGCCCGAGATGCGCTCCACCGGCGAAGTCATGGGTCTCGACGACGACCTCGGCATCGCGTTCGCGAAGGCCCAAGCCGCCGCCAAGCCCGGTCTGCCGGTCAAGGGCAACGTGTTCCTCTCCGTCAAAGACGGCGACAAGGACCGCGTCGTGGACATCGCACGCCAGCTCGAAGCCCTCGGCTTCTCGATCTACTCGACCAGCGGCACCGCCGACCACCTCGCCACCAACGGCGTGAAGGTTAACCGTCTCTGTAAGATCGACGAAGGTCGCCCGACTGCCGTTGACATGATCAAGAACGGGCAAATCCAGCTCATCATCAACACGCCTGCCGGCATGATCCCGCGCAAGGACGAGAACAAGATCCGCCAGGCTGCCTACGCCCACAGCGTGTGCATCATGACCACGATCACCGGCGCACAGGCCGCGTTGCAGGGCATCCAGGCGCTCAAGCACAAACGCGTCGGCGTGCGCCCCATCCAGAAATACGTCGGCAACGTCGCCGTTGTCTGACGGCTGGTTGCGGGCATCCGCGGGATGATTCTTCTGCACTCGGAAACCGCCGAGTGCGGTGCCTGTGTGGTTGGCTTAAATCCGTGAAGAGATGAATTTCCGTCATCGTCACACAAACGATACGAAACCGTAACACTGATGGTATTAGATGAAGATGCATGCAGCATCTTAAAATCGCCATCGTCACCGAAACGTTCCCGCCGGAAATCAACGGGGTTTCGATGACCTTCGGCGTTATCGCCGCAGAACTCGGGCGCCGCGGACACACCGTGACGGTGTATCGTCCGCATCGTTCTGATCTCCCGGGTGATGGTGCGCATCGCGAATTCAGGGAAGTATCCATGCCCGGCTTTCCGATTCCCGGTTACGGATTACTCCGGCTTGGTCTCCCGGCTCGTCGCCGCCTCAAAAAACTCTGGCGGGCGGATCCGCCGGACCTTGTCCATGTGGTCACCGAGGGACCGCTCGGCGCCACCGCCGTCTCCGCCGCCCGCGCCCTTAAAATTCCGGTAACCTCCAGTTTTCACACCAACTTTCACCAATACGCCTCCAGCTATGGCTTTGCGCTCTTCCATCATGCCACGCTCGCGTGGTTGCGACGGGTGCATAACCGCACCTGCCGGACATTCGTGCCCACCAAGGAACTCACCGACGAACTGGCCTCGCTTGGCTTCAAAAATCTGCGTCCGCTCTCGCGTGGCATTGATCTTCGCCAGTTTTCCCCTTCGCTGCGGGATCATTCCTTACGCGCCGAATGGGGCGCCGGTCCCGACGACCCCGTTGTCCTTCATGTGGGGCGCATGGCCACGGAAAAAAACTATCCGCATCTTTTCAAGTGCTACGCCGCCATGCGCGCCGCCAATCCTCGCACCCGATTTGTGCTGGTCGGCGACGGCCCCTTGCGAGCGCGCCTTCAGGCCGATCATCCCGACTGCATTTTCACGGGCTTCATGTCGCGCGACAATCTCGCGCGTCACTATGCCTCCGCCGACATCTACATCCACGCCAGTCTTTCCGAAACGTTCGGCAACGTGCTGACCGAGGCGATGGGCAGCGGCCTTGCGGTCGCCGGCTTCGACTACGCGGCCGCGCGCCTGTTTGTGCGCCCCGAGGAAAACGGCCTCGTCGCTCCCTGCGCCCAACCTGCGGCGCTAGAAGCGGCTGCCGTCCGGCTCGTGAACGACGCCGTCTTTCGGCAAAAAATCAGAACAGCCGCCCCTGTTTCCGTTGCACATCAATCTTGGGAAAACGTCGTCGCCCGTTTCGAGTCGGATCTCGTCGCCACGGTTGCCGAATCCCGCCCGCCCGCTCCCGCGCGTTTCCTCGTCCTCTCCGCCAGCTACGGCGAAGGGCACAACGCCGCCGCCCGCAATCTCGCCCTCGCTGTCAACGCCGACCAAGGGCCGGGCATCGCGCGCGTGGTCGATATTTTCGCACTCACGGCGCCTCGTCTGGACGCCTTTAGCCGCAGCGCCTATCTTTCCGTCATCAATCGCGTGCCCAAAGTCTGGAGTGCGCTCTACGGCTGGCTTGACCGTTCGCATCGCTTTCAGGTTCTGCTTCCAAAACTCCTGAAGCCACAGATTCGCCGTCTGGCCGAACTCATCGCCCGCGAACGTCCGGCTGTCATTTGCAGCACCTATCCGGTTTACGCTTTCATGATCGAGCAGATGAAACGTGACGGCCTGATCCTGCCGCCGCATTACAATGTCGTGACCGATTCCATCAGCATCAATTCGCTGTGGTGGGGAGCGCCTTGCGCCGGTTGGTTTGTGCCGAATGCCGAGTCGGCCGCCGTGCTTCACGCCGCCTGGGTTTCGCCGCAGCGCGTGCATGACTGCGGGTTTCCCACGCCCGTGTTTTTTGCGGACAACGAAGGCGAACTCACGCCGCCGCCGCTTGCTGAGGGGGCGCGGCCACGGGTTTTGTTTATCGCGCATTCCGGTGTGCGCGGGGTGGCCGGCATGGCGAAACGCCTGATCGCTGACTCCGACTGGGAGCTTACATTTGCCGTCGGTCGTGATGAGGCCATGCGCCACCATCTGGAGCGTGCGGCTGCCGGTCGAGTTGCGCCGGTCACAATCCTCGGTTGGACGGACCAGATTCCATGCTTGATGATGACGCACCACGTGGTCGTGAGCAAAGCCGGTGGCGCCACGACGCAGGAAGCGATCGCCGCCCTTTGTCCCATGATTGTGAGTCAGATCGTGCCGGGACAGGAGGAGGGCAACTACGAGTTGCTTCGGCGTCACGGTGTCGGTGCGTTTGCGGATACTCCTGATGCATTGATGGAAGTCTGCCGTCGCGCCTTTGCCGACAAAGGAGCGGTGTGGTCCGCATGGCACGCGGCGCTCAAGCCGCTCGCCCGCCCTCATGCGGCCGCGGTCATCGCGGGTCAGGTTTTACAAGAAGCGGGCCTCGCCGTTCCAGAACTCACCCAATGAAGACGTGTTTTATCTTTAATCCGTGCTCAGGGAAAAATCGGCGCGATCCCTGGCTGGCCACCGCCATTCCCGCGTTTATCGAGAGGCATCGTCTTGATGCGACGCTCGTCTTCACGGAAGCGCCTGGTCACGCCACGGCCCTTGCCCGTTTAGCCATCGCGGAAGGCTGCGAGCGGATTGTTGCCGTCGGTGGCGATGGCACCTTGAACGAGGTCGCCCAAGCCGTGGCAGGCACCTCCGCTGTTTTCGCCCTTGTGCCGTGCGGTTCGGGCAACGGTCTCGCGCTCCATCTCGGCATTCCGGTGAATCCTTCGCGCGCACTCGAGCTGCTGGTTGCCGGTCGCAGTCATGTCCGCACCATCGATACCGGTGAAGTGGCGGGGAAATCATTTTTCAACGCCATGGGGCTGGGTTTTGATGCCGAGATCAGCCGGCGTTTCAATCAGCTCACGCGCCGAGGGCTCCCGGCATATTTTCGCACCGGCATCGCTGCGTTTCGCGATCACAAGCCGGAACAGGTGACGATTATCAGCGAGACACGACGCGTTGAGATGGAAACCTTTCTCTTGGCCGTCACCAACTCCGACCAATACGGAAACAACGCCCGCATTGCGCCGGGCGCGCGCGTTGACGACGGCCAGTTGGATCTTATCGCGGTGCGTCCGACGGGATTGCTTGGCGCGGTTGCTCTCGCGGCCCGTCTCTTTTCCGGCGGTTTTGATCTCAGCAAAAACGTGGTGCGACTGGGCGGGAAACGTTTTGTCATTCAGCGCAACGCGCCCGGTATTTTTCATACTGATGGGGAAACCCACGAAGGCCCCGCGCGCCTCGAAGTGGTGGTTCGTCCCGCCAACCTGCGCGTAAGCGTGCCGGCTCAGGCTCCTGGCTGGAAAAACCGTTCATCAGGCTCTATAAACCACGAACATCCGCACCACCAAATGGAGACCGTATGAGCAAACTCGATGTCCGAACCGTAATCATCTCAGACGTCCACCTCGGCACGGCGGACTGCAAAATTCATGAGGTGAATCATTTCCTCCAGCACACGCGTTGCGAGAAACTCATTCTTAACGGAGATATTATTGATGGCTGGCAGCTCCGCAGGGCGGGACGCTGGACCAAAGCGCATACCCGATTCATCCGTCTCGTCCTCAAGAAAATCGAGAAACGCGACACCGAGGTGATTTATTTGCGCGGAAATCACGACGACGTGCTCGCGTCGTTTCTTCCTCTCCAGTTTGAGAACCTCCACATCGTTGAAGATTACATCCACGAGACGCCCCGCGGTCTCTACCTCGTGCTTCACGGGGACGTGTTTGACACGATCACCCGCAATTTTGTGTTTCTCGCCCATCTTGGCGATTGGGGTTATCGCACGCTTCTCACCGTGAACCGCGGCTACAACGCCTGGCGCGCATGGCGCGGACTCGAATACTGGTCTTTAAGCAAAGCGATCAAGGCACGCGTGAAATCTGCGGTTAACCATATTTCCAAGTTCGAAGACCATCTCGCAAAACTGGCCGAAGACCGTGGCTGCACGGGCATCATCTGCGGGCATATCCATACTGCCAGTGACAAAATGCTCGGGAATGTGCATTATCTAAATTCCGGTGACTGGGTGGAATCGCTCACGGCGATAGTCGAGCACCACGACGGCTGCTTCGAGGTGATGGATTTCGCGCAATTTACCCAACGCTTCCCAATGCCTGAGATCGTGCCGGCGGGTGATGATAACCAGCCGGACGCGGCATCGCCCATGGATGCAGGCGTCAAGTCGACGAAAACCGAAAACTAAAGAGCCCCGCTGGATTTCCGGCGAAATGCGGGTGGTTTGATTTCTGTTTGTGGGCGCACGGGTGTTTTGTCTGAGTAAAGCGATGCCTACCTCAACGCTTGTCGCCCTTTTGCACGGCCCCGATCAGCCCGGGATCGTAGCCCGCGTGGCGGGATGGATCTTCGAGCGTGGCGGTAACATCCTGCATGCCGATCAACATCGCGACATGGAGGCCGGCATTTTCTTCCAACGCATCGAATGGCAGCCGGCCAATGGCAACACCTCTGCCGACACGCGGGCGTTCCACGATTTTGCCGCTGCGCTCGGCATGAAGTCACGGGTCACGTCGTCCGCGCATCGCCCGCGCATGGCCGTCTTCGTTTCCAAGTTTGATCACTGTTTCCATGACCTCGCGCTTCGCTGGAAGTCTGGCGAATACGCCTGCGATCTCGTTGCCGTCGTCTCCAACCATTCCGATCTCGAGGCTTCCGCGAGCGGCTACGGGCTGCCGTATCACGTTATCCCCGTGACCGCGGCGACCAAGGCCGAGGGCGAGGCCCGCCAGCTCGCACTGCTCCGCGAGCTCGATGTCGAGCTGGTTGTTCTTGCCCGCTACATGCAGGTGCTATCCGACGACTTCCTGAAAAAATTTGCCCGCCCGGTGATCAATATTCATCATTCCTTTTTACCCGCGTTCGCCGGCGGCAGGCCCTATCATCAGGCGGCCGAGCGCGGCGTGAAGCTCATCGGTGCGACCGCCCACTACGCCACCGCCGTGCTCGATGACGGCCCCATCATCCAACAGGATGTGACGCGCGTGACGCACCGCCACGGGGTCGAGGATCTCGTCCGCAAAGGCCGCGACCTCGAAAAGATCGTCCTCGCCCAGGCCGTTCGCTGGCACTTGGAAAACCGCGTGCTCGTCTACGGTAACAAGACGGTTGTTTTCGACTGAAGACCTCCGAATCCCTCCTTTACGCCATCCAACCGATCTGTTTCGTTCACGCCTTACACAATTTCCAGCCATGTCCACGACCCCGACTAACAGTTCCGTTCCTTCTACCGCCGCCGACGACCGCAATCTCGTGCCGGTCGATGAGACCTACATCGCGCCCAGTTTCGAGGATCGTCTCGCCATCTTTTGGGCGAAAAATTCCAAGACTGTTATCGCCTTGTTCGCGGTCGTGGTGCTGGTGGTTCTTACCAAGGGCGGCTACGAGCTCTGGGTTGCCCAGCGCGAGAAATCGATTGCCGCCGACTACGCCGCCGCCACGACCGACGCCCAGCTCAAGGGATTCATTGCCGCGCACTCCGACCATCCTCTTGCCGGTATCGCCCAGCTTCGTCTGGCCGACGATGCATACGTCGCCGGTAATTATGCCGCAGCCCAGTCCAGTTATGCCGGTGCCGCCGCCACCTTGGCCAACACGACTTTTGGTCAGCGCGCCCGCCTTGGTTCGGCGAACGCTCTCGTCCAGGCGGGCAAAACCGTCGAGGGCGCAGCCGCCTTGAAGCTCCTGGTTTCCGATTTGTCGGTGGCCAAGGGCATCCGCGCCGCCGCCGCCTATCAACTGGCTGCTCTTGCCGTTGATGCCGCGAAGACTGATGAGGCCAACAGCCTCATCACCCAGGTGGCGGCCATCGACCCGGCTGGTCAATGGACCCAGCGTGCGACCCTCTTGCGTGCCCGCCTGTCTGTTCCGGCTGCAACGGCCGCCGCCAAAAAAGACGCCGCTCCGGTGATCAACTTCAAGGCTGCGCCCTGATTCGGCCTCGAGTCGTGCGATTTTCCAAGTCCGCCATTCCGGCGTGCTTTTCGGGTTAACGCGAGGCGGCCGTGATCGCGCGTCCCTGTTGCATCCCGAAGGCGCGCGGACTGCACCCGAAGTGGCGCGAGAAGAGTCGCGAGAAATGCAACGCGTCTTCGTAGCCAACCATCGCCGCCGCCTCTTTTACCATCGGTGCCGGGCGTGCGATGAGCAAATCGGCCGCGCGCGCCAGCTTGCGCCGGGTCAGCAGGGCATGCGGGGTGGTCTTGGCGAATCGCCGGTAGAGCCTGCACAGGTGACTGGGCGCCAGGCCGACTTTCTTGCTAAAGTCTTCCAAACCGCGCAAGCGTTGGAGATTATTTTCCATATAGGTCTCACACCGTTCATAGGTTTCCTGTGCACGCAGCGCGGTGCCTTGCGATGGGTGAAAGGACTCCCGTGATTTTGCCAGAACGAGGCGCAGCCCAGCCGCAGTGATCGCATGGCGGGTTTCGTGCGGCTTGCGGCTTTCGCGCAGAATTTCCTCGAAGAGCCGGTGCATGGGCTCGATTTCGACGACGCGCTTGATGTCGCCTGCGGCCAGACCGGCCAGTTTCAGTTCCGCGCCCGCCCCGCTGCCGAAAAAATCCACGAAATACTTCAGCATCGGTCGCTTCGCGTCCGATGTGATCCTATGTGGAGTCCATGGTCCGTATATAAAAAGATGGCCCGGGCCGAGGGTGTATTCGTTTCCGTCCAGCCAAAGCATGCCCGCTCCCTCCGCGACGAATTCGAGGCCGTGGCATGCGAAGCCGTCGCGTTCGACTGCATAGCCGGCTCGGCATCGTTCCCGGCCGACGCAGGCGATCACCAGCCCGGGAGCGACACGCACCTGAGGATCGAGATGCGCATAGCTTGAATCCGCCACCTCGGCGGCGGGCGGGGGCAGGATGGCGTCTTTGAGAGGCACGCTAGAAATATCAATATTCTCTATGTCAAAGTCAAATCCCCCCATGCTCGGTTCGGCTTGTTTCTGCTAGCATCAAAGCCTTCACCCATGATCAAGACCGGTATCCTCAACCCTGCGGTTCTCGGCCTGCTTGCCCGCGTCCGCCACACCAACACCTTGGTCATTTCTGACCGCGGGTTTCCGTTTTGGCCTGAGATTGAGACTGTGGATATCTCTGTCGTGGATGATTTGCCCACCGTCGCTCAGATTGTCGATGCCCTGCGCCCCAATTTTGTGATTGGTCACGTTTTTGCCGCCGAAGAAGTCAAGGCTGCCAACGCTCCCGAAAAACTCACCCGTCACTTGGCCGCGCTCAACGGCCTAAAACTTACCTACTTGTCTCACGCCGAGCTCAAGCAACGAGTCCCCCGTGCGATTGGTCTTATCCGCACGGGCGACACCACCCAATACGGTAACCTCATCCTAGAGTCAGCCTAATCCCATTAATTCCTCGCCCTACCTCCCATGCAATTCCGCACTCTCGGCGCCACCGGCGTCAAAGTCTCCGCCCTTGCTTACGGCGGTTCCTCCCTCGGCTCCGAATTCCGCTCCATCGACGAGGCCGTCGGCATTCGCTCGGTCCATGTTGCGCTGGACCACGGTATAAACCTCATCGACACCGCGCCCTATTATGGCCGCACCACTGCCGAGATCGTGCTCGGCAAGGCGCTCAAGGGCGTCGCCCGCGACCGTTACATCCTCGCCACCAAAGTAGCCCGTTACGGCAAGACCGCCGCCGAGTTCGACTTCTCCGCCGCGCGCGTCACCCGCAGCGTTGACGAGAGCCTCGCCCGCCTCTGCGTGGACCACATCGACTTCATCCAGGTCCACGACATGGAATTCGGAGACCTCGACCAGATCGTCCATGAAACCATCCCCGCCCTCCGCAGGGTCCAAGCGACCGGCAAGGTCCGCTTCGTCGGCATCTCCTCCCTGCATATTCACGTTCTCAAGCATATCATGGATCGCGTGGCCGTGGACCAGATTCAAAACTACTGCCACTACTGCCTCAATGACATCGCGCTCGGCGATCTGTTGCCCTACCTGAAGGCGAAGAACGTCGGCATCTTCAACTCCGCGCCTCTTGCCATGCGCCTGCTCAGCAACGAGGGCCCGCCCGACTGGCATCCCGCTCCCGCCGCCCTCAAGGCAAAGTGCGCCGAGGCCGCCGCGCTCTGCAAGGCCGCCGGCACCGATCTCGGCAAGCTCGCCCTCCAATACTCGATGGCCAACCCCGACATCCACACCCACATTGTCGGCACCGCCAACCCCGACCGCGTGCTCGCCAATCTCGCCGACGCCGCCGAGCCGCTCGATCAGACCCTCCTTTCCAAGGTTCTTAAAATCCTTGAACCGGTTCACAACCTCACGTGGCCGTCCGGCCGTCCTGAGAACAATCTCTGAGTCTTCCGCCATGAAAACCCTTCTGATCGACGCTCCCAGCAAATTTTCCTACGGCGAAAAACCCGCCCCCGTGCCCGCTCACGGCGAGGTTCTCCTTCGCGTCCGCCGCCTCGGCTTTTGCGGCTCCGATCTCTCTACCTTCCGCGGCGGCAATCCGCTCGTCACCTATCCGCGCATCCCCGGACACGAGATCGCCGCCGTAATCGAAGCCGTCACTGCTGGTGTGCCGGCCGCGTTTGTCCCCGGCCAAGAGGTCACCGTCATGCCCTACACGACCTGCGGAAAATGCAGCTCGTGCCGCCAAAAACGCTTCAACGCCTGCCGCCACAACCAGACTCTCGGCGTGCAGCAGGACGGTGCGTTTACCGATCTCATCACCGCCCGCTGGGAAAAACTCATTCCGTCGCAAGGCCTCGGCCTGCGGGAGCTCGCCTTGGTCGAACCGCTCGCCGTCGGCTTTCACGCCGTCTCCCGTGGACGCGTCACGAAGACCGACCGCGTGCTCGTCTTCGGCTGCGGCATGATCGGCCTCGGGGCCATCGCCGCCGCCGGCCTCCATCGCGGCGCCACCGTGATCGCCGTGGACATTGAGGACGCCAAGCTCGCTGTCGCCCGCAAAGCTGGCGCCACCCACGTCATCAACTCGAAGACCGAAAACCTCCACGAACGCCTGCAAGCCCTCACCGACGGACACGGCTCCGATGTCGCCATCGAAGCCGTAGGTAATCCCGCCACGTTTACCGCCGCCGTGGACGAGGTCTGCTTCGCTGGCCGCGTCGTTTACATCGGCTACGCCAAGGCCCCCGTTTCCTACGAGACGAAGTATTTTGTCATGAAGGAACTCGACATCATGGGCTCTCGCAACTCCACCCCCGAGGACTTCCGCGACGTCGTCGCCATGCTCGCCTCCGGCCGCTACCCGATCGCCGACACTGTCACGCGCACCGTGCCTTTTTCCGAGGCCGGCCAGGCGCTCGCCGACTGGTCCGCCAATCCCAGTGCGATCACCAAGATCCACGTCGAACTTTAGCCCGCCTTCGACGATGCCCGTCATCGACTCCCATCACCACTTCTGGCGCTACACCGAGGCCGATTACGGTTGGATTCCGCCTGCGTGGTCCGCGATCCAACGCGACTTCCTGCCCGCCGATCTCGAACGCGAAATCGCCGCCGCCGGCGTCGATGGCGTCGTCTCCGTGCAAGCCCGCCAGTCGCTCGTCGAGACCGACTGGCTGCTCGATCTCGCCACCCAATACACCTTCATCCACGGCGTCGTCGGCTGGGTTCCGTTGGTCGATCCCGCCATCGAAGCGCACCTCGACCGCTACGCCGCGCAGCCGAAACTCCGCGCGCTCCGCCACGTTCTTCAGGCCGAGGCCGACGATGCCTACATGTTGCGCGAAGATTTCAACTGTGGCGTCTCCGCGCTCACCCGACGTGGACTGGCCTACGACATTCTTATCCTCGAGCGGCACCTGCCGAATGCGCTCGCGTTCGTGGACCGCCATCCGAACCAAGTCTTCGTGCTCGACCACATCGCCAAGCCCGGAATCGCCGCCAACGAACTCGAGCCTTGGGCAAAAAACATCCGCCAGCTCGCCCGCCGCCCCAACGTGTCGTGCAAACTTTCTGGCATGGTGACCGAGGCCGACGTGACGACGTGGACGCCCGCCCAGCTCCAGCCCTACTTTGACGTGGTTCTGGCGGCCTTCGGCCCGTCCCGCCTGCTCTTCTGCACCGACTGGCCAGTGTGTCTCGCGGGCGTTTCGTATGCGGGCTGGAAGCACACCGTTGAAACCGCTTTGTCTACGCTCTCGGCTTCCGAACGCGCCGCTGTCATGGGTGAAAACGCCATGCGCATTTATCGGCTGTGATCACTTGGCCAGTGCCCGGCTCAGGTCAGTCGCATGACGATATCCAAGGTGAAACGCCGCTGTTTTAACCGTCCATCCTTCGTTTTGGATCAGGCGCAGCGCTTCCTGCTTTTTCGCCTTCCGAAAATAAACACCCGGCGCAATTCCGGCCTGCTTGAGGAAAAAACGATTTAATGTGCTGGGTGACATGCGCAGATAATCGCACAGCGCCGGGATCGGCGCGTGAATGGCGAGATTCGAGCTGATCCAAGCCCGCACCCGCTCCCACAGCAGTTCGTCCTCGGCCTGCGGAGGACGGCTCGCGCGGCCGAGTTCGACTTCAACCAAGGTGCGCAACGCAGCCAACGTAAGAATGATCGCCGTGTCGGTCCGGGCGACTTCGTCGCGGCAATATTGATGCAGCTCCAAGATACGCGGCATGGCATCCGGCCGCAGAGAGAGCAGCCGCACTCCGCCAGGCGCCGGTTTTACCAGCTCCTCCTGCGGTGAATCGAGCCACACCCATACCAAAATCTCGACGCTTGCGGAACGTCCGCTGGCGACGCTAAATAAGCACTCTTTGTCAATAATGCAGGCCGCCGGCGCGACAATTCTGTGCTCCACGCCTGCTGCGGTGAGCGTGATATCGCCCTTGGTCACGATGTAAAAGTTGACTCCGGGATCGTTGTGACGCGGGAGCGGAAACCGTTTAAAATCCCGCGTGCCCCAGCCAAGATAAATGAGAGGCAAATCCCCGTGGCTGAGCCAGCAAGGGCGTCCTTGGGGTGGCTTGATGATCATGTCTGGCAATTTTGGCATCCAAGCAGTTTATGTCAGAGCGGATGCTCCTGCTATCCCAATCTGCTTCGCATTGCGTAGGAGGTGTAGTAGGTTGGCCTAAATCGATTATGCCTACCCCGCTTTTTCTTCGCATCCATCCCTCAGACAATGTCGCCGTCGCTTTGCGCCTCGCTGAGATTGGCTCCGTTTTTGACGGAGTGGCCGTCGCCGAGACGATTCCCGCCGGCCATAAGCTTTCGCTTTCACCTATCGCCGTTGGCCAGCCCGTCATCAAATACGGCTATCCCATCGGCGTCGCCTCGGTCGCCATTCCCGCTGGCGCGCACGTTCACAGCCACAACGTTCGCGGCAACCTGCCCGAAAAACTTTCCGCCCTCCGTTTCGCCGATGTGGCCAAGCCCCGCGCCGCTGCCTCTTCGCGCGCGACCGATACGTTTCTTGGCTACCGTCGTCCCGACGGCCGCGCCGCCACTCGCAACGAAATCTGGATCGTCAACACCGTCGGCTGCGTGAACGTCGCATCCGAGAAAATCGCCGCCGCCGCCCACTCGGAGCTGGCGACACCCGGCTCAGGCATCGACGGCGTCCACGCGTTCCCGCACCCCTTCGGCTGTTCGCAACTTGGCGACGATCTCGGCTACACGCGCAAGGTCCTGGCCGGTCTCGCGCGCCACCCCAACGCCGCCGCGGTTCTCGTGCTCGGTCTCGGCTGCGAGAACAACCAGATGAAGGCCTTTCTCGAGTTCGTCGGTCCACAGGCCGCCGAGCGCATCCGCTGGTTCAACGCCCAGCAGGTCTCCGACGAGATCGAGTCCGGGGTTGAGGCCGTGCGCGAACTCGCCGCCTATGTGCGCCAATTTAAACGCGAGCCCATTCCCGCGTCCGAGCTTATCCTCGGCATGAAGTGCGGCGGTTCCGACGGCTTCTCCGGCATTACCGCCAACCCGCTCGTCGGCCGCATCGCCGACCGCCACACCGCCGCCGGCGGGACCGTGCTCCTCACCGAAGTCCCCGAAATGTTCGGCGCCGAGCGCATGCTTCTCGAGCGTGCCACGAACGAAACCACGTTCAACGGCGTCATTGATCTTGTGAACGACTTCCGCGCCTACTTTCAAAAGCACAACGAGCCTATCGACGAGAATCCGTCCCCCGGCAACAAGGACGGCGGCATCACCACGCTCGCCGACAAATCCCTCGGCTGCGTGCAAAAGGGCGGCCAGGCCCCCGTCGCCCAAGTGTTGCCCTACGGTGCCACCGCTCCGGCTGGCCTCGGCGGACTTGCTCTCGTGCAGGGCCCGGGCAACGACGGCGTCTCCGGCACCGCCATGACGGTCGCCGGCGCGCACATGCTGTTGTTCACCACCGGCCGCGGCAACCCGATGGGCTTCCCCGTGCCCACGCTGAAAATCTCCAGCAACACCGATCTTGCCACGCGTAAACCGCAGTGGATCGATTTCAACGTCGGCCCCATCGCCGACGGCACGAACACCTTCGAGGCGCTCACCGACGATTTGTGGAAGCGCATTCTCGCCATCGCGTCCGGCGCCGAGTTTGCCCGCAACGAAACCCGCGGCCACCGCGAAATCGCCATCTGGAAAGACGGCGTCACGCTATGAGCCTTCTGTCCGAAACTATCCTCCAGTTCGGCGCAGGCAATTTTCTCCGCGCGTTCGCCGACCTCATCATCGACCAGGCCAACCGCAAGCCCGCCACCGCGCTCGGCCGGATTGTCGTCGTCCAGTCCACCGGCGCCGAGCGCGCCGAGGCGCTCAACCGCGCGGGCGGACGCTACCACGTCGCGCTCCAAGGTTTCTCCGGCGGACGCGTCGTCGATGAAACCGAGGCGGTTTCATCCATCAGCCGCGCCCTTTACGCTGGCACGCAGTGGGACGAGGTGCACGCCGTCGCCGCCAGCCCCGCGCTCGCGTGGATTCTCTCGAACACCACCGAGGCTGGCTTTGCTCTCGACGCCGCTGACACCGTGCGCGGCGACACCGCGCCCCGTTCGTTTCCGGCCAAGTTGCTCGACGTGCTCCTCGCCCGTTTTGAGGCCGGTTTGCCCGGACTCAATATCGTCCCCTGCGAGCTCATCGAGGCCAATGGCCAAAAACTCCGCGACCTCGTCCTTCGCCAGGCCGATCTCTGGAAAGTTTCGCCCGCCGCCTGCGAGTGGATCGCCTCGTCTTGCGAGTGGCTCGACAACCTCGTGGACCGCATCGTCCCCGGCGCGCCCGCCGTGCATCCGCTCAAGGACGCAGACCCGCTTCTGCTCAGCGCAGAACCGTTTGCGCTATGGGCCGTGCAGAGCAAAGGTCCGTTTATCACCCATCCGGCGGTCATCCTCGCCGACGACATCCAGCCTTACTATTTGAGAAAAGTCCGCATCCTCAACGGTGCCCACAGCGCTCTCGTCGCCCACGGGATGCCGCTTGGTTTGCAGACCGTGCGCGAATGCCTTGAACACGCCGAGGTCGGCCCTTGGCTTCAACGCGTGTTGACCGAAGAGATCGTCCCCGTGCTTGCCGGTCGCGTGGCCGATCCCGAAGGCTTTGCGCGAGTGACGCTTGATCGCTTCCGCAATCCCTTTCTCCAACACCAGCTCTCGGCCATCGCGCTCAATCACGAGGCCAAGGTTAAAGTGCGCCTGCTACCCACTGTTGAGGACTACAAAAACAGGTTCGGCAAAGCGCCTCCGTTGCTCTCTGCTGCCCTTGGCCTTTAAGCGTTTCTCTTTTTCTATCCAACCCATGAGCCTCAAGATCAAACCCGCCTCCGAATGCCAATATGACCAGCTTTCGTTGGGAGAAGTCATGCTCCGCCTCGATCCCGGCGAGGGCCGAGTCCGCACCGCTCGCTCCTTCACCGCCTGGGAAGGCGGCGGCGAATACAACACCTCCCGCGGCCTGCGGAAGTGTTTCAACCTGAAGACCGGCGTCTGCACCGCCTTCGTGGACAACGAGGTCGGCCGCCTTGTCGAGGACTTCATCATGCAGGGCGGCGTTGCCACCGACTTCATCAAATGGCGCGAGGACGACGGCATCGGCCGCACCGTCCGCAACGGCCTCAATTTTACCGAGCGTGGCTTCGGCATCCGCGGCGCCGTCGGCGTGCCCGACCGCGGCAACACCGCCGCCTCGCAGCTCAAGCCCGGCGACTTCGATTGGGAGCATATCTTCGGCAAGCTCGGCGTGCGCTGGTTCCATACCGGCGGCATCTTCGCCGCGCTCTCCGAGTCCACCGCCGCCATCACCATCGAGGCGGTCAAGGCCGCCAACAAATACGGCACCATCGTTTCCTACGACCTCAACTACCGCCCCTCGCTCTGGAAGACCATCGGCGGCCTCAAGAAGGCGCAGGAGGTCAACCGCGAGATCGCCAAGTATGTCGATGTCATGATCGGCAACGAAGAGGATTTCACCGCCTCGCTTGGCTTCGCTGTTAAGGGAGCCGAGGATCTCAAGCACATCGAGACGGACGCCTTCAAGGCGATGATCGAGACCGCCGTGAAAGAGTTCCCCAACTTCAAAGTCGCTGCGACCACGCTGCGCCACGTCCACACTGCCACGGTGAACGACTGGAGCGCGATCCTCTGGCACGACGGCAAGTTCTACGAGAGCCGCAAGTATCCCCGCCTTGAAATCCTCGACCGCGTGGGTGGCGGCGACTCGTTCGCTTCGGGCCTCCAGTTTGGCTTCCTCTCGAAGAACGATGCGCAGCTTGCCGTCGATTACGGCGCGGCCCACGGCGCGTTCGCGAGCACGACCCCGGGCGACACGTCGATGGCGACTCAGAAGGAAATCGAGAAACTCATGAAAGGCGGCGGCGCCCGCGTGGTGCGCTGAGAATCTGCGACCTCGTTCTTCAAGCCCCGGAGTTTCGGCGCTCCGGGGCTTTTTTACGGCTTCAGCTTAAGTATTTTTGCCCGCTTGCGGTTTAGCTGCTGGCGTTTGCGGTAATCGGCGGCGGAAAGGCCGGTCTCGGCAACGAATACCTGGCGCATATTTTCCAAGCTGCCGAAGCCGGCGAGCGTCACGATTGTCTTGATAGGCAGGTCGGTCTCGCTCAACAGGCGTTCGGCGCGGCGGAAGCGGCATTGGATAATCTCTTCAAGAACGGTGTGGCCGAGTTTTCGGGAAAAGCGTCGTTCCAGCGTGCGGCGTTCGATGCCTAAGGCTGCCACTACTTTACCCACGGACAAGATTGTATGGCTGCGCGTCCATATATAGTCGCACGCAGTCGCGATTACGGAATCGGTATGGGTAGAGGCAACGGATATTTTTAATTCCGGCGAGGACTGGCCGGCAGGGCCGATAACGGCGGTGAGCACACTCATCGCCATAAGAGAAACGAGCAGTGAGTTTTCAGCGGGGGCGCGGTGCACGTGTTCCAGCAGCCTTTGAAACGCACGTTCGGCGGGGCCGGAATCGGTGAGCGGAATCACCGGTTTTTCGGGCGAGATGACGCCTTGCTCCAACAGGCGGTGGGCGAGCTCGCCATTGAAGTGCACCCATTTCTCGGACCAGCCGGTTTCCTTGGCGGGCGCGTAGCGGTGCCATACGTCGGGAAACAACAGAATGGCAGTGCTGCCTTTCACTTTGACCTGGCGCGTGGGCTTGGACTCGAACACGCCGCGACCGGAGCTCAGCAACATCAAGGAAAATTCGGGCAGCACGCGGCCTTGGTTCCAGTCGAAGTGATAAAGCGCGGGTGTTGGATGGGCGGATAGGATTCGCCCGGTGTGGCCACGACGCTGCCCACGCTGGTTACGTAGATGCCGCTGTGAAAAACCTCGTCGGGAATCGGCAGGTAGTGGTGGAAAACAGGCGACGGCATCTTGGCGCGGTGCGACGGCCTTTCGTCAGGGCAGGGTGGACGAGAAGAGATAATTTCCCGAGTCGATTTCGCAAACGGCCATATTTTTTTCCATGCGCAGGAAATTCACGCCCGAGGCATGATCGAGCGGTTTTCCACTTTCGGTGACGTCGGCTGCGGAGCGCGCTGGCACATAAACAGTGGCAGTTGAGTTGGGGGGGACCGTGACCTTCAGCACCACCTTCTCCCCAGTGCGATCCCAGCGGGTCCCGATTGGTCCGTAGAGCGATTCGGAGCTGGCTTCGGCAAAGGTCGTGTCGCTGGCGATCAACGGCTGGATGAGGACGGATTGGCCGCCGGGGTGCGCAGGGTCGGGGCGGATGCCGGCGAGGCTTTTCGTGAACCAGGAGGCGATGCCGGTGTAGCAGGTGTGCATCCGGCTGGGCACATCAACGTTCCAGTATTCCGGCCAAGTGGTTTCGCCGCGAGCGAGGAAGTAGCCGTAGCTCGGTTCGTTTGTCTTTGAAAGCGGGGCGAACAAAAGGTCGGCGCGGCCTGATTCTTCGATGAGATATTTCAGGAGAATCGGCAGGCCGGAACTGCCTGCGTCGATGTAGGGGTGCCTGAGGGTCATGTCTTTTTCGAGAACTGCGGCTACGGCAGGGCGGAGGGTCTCGGGCGTGATGCGGGCCAGCAGGGCGAAGGCTTGCTGCACCTGGCCGCCCTTTAAATAGGTGTTGGTTTCGGGATGAAAGAACGTCGCATGCACCTGCTGCTTCAGTGCCTCAAGCCGGTGTTGATAAAGGGCGATATCTTCGGGCGTGCCGACGATGCGGGCCATGCGGATGGCGGTTTCTAGATTCATCGCATAGGCGCAGTTGTTGAAATAAAGGGCTTCGGGGGAATCGCCGAATTCCTTGCGACCGCCGGGAGCGGCCCAGTCGCCGAGGAACATGCCGGGGACTTTTTTGTAGGATTGCAGGAGGTCGTTCGAGGTGTGCGCGTCGAGGAAATCGAGCCATCGTTTGGTGGATGGATAGTTTTCTGCGATGAGGCGGGTGTCGCCGTAGGTTTGATAAGCTTCCCAAGCGATGTTGAGCCCGCCACTGCTCCAGAGAGTGCCGCCGTAGCACCAGTTGGTCTGGGGTGCGGTGTGGTGAATCCAGCCGTCGGCTTCCTGTACGTCCGACCAGTCTCGGGCTATCTTGGTGTAAAGCGCGCCGGCGCGGTAATTGGGCAAACCGATGCCCCAGGCGGTGGCGAAATTTTCCTCGCCGTAGCCGAGACGCTCACGGTGGGGGCAATCCGAAGTGCAGGCCTCGACAGTGTTGACCCGATAGGTCCACAGATCGGTCTCGTAGATTTGGTTGAAGAGGGGGTTTGAACAGGTGAATCGTCCGGTGCGCTCGAGGTCGGTGCCGAGCACCAGGCCGGTGACGTCAGTCGGTTGGGGTTTATTTTTCAGGCCGGTGAGGGTGATGTAGCGTCCGGCGGCGTAGTTGAAGCGGTTGCGGAAGGTTTCCTCTGCTCCGCCCTTGCAGATATACTCTTCGCGCTGTCCGAAGTCTTGCACGGTGCCGGCATCGTCCGCGACTTGGATGACCACTAGATCGCCGGGGGCTTGTCCATGGAGCTTGAGCTCAAGCCAGCCGGAGAAGTTTTTCCCTAGGTCCACGCTGCAGGCACCGTCTTTTGTTAGACTGATGTTTTGGGCGGGTATGGTTTCGATGATGCGAGTCGGCTCGACCATCTGGGCGGAGAGAGTGACTTTGACAGGTGCTTCGGAGGCGAAGTCCCAGGCGCGGTCGTCGAAGCCGGGGATGTTCCATTCAGGAATATCTTTTCGGGCGTCGAGGCGTTCGCCGCCGTAGTCTTTGTAGGCATATCCGCCGATGTTTTTGCTGGAGCTGACGGCGCAGCGCCAAGTGGAATCAGAGGCGAGGGCAAAGGGCTGGCCGTCGGTGGTGGTCGCGTTTAACTGGATGCGCAAAGACGGGGAGACCTTGAAATCCTTGAAGCGGGTCCAGCCGGGGCCGGTCCAAAGGGCGATCGTGTTGGCGCCGGGGCGGAGCAGTCGTGCGATGTCGTAGGTGACGTAGAGCACGCGTTTATCAAGCCGAGAAATGGCGGGTGCGAGCACACTGTCGTCGGCTTTTTGGCCGTTCACGTAGAGTTCGTGGTAGCCGAGTGAGGCGACGTGAATGAAGGCGGATGCGACAGGTTTCGTGAGGTCGAAATTCTTACGGAACCAAAGGTGGCTTTCCAGAGGGACTTGTTCGGTGGATGTTTTTACCTGACGGGGATTTCTGATCCAGGGCCCGGTCCAGTCTTCGTTATGGAGCAGGCCCATCGAGAAGCGGGCCGGTGCGCTCCATGTCGAAGGTTGCCGGTCTTTATCCCAAATGCGGACTTTCCAGTAACAGGCTTGGTTGGAAACCAGAGCCTTGCCTGCGAACGATACCAATGCCGACTGCGATGAGGCGACCTGACCACTGTCCCAAATATCTCCTCGTCCTTGTTCGAGCAGCGCGGGAGTGCTCGCGATCAAGACTTGATAGGCGGTTTGTTTTTGGCCGCGAGTATGAGCCGGCTCGGAGAGCTGCCAGGTGAAGCGTGGTGTCCCGGCATCGATGCCCACCGGATTTTTAAGGTATTCGCATCGAAGCGAGTCCACGGATATGGATCCCGCTAGGATCACTGAGGCGAACGGGGCTGCTGAAAACAGTCCTGCGAACAACCAACGAAACAGGAGCGGGGGCGACATTGGGCGGGGTATTTTGATCATAAATTGCCAGGCTAGCAGATCTGGGCGGTTTCGATGCCGAGGATGCGGCTCAGTTTTTCGATTTTGTGGGCTATGTGGCCGATGCCGACGGCGCAGTGGTGCGCGGGGCCGTGGGCGTTCCAGTCGTTGACGAAACGGCGCGCGCCGATGGAGAAGCTGTAGCGGCTGTTGGTGTTGCCGATTTCGAGGATGGGGCCGGGCACCGATTCGCCTTCGGCAACGAGCAGTTTGAGTTTTCCGCCGGCGGTTTCCACGACGGAGAGGAGGGTGACGGGGCCGTGCTTCACGGACATCTCGACGGAGAGGCCCCGTCCGACCTTGCCGTGATAAACGCCGAGCGGACGGACCTTGGTTTTGCCTTCGGCGATGCCGAGGTGGCCCGGGCCGTCGTGGCCCATAAGGACGACGTCGGCGTTCCAATCCATAGCGTAGTATTCGGTGAAGGAGCCGCCGGTGCCAAACGAGTCCATGATCTTCATGGCTTGGGCGTTTTTGACCTCGTATTCGCCGGCGACGGGGATGCCGCGCGCGGTGAGCAGGGATGTGCCTAGGATGATCGAGCTGATGGCGTCTTCGTTTTCGGTGTTGCCTGTGCCCATGTAGTAATAGGCGAGGGAGCCGAGGTCGTGTGCGGCGACGAGGCGGTCGAGGGCGACGGAAGTGCGTGCGGCGCGTTCGAGCTCGGCGGGCGGGCAGTCGGGCTGCACGGCGAAGGTTTTTTGAAAGTGGGCGACGCGGTCGGCGATCTGCGCGGCGGTGACTTCGCGGCGGAGTGCGGCGAGTTCGTCCACCTCGACGATCTCAATGTGGCCGCCGAAGGTCGCGCACTGGAGCGTGGTGTCTGAGGCGATGTCGAGCATGCCGTTGTAGTAATGGCCCATGAGACCGAGGCGGTTGTGGGCCATGACGTGGGCGACACGGGCGGCGTCGATCCAGGCGTCGATTTCGTTCCAGCAGACGGGGTCGTCGTGAAGTTTGCCGGTTGCCTGCGCAAAGGGGATGTGCGCACGTTGGAAGACGTTGGCGATCTCGGGCACGGGGCAGGCGGAGCAGTGGGCGAGCCATTCGCCGGTCATGGCGGTGCGATCGGTCATGGCGTTAAAAGCGGCGTAATCGATGGCTGCTTCCGGCGAGAGGTTGAGGATGACGACAGGGACCTTGGCGCGCTGCACGACGGGCAACACGGTCGAGGACAACGCGTAAGTGGTGACGTAGAGGAAAATCAAATCAACGTCCTGCCGGCGAAACTCATGACCGGCTTCCAGCGCTTTTTGGGGGCTATCGATCATGCCAAGATTGACGATTTCGGCACCGGGACGGGCGAGTTTGCCCTCGACCACGCTCAGGTAGCCTAGAAGGCGTTTTTCAAGGCCCGGAAACTGAGGCCAATAGGTGTCGAGGCCGATGCCGAATAGGCCGATGCGCACATTTTTCATGGTTGGGGGCGACTATATCAAGTGAGCCTACCGGCATCCTTCGGACACGGCAGCCTTGGGTAAGGCTTATCAATTCGGTCACTTTCTCTGGTCGGGGCGATAGGATTCGAACCTACGACCTCCTGGTCCCAAACCAGGCGCTCTACCAGACTAAGCTACACCCCGCGACGAGAGGAGATGAGGCTTTCGCTTCGGCACCCCGTGTCAACGCAATCTATCCGACGTTACTAATGGGTTAAAACTCTTCACACTCTCTGCTTGCTTAGCGTCCGGTTTCCTTGCAACTCTGAGGTTCAAATCTCTTTTATCTAAATGGATACCATCTCTCGTGAGAATAACAGCTATCTGCCGGTCGCCGGTGTGATCGTCGGCGTGCTCGCCCTCATCCTCTCCGTCGTCGCCCTTACCAAAATCTCCTCGGTCAAAAAAGACCTGGGTGCCCAAATCGAGCCGCTGGCCGGCAAGGTTGATGACGCCGAAGGCAAGGCTGGTAACGCCGCCGCCGCCGCCGACAAGGCCAACGCCAGCATCAGCAAGCTCGCGAGCGACACGCAGGCTGCCTTCACCTCCGTTGCTCAGGAAATGGGCAACATTCGCGGTGAGATCACGAAGGTTCAGGAATCCGCCAAGGCTCCCGCCAAGGCCTCCAAGACTGGCGCCGCCTCCAAGGAACCCGCCGTCGCCGGCCCCGATGAATATGTGATCAAGTCTGGCGACACCTTCGCCAAGATTGCCCGTGCCAACGGCGTTTCCCTCGCCGACATCACGGCCGTCAATCCTGGTGTCAATTCCGCCAAGCTTCACGTTGGCCAGAAGATCAAGCTCCCCGCCAAGAAGTAAGCGGTCGCTGATTTTTAAATATTCTAGCCTCCCAGCCTTCACCGGTCGGGAGGTTTTTTTTGCCCATGAGTTCCGATTCCGTGCAACCCTCGCGTTGGGAAAAAGGTGTTTCACGCCAACTGGCGAGCACGCGTGTCTTCGACGTGCAAGGCGTCGGCTACCGGCATCCCGTGCGCGGGGCCGAGCGCGAGTTTGTTGTGATTGATGCGCCCGATTGGGTGAATGTCGTCGCGGTCACGCCGGATCACCAGATGGTGTTCGTCCGCCAGTTTCGTTTTGGCATCGATGCGTTTTCTTGGGAAATACCCGGAGGCGTGATCGAGCGCGGAGAAGATCCGCTCGCGGCCGGTCTCCGTGAATTAGAGGAGGAAACAGGTTTCGTCGGGAGGTCCGCGCGGCTGCTGGGTTCGGTGAACCCGAACCCCGCCATCATGAATAATCGCTGTCACCTCGTGTTGGTCGATGATGCGGTGTGCACCGTCAAACAGTCGTGGGACCCCGACGAGGAGATTGAGGTGCGCACGCTGCCCGTCGCCGAAGCCTACGACTGGGCGCATGACGGGCGGATCACGCACTCACTGGTTCTCAACGCATTGTTGCTGTTCGCTCCTCGATGGTCGGAACTCAAGGCGCCTCGCTGATAAAGTAGTATTGGTCGCTGTTTTTCCGTCGCCTCGTTTGACAGCCTCGGGTGCCGGACTACGGTCGCATCCTGCAAGCAACCATGTCCGCGCCCATTTTTGCCAACCGCTCCGCTGTTCTTGAGCCTGTTTCGGGTGAGCGGCTGCCTGTGGTTTTGGAATCGGAAATTCGCAAGATTTACGGCCGCAGCCCTCTTTACGCGCAGCGATTCCCGCTTCATTCCGAGCCGTTGCGGTGGTCCTGCTACCTGGAGATTCCCGCCCTGTCCAAAAAGGAAATCGTAGAGCGCGGGCATCAGGCATTTTTCACGGACTACAGCGTGATCGAGCGCGGGCTGGTTGAACGGAAGTTTGAATATGAATCCACCGGCGGCACGACGCAGTCGCCGATGACGGTCATCATGGAGGACGGTTGGTGGAATGCGCAGACCGCGCGAGCCTACCGCGCGCATCCGCTGCTGGCACCGTATGCCGACCGTCCTTACCGCAAGTGCGTGCTGGCTCCGGTGGGGTGTTCGAGCAACATCTGCCCCTACGAGGATCATCCGTTCCCGCACCGCTATTTCGACGGCACGGTTTATCTCAATCTCACCAGCGATCCGTTCGTGTTTCCCGAAAGCGAATGGGACCGCATCGTCACCGAGCTTCAGGCCGTGCAACCCGAGGTAATCGAGGGCGAACCGGTGTATCTCTCGCTGCTGGCTCGAGCGGTGAAAAAACGCGGCGTCACCGTGCCGAGCGTAAGGGTAGTTATTCTCACCTACGGCAAGGCGAGTCTTCAGCACAGCCGCCGCATCGCCGAGGTGTTCCCCGGTTCTTCGCAGGTGGATCTCTACGGTTCGACCGAGGCGGGTTACATTTTTATTGGCGGCGCGTTTCAGGACGACTCGCGCGTGATCGACGACAACGTGTTCGTGGAACTCGCACCTTACCGCGACCTGCCCGACGTGTTTCAGATTTATGTGACCACGCGCGACCGCGAGGCCATGCCGCTGCTGCGCTATCACACCGGTGACATCGTGCGCCGCACGCCCACCGGCTATCGCCTACTTGGCCGCGAGGGCGGACTTTATTTCCGGCCGGACGGCGCTTTGGTTTCGCCCTCGGAGATCGACGCCGTGCTGCCCCTCAATTTCTCGTGCTGGCACTACAGCCTGGTCCAGACCACGGATAACCGCTGGGACTTTCACTATGTGGCCGACGAAGTCGCTCCGAAGTTGGTCGAGACGGCTTTGGCGTCCGTCCTTGGGGCGGACGCACGAGTGGTGGCGTTCCGCAAGCGTTTGATCGCGCCTGCTGCTAGCGGTAAATTTGCACTGGTCAAACCTCTGGCGAAGTAAAGATCACGCCCGCTTTTTGTTTACCCTGCTTCGGTTTGAACCGGCCGCCACGAAACTGCTTCTTGACGGGGTTAGTGTGCCTAATACGGCCCCGTGCTTGACCTGCTGACACCATCCTTCCCTTTACAAGTTTAGGAGTGCGACTCTAAGCTGTGTTCTTTGCGCCCGGTTCTTTCAACCGGCGGACGCTTTCCCCTTTGTTCACTTTAAATCAGCCCTACTCGCGATGAGCCTTATCGGAAACCTCTTCAACTCCTCCATTGGCCGGAAATTTCTCATGGCCGTTTCAGGCCTGATCCTCCTCGGCTTTGTGGTCGGCCATCTGGCGGGCAACCTCCAGATTTTCGGATCGCCCGACCGCATCAACGGCTACGCTCACTTCCTCCAGTCGCTCGGGCCCGCGCTTTGGCTCGTGCGGCTCGTGCTGCTCGCCGCCGCCGCCGTCCATATCTGGGCCGCCGTGGTGCTCACCCTCGAAAATCGCAAGGCCAACGGCGCGACCGGCTACGGCGTCAACAAGGTCATCCAAGCCACGCTCGCTTCGCGAACCATGCGTTGGACCGGCGTCGTGGTGTTTGCCTTCATTGTTTATCACATCGCGCATTTCACTCTCGGCGTGGTCGGCCATGACACCTTCAAGGGCAGCCTTCCCGCTTGGACGATGAAGGCAGACGCCCGCGAGTTCGGCGTGCCGCTCGCCGCCAAGGGCACCGAGGTCCACGACGTTTACAGCATGGTATTCCTCGGCTTCGAGAATCCCATCGTCTCCGTCTTCTACATCATCGCGACCACCCTGCTCGCGTTTCACCTGCTCCACGGCATCGACTCGCTCTTTCAGACGATCGGCTGGCGCAATCACCGCTGGTCTTGCTGCCTTCGCAAGGTCGCCGCGCTCTTCTGCCTGCTCTACGCTCTCGGCAACCTCGCCATTCCCGGTGCGATTCTGACCGGCCTGCTCAAGCCCGCCGCCGGCACCTACGCCGCCGAAGCCATCGCCAACTGCCCGGCCTGCTCTGCGACTCAACGCTAATCTATCTTCCCCGCCATGGCCCAACTCTCCTCCAACATCCCCTCCGGACCCCTTGCCGACAAGTGGCGCAAATACAAAACGGAGATCAAGCTGGTCAACCCCGCCAACAAGCGGAAATACAAGGTCATCGTGGTCGGCGCCGGTCTCGCCGGTTCCTCCACCTCCGCCACTCTCGCCGAGCTCGGCTATCAGGTGGAGACCTTTGTTTTCCATGACAGTCCCCGCCGCGCGCACTCCATCGCCGCGCAGGGCGGCATCAACGCCGCGAAGAACTACCAGAACGACGGCGACAGCGTTTATCGCCTTTTCTACGACACGCTCAAGGGCGGCGACTACCGTGCCCGCGAGGCCAACGTCCACCGTCTCGCCGAGGTGTCCGTCAACATCATCGACCAATGCGTCGCGCAGGGCGTCCCCTTCGCCCGCGAATACGGCGGCCTGCTCGACACGCGCAGCTTCGGCGGCTCGCAGTTGCAGCGCACTTTCTACGCGCGCGGCCAGACCGGGCAGCAGTTGCTCCTCGGTGCGTATCAGTCGCTCTCGCGGCAGATCGGCCTCGGGAAGGTGAAAATGTTTTCGCGCTCTGAGATGCTCGAGGTCGTCGTGGCCAAGGGCCAGGCG
>JANYJB010000105.1 GCA_025361935.1 Verrucomicrobiota bacterium
GGGTGCGGGTGGTGGCGTTCCAGAGGGTGACGGCGGAATTGCTGGTGCCGAAATCGATGCCGTAGATGAACGTGTCCATGAGATGCGAGGGGGCGAGGGACGGGGAGGAGGACGCTTAGGCGCGGAGAAGACGAGCTAGAAGAGGAGGGTGCGGCGCATGCCCGCCGGAGTGAGAAGTGAATCGGAGATCTTTCTCTTTATTCTTTATCTTTATCTTTCGTCAGGGCCGAACCGGAGGGAGAACGAGAAAGATAAAGAAGAACGAGAAAGATACGGAATCAGAGGTCGTAGTGGCAGGAGACGGGGTGCGGGGATCGGCCGGGGGGGGCGGTTTCGCGGAGGACGGGGACCTCGGTCTTACAGCGGTCGGTGGCGTGGGGACAGCGCGGGTGGAAGGGGCAGCCGCTCGGCGGGTTGATAGGCGAGGGGAGGTCGCCGGTGAGCACGATGCGCTCACGTTTGCGGGCGGACGGGTCGGGCACGGGGATCGCGGCGAGCAGGGCGCGGGTGTAGGGATGGCGCGGGTGGGCGTGGATGTCGTCGGCGTCGGCTATTTCCACGATGCGGCCGAGATACATGACGGCGATGCGGTCGGAGACGTGTTTCACGACCGCGAGGTTGTGCGCGATGAAGAGGTAAGAAAGACCGAGCTCGCGCTGGAGGTCGAGGAGGAGGTTGAGCACCTGGCTCTGGATGGAGACGTCGAGCGCGGAGACGGGTTCGTCGCAGATGATGAGGCTCGGGTTGAGCGCGAGGGCGCGGGCGATGCCGATGCGCTGGCGCTGTCCACCGGAGAACTCGAACGGGTAGCGGCGGGCGGCGTCGGGATCGAGGCCGACTTTGGCGAGGAGTTGGGTGACGTGGCGGGTGCGTTCGGCGGCATGGCCGAGGCCGTGGATGATGAAGGGCTCGGCGAGGATTTCGCCGACGGTGTGGCGGGCGTTGAGCGACTCGGTGGGATCTTGGAAGATCATCTGGAGGCGCTTGCGGAAGGGCTTGAGTTCGCCGCGGCTGAGCGGGGCGAGGTCGTGGCCGTCGAAGCGGACGCTGCCGGCGGTGGGTTTGAGGAGGCGGGCGATGGTTTTGCCGAGTGTGGATTTGCCGCAGCCGGACTCGCCGACGAGGCCGAGGGTTTCGCCGGCGCGGAGGGTGAAGCTGACGCCGTCCACGGCTTTGTTGGTGGCGACGGCATGGCGGAAGACGCCGCCTTTGACGGGGAAGTGGGTCTTGAGGTCGCGGACTTCGAGGAGGGGAGCGGAGGTGGAGGAGGAGTTGCCCACGGAAGATACGGAATACACGGAAAGGAGTGAGTGGCGGAGGGCTTTATAGCACGAAACGTTCGTGCTCGACCTTGGGGAAATGACCGAAGTTGACGAGCAGGCCGACCTTGAGGCCGGTGGCGTGAAGATAATTTTGCACCTGGGCGCGATGTTCGTCGGTCAGCTTTGAAACGGCTTTGATTTCAACGAGCACCTTGTCGAAACAGATGAAGTCGGCGATGTAGCGTTGCCGGAGGGGACGGCCCTTGTAGGCGAGATGAAGCTGGACTTGGGGACGCGCCGGAATGGCGCGCGCTTCAAATTCGATTTCGAGACATTCTTGGAAAACGGCTTCGAGGAAACCGCAGCCTTTGTCCTTATAGACTTCAAAGCACGCGCCGAGGATCCGGTAGGTTTCGTCTTGGTGAATCAGCTCCATGATTTCGGTGTATTCAGTGTGTTCCGTGGGCAAAATCTCAGATTTCGCGCCAGCGGAAGCAGGCGGCGTCGTGGCCGGGGGAAACCGATTCGAGGATGGGTGCAGAAGCGACGCAGCGGTCCTGGCGGTGCGGGCAGCGGTTTTGGAAACGGCAGCCGGGCGGGAGGTCGCGCAGGCCGGGGACCATGCCTTCGATGACGGGGAGGCGGGTTTTGCGCGGAGTGCTCAGGCGCGGGATGGAGGCGAGGAGTCCGCGGGTGTAGGGATGTCGGGGAGCGGCGAAGAGTTGGGCGACGGGGGCTTGTTCGGCGATGCGGCCGGCATACATCACGGCGACGTCGTCGCAGGTTTCAGCGATGACGCCGAGGTCGTGGGTGATCAGGAGGACGGCCATGCCGAGTTCGCGCTGGAGGTCTTTGATGAGGTCGAGAATCTGCGCCTGGATGGTGACGTCGAGGGCGGTGGTGGGTTCGTCGGCGATGAGGAGGCGCGGGTGGCAGGCGAGGGCCATGGCGATGACGACGCGCTGGCGCATGCCGCCGGAGAGGTGGTGCGGATACTCGGCGGCGCGGAGTTCGGGAGAGGGCAGGCCGACGCGGGCGAGCATGGCGATAGAGCGACGCCAAGCCTCGGCTTTGGAGATATCCTCGTGCGTCCGGTAAACCTCGGAGAGCTGGCGGCCGATGGTGTGGACGGGGTTGAGGGCGGTCATCGGCTCTTGGAAAACCATGCCGATGCGGGCGCCGCGGATGCGGTGCTTTTCGGAGAGCGGCAGCGTGAGGAGGTTGCGGCCTTCGAAGAGGATTTCTCCGCCGAGGATTTTTCCGGCGGGCTGCGGGAGCAGGCGCATGAGGGAGAGCGCGGTGACGCTCTTGCCGCAGCCGGACTCGCCGACGAGACCGAGGGTGCGGCCGGGGGCGATGTCGAAGCTCACGTTGTCCACGGCGCGCAGCAGGCCGTCGTCGGTTTCAAAACCGACGGCAAGCTGGCGGACGCTGAGGAGGGGGGCGGGCATGAAAAGCTGAGAGCTTAGAGCTGAGAGGCTAGAGCCAGATAGGCGGCTGACTTAGTCTTTGCGCTTCCATTGGTCGTAGGTGGTGATGGACGGCGGGAAGGTTTTTCCGGCGGCGCGGGCGGCGAGGGTTTCCTTCTTCGCGTCTTCGTCGATCCAGGCGAGGCCTTGGTCCATGGAGCCTTGGCTCAGGCGGACGTTGAAGCCTTGAGGCCATTTGATCCAGCGCCAGAAGCCCGAGCGGTAGAAGGGCATCTCGAAGCCGGGAACGAAGACGGCTTGCTCGCGGATTTTGGTTTCGAGCTGGATGGCGAGGTTGCGGATGTCGTCTATCGAGGTGGCGCGGTCGTAGCGTTTGATGAGCGCGTCGATCTCCGGATCGGCGAGGTTGGTGAGGTTGTTAGTCTGGGGTTTGTTGGCGTTGACCGAGTGAAAAGTTTCCCAGTAGCGCGGATACATTTCGATGCCGGTGTTGAAGGCGGAGAAGGTGATGTCGTGCTGTTTTTCCTGCACCTTTTTCCAGGCGGTGGTGCCGTCGAGGACCTCGATGTTGAACTCCAGGCCGGCCTTGAGCGCCTCTTGTTTCAGGATGGAGAGGACGTCTTTCAGGGCGGCGTAGCCGGAGGTGACCGTGAAGGAGAGGCGGCGGCCTTTGTCATCCACGAGGATGCCGTCGGGGCCGCGCTTGGTGAAGCCGGCCTTGGCGAAGGAGGCGAGGGCGTCGTCCACGGAGAAGGGGCGGGCCTTGATGCCGGGGAGGGGAACGAGGGCGTAGCCGTCGGCGGTGGACTGCATGCGCTGGTAGTCGCCGCGAAAGTATTGGTCTATGACGAGCTGGAAGTTCGTGGCGAAGTTGATGCCGGTGCGGATGTCGCGGTTGTCGAGGAGCGGGCGGGCGGAGTTAAGGTAGAGGCCGTAGGTGGGGCGGGGGATTTCGTTGTAGAAAACGGCTTTCTGGACGTAGCCGGACTGCACGAGCGGGTCGGAGTCGGGGAGCTTGTCATACCAGTATTTGGGGAGGCTCAGGCCGGCGGCGTCGAGGTCGCCGCGCTTGAAGGCCTCGAAGGCCTTGTCCGGATCGCGGATGACCTGGAGGCTGACACGGTCGAAGTTGTAGCGGTGGCGGAACCAGGGCTTGTCGGAGGCCCACCAGTTTTTGACGCGGGTGAGGTCGATGGAGGTGCCTTTGTGGATGTCTTCGGGGAGGACGGTGTAGGGGCCGGTGGTGGGTTCGAGGCGCCACTGGTAGCGTTGGGCGAAGTCGGCGCCGAGCTCCTTGTAGAAATGCTGCGGGACCGGGGAGAGCGAGCCGAGGCGGTCGTAGATGTCGGGCTTCGATTCCTTCCACGTGACGGCGAGGGTGTGGTCGTCGTAGCGGGTGATGTTGGTGAAGTTCTCGGTGTAGTAGTTGTTATACCAGGGCTCGTTGATGTAGGTCGCGCGGAAGAAGAAGAAGGCAAAGAGGTAGTCGCCGGCGGTGACGGGAACGCCGTCGCTGTAGCGGGCGTCGGGGTCGAGGCGGAAATACATGGTGCGTCCGTCGGCGGAGAGCGCCCAGGATTTGGCGAGGGCGGGATAATACTGGCCGGTGTTGGGCTGGCGCTGGACGAGGGTGAGGGCGTTGTCGTCGAGGATGTAGTTGCGGAAGGAGCCGTTGGCATCGGGGCCGATGAAGCGGAGCGTGCGGGGGAAGTCGTCGATGAAACTGTGCAGCGTGCCGCCGCGTTTGGCCTCGGGGGCGGAGAACTCGGGGACGTCGTGGCCGTCCTGCCAGGCGAGATCGGCGGGGAGGTCGGCGGGTTTGGCGAAGGTGAAGAAATCGGGGTGGGCCTGGTAGTAGGCGTTGACCTCGGGGGTGATGTCGCGGGCGGCTTCGACGGTTTTTTTGGCGCAGCCGGAGAGTGCGAGAAGCAGAAGGGCGAACGCAGGGACGAGGAGGCGGGCGGGCGTCATTGGTAAGTGGTGAATTTTTTCGGGTCGAAGGCTTCGCGAATGGCCTCGCCGACGAAGGTCACGAGGGTGAGGACGAAGACCATGGAAAAGAAGACGGACGATACGATCCACGGGGCGTTGAGATTGGCGGTGCCCTGGCCGAGCAACTCGCCCCAACTTGGGGTAGGCGGAGGCAGGCCGAAGCCGAGGAAGTCGAGGGCGGTGAGTGCGGTGATGGCGCCGGCCAGCGTGAACGGGATGAACGTGACGAGCGTCGAGAGGGTGTTGGGCAGGATGTGGTGGAAGATGATGCGCGGGGTGGACGCACCGAGCGCCTCGGCGGCGGCGACGTAATCGCGCGCTTTTTGGCGGTAGGTGGCGGTGCGCATGTAGTAGGCCATGCCAGTCCATGAGAAGATGCCGGTGATGGCCACGAGCAGGAACAGATCGGGGCGGACGAGCGAGGCCACGATCATCACGATGTAGAGGAAGGGGAGGTTGGACCAGATTTCCACGAGGCGCTGGCCGATCAGGTCCACGCCGCCGCCAAACCAGCCCATCGCGCAGCCGATGACGATGCCGAGGAGATAAACGAAACCGATGTAGAAGGCGGAAAAAATCAGGGCGATGCGGAAGCCGTAGAACAGGCGGGCGAGGATGTCGCGGCCGGTGGTGTCGGTGCCGAGGAAGTGGCGTTCGGCGGCGGACGGCGCGGTGGGCGGATAGATGCCGGGGCGGAAGTCGTTTTCGTAGGCGTTATAGGGGACGGGCGGGAGCAGAACCCAGTCGCCGTGGACCTCAGAGGCGAGGCGGGCCTTCAGGTGGCGGTAGTTGGTTTCGTAGGAGTAGTTTTCGCCGAAGTCGGTGCCGGCATGGAAGGCGCCGTAGGTGGGGAAATAATACGCGCCGTGGTATTTCACGACGAGGGCGCGACTGTTGACGAGGAGTTCGCCGAAGACCGACAGGAGGACGAGAAACGCCAGCACGAGAAACGAAACGTAGCCGCGACGGATCGCGCGGAAGCGGGCGAGGCGACGCTTGGTCTGCGGGTTGAACTGGAAGCGAGGGAGCGGCACGGGGACGTTGATCAGCCGAAGCGGATACGAGGGTCGGCCAGCGCCACGAGGGCGTCGGAGATGAGGTTGCCTACGAGCAGCAGGAGCGAGGAAAGGAGGAGCACTCCCATGACGACCGGGTAGTCGCGGTCGAGGGTGGAGGTGTAGCCGAGTAGGCCGAAGCCGTTGATGTCGAAAATATTTTCGATGAGGAAGGAGCCGGAGAGGAAGAGCGTGAGGTTTTGGCCGAAGTCGGTGGCGAGCGGGATGATCGAGTTGCGCAGGGCGTGGCCGAACACGGCGCGACGGTAGGACACGCCCTTGGCGACGGCGGTTCGCATGAAGTCGGCGGCGAGCGCATCCATGAGGTTGTTTTTCACCAGCAAGGTCACGAAGGCGAAGCTGCTGACGAGGTAGCACGAGAGCGGGAGGATGGCGTGGCGGACGATGTCGGTGGCCTTGGCGAAGAAGGAAAGATCGGAGAAGTTGTCGCCGGTGAAACCCCCCATCGGGAACCAGCGCAGGCGGGCGGCGAAGAAGACGAGCAGCAGCGCGCCGAGCACATAGCCCGGCACGGCGTAGCCCGCGAAGATCAACACGGAGCTCCCGGTGTCCACCCACGTGCGATGTCGGATTGCTTTGACGATGCCGAGCGGCACGCAGACGGCGTAGGTGATGACGAGTGTGGTCAGTCCGTAAAAGATCGAGATGGGGAAGCGCTCGCGGATGAGATCCCAGACGGGCTCGTTGTAGCGGAAGGAGGTGCCGAGATCGCCTTGGGCGACCTTGCCGAGCCACTGGGCGTAGGCGACATACCACGGTTTATCGAAGCCGTAGTAGTGTTTGAGCTGGTCGATCTGGTCGGTGGAGAGGGCGGTGCCTTGGCCGGAGGCGCGACCGGAGCCGTGTTCGAGGCTGGTCTGCTGGGCGCGCATGAGCGCCTGTTCGAGCGGTCCGCCGGGAGCGAGGCGGGTGATGAAAAAAACGATGAGCGTGAGGCCGAGCAGCGTGGGCGGGATGAGCAGGAGGCGCCGCAGGAAATAGGCTCTCATGACGACCGGCGGCAGGTGTTAGCGAAACCCGGAGCGTTGCGTGGACGGCAAGGCGGCGCCGAAGGGAAAAGGCGCGGGTTTCGCGGAAGGTGACAGGACGAAACGCTCAAGGTGCCGAGTGTTGCGGAAAAAACGAGGTCACCAAGGACAAATCGTTTTGTGGACAAAGGGAAGTCGTGCGATGGGTGAATGTGCGAGACGGCGCTCGGAGATCGCCGTCCACCTCTAGGAGCCTTCGGACGCGGAGGAAGGCGGGAGTTACGGCAGCCGGTCCAGCACGCGGAGGCCGGGAATTTTCTGGAAATGGGTGTCTAAGGTGAGGACGGCGGCGTCTGTTTGCAGGGCGCAGGCGGCGATGAGCACATCGGTTGCAGGCAATACGATTCCCTGACGATCCAGGGCCCACGTGAGATGGGCGGTGCGTTCCCATGTATCGCTGGTCGTGTTGATATAGCTCATCACGGAAAAGGCGTCTTTGAAGCGGCGGAGCACGTTGGGATCACGGCGGCCTCGCGTGACTTCGACGACCACCATGCCACACGTGACGAGATCCCAATCACCGGCGCGCGTCGCAAGCTCCAGGAATGGATCTATATTACGACGCGCGCAGTTGATGTAGAAGTTGCTGTCAGGGAGCAGTTGGTTTGTCGCCATAAGGAGCCTGATTTTCCGCAACGTTGAGGCCGTGGCTGTCGAGCGCATCGGCCGGGCCGGGGGCGAACTCGGCGGCGAGCTGGTCACCCGTAAGGCCGAGGCCTTGCGAGAGGATTTCCTTCAGCTTATGGCGGCGGGCCATTTCGTTAAGGGCGATTTCGACGGCCGCGCGCTTGGTTTTGGCACCGGTGATCTTCATCACACGGTCCAAAACATCCTCGTCGATATGCATAGTCATTTTCATGGCGCAGTGAAGGTATGGCTGGGGAGCCATATCAGTCAATTTTAAAAGTATGGTTCATTAGCCATACTTTTGTTTATGAATGAAAATTCACTTTTTAAGTTTATATTTAAAATACTGTTATGATAATTTGTCACGTATTACGTGACAAATTGGATTGGGTTGCGATGGGTGTTGAAGAGAAGGGATGGATGGGGAAATCACGTGAAAAAGCCCCGACGGGCGAGGTCGGGGCTTGGATGCTTTCGGAGACGGCGCCCGGAGGTGCCTCCACCCTCGGGGGTGCGGCGCGTTAGGGATAACGCGCCCTATCTTGGGCGGGCCGGTCAGACCGTTTCGAGGAGCTTGTAGAGGCGGGCGACCATCTTGCTGGGGTCTTCGAAGAGGCCGGCGCTGATGAGGGCGTTGTCGAGGATCTGCTCGGCGATGAGGGCGGCCTTCTCGGGCGAGGCGGCGCGGGCGGCGTTGAGGTGCTTCATCACGGCGGAGCGCGGGTTGATCTCCAGGTTGACCTTCACGGGGGCGTCGGCGCCGTCCTTGTTCATGGCCTTCATCATGCGGCGCATCTGGGGCGTCATGAATTTGTCGGCGTTGACGGCGAGGGCGGGGGAGTCCACGAGGCGGTCGGACGGTTTCACGGCTTCGACGCGGTCGCCCAGGCTGGTCTTGAGCCATTCGGCGAGGGCCTTGGCGTCGTCCTCGGAGAGGTCGCCTTCGGCCGCAGGGGGCTTGGGGGCGTCGGCGAGCTTCACGTCGGCGTGGTCGGCGGCGGTGAGCTTCTTGCCGTCGAACTCGCGGACGTTGTTCATCACGTATTCGTCCACGGGCTCGTAGCAGAAGAGAACCTCGAGGTTGCGGGCTTTAAAACCTTCGAGATACGGGCCGCTTTCGATGGCGGCGCGGTTGGGGCCTACGAGGTAATAGATTTCCTTTTGCTCGGCGCCGAGGCGGGTGACGTAGTCGGCGAGCGAGGTGGTCTTGCCCTTCTCGGTGAGGGAGGACTCGTAGCGGAGGAGTTTAACGAGCTGGTCCTTGTGGGTGAAGTCGAGGGCGGCGCCTTCCTTCAGGAAAATGCCGAACTCGGCGTAGAACTCGTTGTAGCCGTCGGGACGGGCCTCGGCTTCGTCGGCGAGGAATTTGAGGAAGCGTTTCGTGATGACCTTGTTCAACTTCTCGATGAGGGCGCGGTCCTGCATCGTCTCGCGAGAGATGTTGAGGGGGAGGTCTTCGCTATCGACGACGCCCTTGAGGAAGCGGAGCCATTCGGGGAGGAGGTCCTTGGGCTTGGCGTCGATGAGGACTTTGCGACAGTAGAGAGAGACGGCGGGCTCGAGGCGGGCCATGCCGAATTTCTCGGTGTTGTCCTTCGGCGTGAAGAGGAGGGCGTTGATTTGGAGCGGGGCGTCGGCGCTGAAGTGGAGGCGCAGGCGGGGGGCGTCGTAGGCGTGCGACTGGAACTTGTAGAACTCGGTGTATTGCTCGTCGGTGATCTCGCTCTTGGAGCGGAGCCAGAGGGCCTGGACGGTGTTGATGTGTTTTCCGCCGAGGTTGATCGGGAAGGAAACGAAGGCGCTGTAGCGTTCGAGGATTTCCTTGATGCGGTCGTCGGTGGCGTAGTCGCCGCAGTCGTCTTTCAACTCGATGACGATCTTGGTGCCGCGGGTTTGATCGGAGACCTCTTCGATTTCGTAGCTGCCGGAACCGTCGCTGGTCCAGACGTGGGCGGGCTCGTCCTTTTTCCAGGAGCGGGAGTAAACCTTCACGGACTTCGCGACCATGAAGGCGGAGTAGAAGCCGACGCCGAACTGGCCGATGAGGTTGGCGTTTTTCTGGCCGCCTTCGGAGAGGGATTTGAGGAAGGCCTTGGAGCCGGAGTGGGCGATGGTGCCGAGGTTTTCGATGAGTTCGGCGCGGGTCATGCCAAGGCCGGCGTCGGCGATGGTGAGGGTCTTGGTCTTGTCGTCGGTGGTGAGGTTGATTTCGAGGGCGAGCTGGTCGTCGGCGACGTCCTTCTCGGTGAGCTGGAGGTGGCGGAACTTCTCGATGGCGTCGGAGGCGTTGGAGACGAGCTCGCGGACGAAGATTTCTTTCTCGGTGTAGAGCGAGTGGATGACGATATCGAGGAGCTGCTTGATCTCGGCTTGGAACTCGAACTTTTGCGGTGTGGCGGTGGACATGGGAAGAGAAGTGAAGTGGTAAGGGTGAAGGGTGGAACGTTGAGACGTGGAAAGAGAAAAGCCCGCACTTTTAGCGGGCTTTAGCGAAAATCAAGCGGCAGTTTTGGCCGCAAGCACTGAAATTACGGCTTGGTGACCACGAGGCGCAGGAATCGAACGCCCGGGACCAGCACGACGTTGCGGTCAACGACGGTGACCGTGACGGGGAAGAGTCCGCTTTCGCTGACAGAGAGGGCGCCGCCGGGGAGCGCGGTGACGGGGTTGCCGCCGGTGCTGCGGGCGATGGCGGTCCAGATGATGCCGTTGTTGGAGCCTTCCACGGTGTAAACAAGATCGCGGGCGAGCGATTCGCGCGGGAAGACGATCTGCATGTGGTGGATGGATGTATTCAACGTGGCGGCGGGCACCGCCGACGGAAGATCGGCGGTGCGCGGGTCGAGTTCGAAGGCGTATTCGAGCAGGTTGATCAGGGCGTCGCCGTCAGCGTTTTGAGTTGGTTGGCTGATCAGGGCGGCGGTGATTTCCCCCGGCGTGAAATACACCGTCTGGAAATCCTCGTAGTTGGACGGAATGGGCGGGACGGATGGATTGAGTGCTGGATCGCGGGGGAATTTCGCGTAAGGCAGGCGGACGCCGAGGTAAAGCGACTGGTCGGCGCGGATGGCGACTGAGGAAAGGAAGTTTTCCGTGCCGGAGGCGGCGACGATGTCGTCCTGATCGATGCCGTCACCGGAGACGCCGATGGCGCCAACCAGCACGCCGTTGCGGTAGAGAGGGAAGCCTCCGGGGAAAATAGTGATGCCGTTGGGAAGGTTGGGGTTGGGGGCACCGACGCCTGTGAGCAGAGGGGCGGAATAGCGTTCCTGGAGGCCGTTGAAGGGGCCGGGGGGATTGGCGTTGATGCCGGGAGGGTAGTTGGACTGGGCGAGAAAACCCGTGGCGCGCGTCGAGAAGGCGCGGGTGTTGTTGGAAAAGAAGACGGCGGTGCGGGCTTTTTGCGCGGAGACGTCCCACGAGAAGATCGTGGCGCCGGGCGTGCGAAAGGTGCCCAGGACGGCGGGGGCGACGCCGGCGGAGGCGGGGTTGTTGACGACGGTGATGAAGACTTGCGCGGCCTGGCCGGCGGGAAGGCGGATGCCGGCGCGGGTGACCAGGGTGCGGGCGGCGGCGTAGGCGAGGATGCGTCGGACTTCGTCTTGGGTGAGGCGGGGTTGTCCGTTGATGGTGCCGGGGAGAGGATCGGCCTTGAGCGGGGCGCGGAGTTCTCCGAGTGCGCCGCCGAGCATGGTCACCGGCCAGTTGGCGAGGGGAGGGGGACTGGCGGCGGGAGGGAGGACGGAGCCGGGGAGTTTGGCGGCTTGGATGGGGCTGGCGATGTAGGCGAGACTGATGCCATCGATGAAGACGAGCGGCCCCAAGATCGAGGAGGCTGGGGCATAGCCGATCTGGCCGGCGAGGGCGACGGCCTCGTCCTTGTCGGAGCCGGTGATGCTGGCGTCTTCTTGCTCGGTGCCGTCTCCGGTCACGCCGATGCCGCCGATGAGCTGGCCGTTAATGTAAAGGGGGACGCCGCCCGGTGAGCCGTAAAGGCGGGTGTTGGGGATGCGAGCGCCGCCGAGTTCGCGGAAGTAATTCACGTCGGAGAACGCGAGGTTGGAAAACCCTACGCCGACGAGAGGGCCGGGAGGGCGGTTGCGCACACCCGGGGGAAAGTTGGGCTGGATAATGAAGCCGGCCGTGCGGGTGCTGAACGCATGCTGATTGCTGCTCAGGAAGGCGGCGGTGCCCGCCTTTGAAACGGCGATGGCGCGCTGGGTGGCGGTGACCACGCCGCCGCCGTCGGCCCGGCGCACGATCAAGGCGCGTCCGTCGAGATCTGCGATGGCGATGACGGCGCCGGGCTCGATTTCGGCGGCGCGTCCGGAAGCTTGGGTGTAAATCTTGGCGAGATCGCTGAAGGTGAACTGGGTTTGGACCGCGAACGATGAAGTGCCGGAGGCGACCAGGGCGCCGATGATCAAAGAGGGCGAAACAAGAGAGCGGCGGAGATTTATCAAAAGAGATGCGATGGTCATTGGGCGAAGGATGGTGGCGTTGCGGACGCCGGATTATTCGTTGGCGAGAACGGGCACGGCCTGGGAAAACGTCGCGAGGGTGGCGGCGAAATCCGAGGGCGAGAAATCGGGCATAGATTGTACGATGCGGAAAAGGCGGTCGAGCGCCGGTCCGGCGTCGGCGGGGCGCTTGTCTGCGGGCAGGGCGGCGAGCAGGCGGTCGAGGGCGAGGACGAGACGTTCGGCGCGGCAGGCGTGCATTTCGCGGGATACGGTGCGGTCGTTGAATTCCGGATAGGTCGAGGCGAGGTGGGCGAGAAACGCGCGCGTCTTGGCGTGATCGAAACGGTCGGCGGCGGTTCCGGCCAGTTGGTCGCAGGCGGTGACGGCCTCGGCGTAAACGGAGGTGCTTTTTGCCGTGGACAGTGTGTCGAGGGCGCGGGCGTCCTTATCCCCTGTGTGTTGAATAACCCAGAGCAGTCCCTCCCAGCGCGGAGATTCGCGGGCCGTGTTGGGCGTGCCGACGAGGAGGGCGGCGCTCATTTCGCGCAAGGCGACGGCTTGGCCGACATACCAGGCTTGGGCGCCATTCCAAGCGGCGCTTTCACGCCAGTGCTTCGGTTCGCTGGCGGCTTGGCCGTCGAGTTCAAAGATGAGGCGAGGGTGGCGGCCGGTTTCAATAAGTTCGGGGTCGATCGTCTGGTGGCAGGCGACGCAGGTGTTGGCGCGTACATAGAGATTGGAGAGGTCGCGCATGCCGACGGCCACGCGGTCGGCGTGGGTGTAGTCGGTGCGGGTGTGGCTGCGCAGCCAGTCGCCCGCCGGGCCGTGGCAACTGGCGCAAGAGACGCCTTCGGTCGCCTTAACGTCCGGAGCGAGTTGATCGGCCGGGACGGTGAGCGCGGGCGCATGGCAGGTGGTGCAACGCGCGCTGGCGGCGGGGTTGGGGATGTGCAAAGCCTCGGCGAGGCGTGCCGAGCGTGCGCTCGTCAGCGTGGCATAGGCGCGGGAATGGACATCGCTTTGCGACCAGACGATGTGCTGGCGGCTCTTTTCGTCTGCTCCGCCGTGGCAGCCGCTGGTCGAACACGAGTCGGCGCCTAGGATCTTAGGATGGATGAATGCTGCGGCTGCGGGAGGCGGAGGCGTTTCTCCCCATGTGGTAACGGCGAGACAGATTGATCCGCCGGCGACCAAGCGACGCAATCCAATGACATGTTTTTTAATGCATCGCATGATTTTTGCTTACTAATTACGTTTTTGTGTGGTTTTCATGGCGGCGTCAAATTTTCATGATCATTCGCACGCCGCACAGGACAAATAATCCGTGCCTTTCGCCCAAAACGTCGCACCAATAACGATCCTTCTGTCGTATGTATAAAGAACTTCTCAACGGGATCATGGCGAATCCCGCCTATGTCGCCGGCTGGTTTATTATCGGTGGCCTTCTGCTGCATGTCAGCCTGATGGCCGCAGGAAGCGCCCGCCGTCTTTGGTTTGAACGGCAGCGCGGTCGTTTGGAGCAGGAACGGCTTGCCCTCGAAATTCAAGTCGCACGGCTGCGCATTCAAACCGTTGAGCAGGCCAAGTCCGCTTGGAACGGCGTTCGCAAATTCACCGTTGAGAAAAAAGTGCTGGAGTGCGCCGACACCTGTTCGTTTTACCTAAGGCCGCATGACGGCAAGCCGCTCCCGCCTTTCAAACCGGGGCAATATCTGACTTTCCAACTCACCATTCCCGGTCAGAGCCGTCCGCTGGTCCGATGCTATTCGCTTTCCGACTGCGCCCGCTCGACGCACTACCGCGTGACCATCAAGCGTTGTCTGCCGCCGCCCAAAACAGAGCATCCTCCCGGACTTGGTTCTTCGTTTTTTTGCGATGCGGTGAAAGAGGGCGACATCCTCGACGTCAAAGCGCCGAACGGCCACTTCTTCCTCGATCTCGAAAAAGAGCGGCCGGTGGTGCTGATCTCCGGCGGCATCGGCGTCACCCCGATGGTCAGCATGGCCAACGCCTTGGTCGAGGCCGGCTCGACCCGCGAGATATGGTTTTTCTTTGGCGCGCGCAGCGGCGAGGACCACATGTTCAAGGAATATATGGCGGCGCTCGCCGCGAAGCATCCCAACGTCCGCATGCAGGTTTGCTACTCGAAACCGCAGCCGATCGACGTCAAGGGCCGCGATTATCAGCACGAAAGTCGAGTGAGCGTGGAACTGTTCAAACAGCTCCTGCCGTCGAACAACTACGATTATTTCCTCTGCGGCCCGGGCCCCTTTATGCAAACCATCACTGATGATTTGCGCGCCTGGGGCGTGCCGGATGCGTGGGTGCATTTCGAGGCGTTTGGTCCGGCGTCCGTCAAGCGTGCGCCCAAACCAGAGGACAAGGCCGCCGCCTCGGCGGCGCCGGTTACGGGCATCGACGTCCAGTTTGCGCGGTCGGGCAAAACCGTTTCGTGGAAGGCTTCCGGCGGATCGCTTCTGGATCTCGCCGACGAGCAGGGCGTCAAGATCGACGCCGGCTGCCGTGCGGGCAACTGCGGCTCCTGTCTTGTCGCCATCAAGTCCGGCGAAGTTGAGTATTTGGTGGAGCACGGTGCCGACGTTGAGCGCGGCTCCTGCCTCGCCTGTATCTGCAAGCCGAAAGGCGCGCTGGTCCTCGACGCCTGATGAGCACGATCACATCCGCTCCCGACCGTCCGCGCCGCTGGGACGCGGCCTTCAGCGACGACATCACCGATACCGATGTGCAGCGCCTGATGGCGCGCGAGCCGTTCAAGGACATGAATCCGGAGAGCTTCCCGCGTTCCGCGCCGCTCCCCGACGTGCTGAAAAACGACGCACGCCTCCACCGTTTCAAAAAAGGCGAGATCATCGTCCGCGAAGGCGACTACGGCACCTCGGCCTTTCTGATTCTCGCCGGCAGCGCGCGCGTAGTCATCGGCCCCAGCCTGCCGCCGGCCGCTATCGGCCGTCGCGAGCCGGCGCGCCGCGGACTTTTCCGTGCCCTAGCCCAGCTTTGGGGCAATTCGCGCGAAGACGAGGTCGCCCGTCGTCGCGAAAGCCGCGGCTTACTCCGCCGAGGCGGCGCCGACAAGGACGCGAAGGATGTCCGCATCGTCCTTCAGGATGTGCCGCGCGTGCTCGATCAGCACCGCACCGCGACCATCGAGGAGGGGGACTTTTTCGGCGAAATCGCGGCGCTTTCGCGCATTCCGCGCACCGCGACGATCTTTGCCGAGGAGGACGGCACCGAGCTTTTGGAAATCCGCTGGCAGGGATTGCGCGACCTGATGCGCTACGATCCCAAGCTCCGCCAGCATATCGACCGCGTTTATCGCGAGCGCGCCCTCGCGACCTATCTTGAGGAGATTCCATTCATGAAGTTTCTTTCCGCCGAGGCGAAGAAGCAGGTGATGGACGCCACGCAGTTCGAGACCTACGGCGACTACGACTGGTCGGGTGATTACAAGAAGCTCGTCAAGTCCGGTGCCTCCGCCGCCCAAGAGCAGACCATCGCGAGCGAGGGCGACTATCCAAACGGCGTCGTCATGGTCCGCTCGGGTTTCGCACGCATGACCCAACGCTACGGCGACGGACACCGCACGCTCAACTACCTCGGCTCCGGCGGCATCTACGGCTTCGACGAGATCGCGCACAACTGGCGCCAACCCGACCGCGTCATCGCTCTTCAACACAGCCTGCGCGTCATCGGTTACACGCACGTCCTAGTTATCCCGGCGTCGTTGATCGAGCGACTCGTCCTGCCTTCGCTGCCGAAAGACTGGCTGCCGCCCGTGATGGAGACGGAGGGCGAGGGGACTCTTTCCACGCCGGCCGGCACCTCTCGCGCGAACTCGCCTTTCACCCAGTCCCCGTTTCCGAACAAGGCCTCGCCATCCGGCTCCAAGAAAACGGTCGCGGTGAAAACGACTTCGGAGCCCGAGGCGGTCGTCGGCTCCGGCATGATGGAGTTTCTCACGCAAAACCGTTTTTTCAATGGCACCGAGACCATGGTGATCGACATGGACCGTTGCACGCGTTGCGACGATTGCGTGCGCGCCTGCGCCTCGACCCACGACAACAATCCGCGCTTTCTTCGCAGCGGCCCGATCCACGACAACATCATGGTGGCGCAGGCGTGCATGCACTGCGCCGACCCGATCTGCATGATCGGCTGCCCCACGGGTGCCATCCACCGCGACGCCTTCGGCGGCGAAGTGGTCATCAATCCCGCCACCTGCATCGGCTGTTCCGCCTGCGCCAACAACTGTCCCTACGGTTCCATTCGCATGGTCGAGTTGCGCGACGAGGACGGAAACATTTTGGTTGCCAGCGACGCCAAGCCCATCGTCAAGGCGACGAAGTGTGATCTCTGCATTGATCAATACGGCGGTCCCGCCTGCGAGCGCGCCTGCCCGCACGACGCCATGAAGCGCATGAACCTCAACACGCTCGACGAACTCGCTGCGTGGCTCCACCGATGAAAGTTCGTTCACTCGTCCGCGGCGCGGCCTTCACGGTCTCGCTCCTCGCCCTCTCGACGTGCATCGCGGCCGGGCACGCTCGCCTGCTCGCGACGCATCCGCACCTCGTCTATCTCACCGGCTGGAGCCTGCTCGGACTCATGCTTATCCTGACGGCTTACAACTCCCGGAAAAAGTTGCCATTCCTCCCGCTCCTAAGCTCTCGCCTTTGGTTGCAACTGCATCTCTGGCTCGGGCTTCTCACCGCGATCGTGTTTCTCCTGCATTCGCGCTGGCGCTGGCCCACGGGCTGGTTCGAGAGCATGCTGTCGGCGCTTTTCGTGGGCGTTACGCTGAGCGGCATCGTGGGCTGGTGGATTTCACGCGCGATTCCGAAACAGCTCACCACCGTCGGCGGCGAGGTGCCCTACGAGCGCATCCCGATCATCCGCCGTTCCCTTCGCGAACAGGCGGAGGCACTGGTGCTCAAGGGCATTCCCACGGCCAAGGCCTCTACGCTGGCCGATTTTTATGCGGGCCGTCTCGCCGGTTTTTTTGCCGGGGAGAACCATTTCTGGGCGCATATCTTCGGCTCGCGCCGTTCTCTTAACACGCTGCTTGGCCAGCTAGCCGAGCTCGGACGCTTTCTTAACGCCGAGGAAAAGAAAACCATCGGTCAGCTCGCTGATCTCGTGAGGCAAAAGGACGCCCTTGATTTTCAAGCGGCCAAGCAGTTCCTCCTGCGGGCCTGGCTCTTCGTTCACATCCCGCTCACTTACGGGTTGCTCGTGTTTAGTTTTGCGCACGTGGTCATTGTCTATGCTTATTCAGGAGGTACCCGATGAGCGAAGGCAGGGTTCCCACGCCCGATTTTGACGAGTCGCGCTACGACCGTCCCAACAAAGAATGGCTCTGCGGCAACACCTGCGACGGTTGTCCGTGCCGCATCGGCCCGAGTCCCTCCGGTGAGTGCCGCGCCACCACGGAGTGCCAGCCGCAGCTTGTGGTCAAGGAAGGCGAGGCCAAGGGCACGTGGAAATGCACGCGTCCTAAAGATTGGGGCGGCCCGTGCACAGCCGGGCCTCTGCCGGATGGAACCTGCTGCCGCGCCATCCCGAAATGCCGGCCCGTGCGCAGCCTTCGCTCTAAACGGGGCATGGTTACACGCGTGTTGGTCGTCGCTTGCATCGGCCTGCTTCTGATGGGGCTGGGCGGTCCGCTCCGCGAGGCGTTCATCACCCCCGCGCCGCTTTCGGCGCACCACACCGGTCCGGCGTTTGATCGTCTGGCGGCTAAGTTTGGGGCCAGCGACTGTGCTGCGTGCCACGCCGAGGTGCGGATGAGTTACGACTCTGTGATCGCCAGTGCCTTCGAGGCGGGGAAAACCTCGCTCACGTTTGCTAAGTTTATCTCTCCGCACCCGAAGGATTTTTCGCGCATGGACCAGTCGTGCTTGGCCTGCCACGCCGACCAATCATTCCACGCCGCCTCGGTGGTCGATGACGTCTCCTGCTCTATCTGCCACCGCGAACACCAAGGCGCCGGTTCGCTCGCCTCGGTCTCCGAAAGCCACTGCGCGATCTGTCACGGCGACGCCGCCCAGATGCTCGCGTCCTCCAAGAAGGGCGGCGCGTTATCCGCCGCCTTGTTCGAGCGCAAGGCGGCGCCCGGACTTGTCGTTCATCCCTCCTCGCGCACCCCCGAGGGTTTCACGCGCGTGATCCACTCCTTCGCGGCCGACCACCCCGAGTTCCAAGTGCTCCGCGAAAAGCAGGTCGATGCGAACACGCTCAAGTTCAACCATCGCACCCATCTCACCGGCGACATCCCGCGTCTCAACGGCAAGGCCCTCGCTTGCGCCGACTGCCACCGGCCCGACACCTCGGGTGCCTTCATGCAGAGGATAACCTTTGAGCAAAACTGCCGCGTCTGCCACGCGCTCAACTTCGACGAAAACACCCCCGGCATGCAGCTCCCCCACGGCGACGCCACCTATGTGCGCGCCTACCTGCGCAGCCTGCCGACCCAGTATGCCGACTACGCCACTCGCACCCTCGGCATCTCTAGAAAGGACGAGATCACCACCTTCGTGCAGACCCGCATGACCGATCTCCGGAAGCGCACGCTCGCCGGCGAGAATCTGGAACGCTCCGTGTTTTTTGCCGACGCCAGCACGGGCGAGGCGACCGTCATTGCTGGCGCGAAAAGCCTCGCCCGCGCCAAGTTCGCCGGCTGCGCCTACTGTCATGAAGTCACCCCGCATGGTGACGCCGCTCCTCTCATCACGCCGCCGCAGGCTCCCGACCGCTGGATGCTCCATGCGAAATTCGATCATTCGAAACACACCGCGATGGCCTGCGCCGACTGCCATGCCGCCGCCAAGAGCACCGCCACCGCCGATGTCATCATGCCCTCGGTGAAAAGCTGCACGACCTGCCACAGTCCCAAGGGCGGCGTGGCCGACACCTGCGTCACCTGTCACGGTTATCACAATCCCAAGCCATCCGCGTTGTCTGCATCTTCCGCTGCGGCGCATTCGCTCAAATGACCGGCGTGCGGGCAAAGTTTCTGCGGCCGGCTGTTTCCTGCACGCTCCTTATCGCAACCGCGTTCGCCGCGCCGCCCGCGCCCGGCGAACGCGACACGCCCGCCGACACGGCGCGCTCTGCCCAGCGCGTTGACGTCGCCGCACCGCCCGCCGTGCCCGAGGCCACGCCCGCCGATCCGGGCGCGCCCCCGCCGCCGCTCTCGCCGCTTGAGCTGCGCCGCTTTCGTAACGAACGCATCACTACGCCCGCCGGTGCGCCCGCGCTTTCGCCCGACCGTTTCAACCCCGACCCCGGAGCCTCGCAACGCCCGGCGACGGCGGCAGATATTTCGTATTTTCAGACCAACCAAGTTGAGTTCGTCCGCCCCGAACAAGCGCCGGTGCCGCCCGCGCTTGCCCTGCCGCGCGGACCGCTCGACGAAGTGCGCCTCATACCCGCGCCGCCGCCCGCGCCGCAGAGCTACGGCCTCGCGCCGTTGACCGGAAACGAAAAACTCCCGCGTGCCGGCACGCGGGAAAACCTCTACATCACCACCGATTGGCACGCGCCCGAATCCTATGCCAGCGTGACCACCGGCGAAGGCATCCCGCTCGATACGAAGCCCGTGCCTGATCGCTGGCGCGGCGCAGGGTTCACACCGTGGCGGCGCTACACGAGCGGAGACACCAATGAAATGCCCTACGCCGACACCACGTCGAGTCTCTGGGATTATTATCGTCAGAGTTTGCTCAAGGGTGATTTGCCGGTTTACGGGCAGGATGTTTTTCTTTCGCTCACCGCATCGGCCGATCTGCTTTACGAGGACCGCAAGCTCACCGTGCCGAGCGGCGTAAGCGCGTCCAATCCCGGCGCGGCGGATTTTTTCGGCAACAGCCGTTCAACGGTCTTCGTCTCCAATCTCGCGATTGAGGCCGTCTTGTTCGAGGGAGAGACGGTCTTCAAGCCGGTCGAGTGGGCGGTGAAGCTCCGCCCCGTGTTCAATTACAACCGCGTTGATTTTCGGGAGACCGGCATCGTCTCGCCCAACCCCGGCGGTCCGGGCGCCGGCGGTTCCCCGCCTCCCGGCAACGGCGGAGTCAACGACCCGGGCGACATCGGCGGCCTGCTTGGCGGCGGTCTTACGCCCGGCGGCGGCAGTCTCGCCAACTCCTCCGCCACCATCCGTAACCGCACCTACGTCGCGTTGCAGGAGGCGTTCGTCGAGGTGCACCTCAAGAACCTCTCGACCAACTACGACTTCGTCGCCGTCAAGGTGGGAAACCAGTCGTTCAACAGCGATTTTCGCGGCTTCGTCTTCAACGACACCAACCTCGGCGTCCGTTTCTTCGGCAACTACGACAACAACCGCCTCCAGTATAATCTCGCGCTTTTCGACATGCGCGAGAAGGACACCAACTCCGAGCTGAACACCTTCGATTCCCGTGGGCAGCGCGTGTTCATCGCGAATCTTTATCGCCAAGATTTCCTCTGGAAGGGCTACACCACCCAGCTAAGTTTCCTCGGTAACTTCGACGACGGCGGCACCAAATACGATGAAAACGGCAGCATCGTCCGCCCCGCACCCCTCGGCACCGTGGCCGAGCACAAGGTCGAGTCCGCCTACTTCGGCTGGGCCGGCGACGGTCACATCGGCCGTTGGAACGTCTCGCACGCCGCCTACCTTGTAGTCGGCCACGACGATTTTAACGGCCTTGCCGGTCGTCCCGTTGACATCTGCGCGCAGATGGGCGCGCTCGAGGTGAGCTACGACCGCGACTGGATCCGCTACAAGGCCTCCGTCTTCTACGCTTCTGGCGACAATAATCCCTCCGACGGCAAGGCCACCGGCTTCGACTCCATCGTGGACAACACCAACTTCGAGGGCGGCCCCTTCAGCTACTTCGTGCGCCAGGGCTTCAATCTCGCCGGCACCGCCGTTGGCGTGAAGCAGCGCTTCAGTCTCCTGCCCAATCTCCGCACCAGCAAATCCCAGGGCCAATCCAACTTCGTCAACCCCGGCCTCCTGATGTTCGGGCTCGGTGCCGACATCGACGTCACCCCGAAGCTGAAGGCGTTTCTCAGCGCGAACTACATCCGCTTCGCCACCACCGAGCCGCTCAAGACCGCGCTTTTCACCAACGAAATCAGCGACGATTTCGGCATCGATCTCGGCCTCGGCCTCCAGTGGCGGCCCCTGCTCAAGGACAACATCATCGTCTCGCTCGGCTACGGCGTGCTTTTGCCGGGCCAGGGCTTTCGCGACATTTATCGCACCACCCAGCCCGGCGTTCCCGGCTATACGCCCGCCGGACAAAGCTCCCATGTGGACGACTGGCTCTACAGCGCCGTCGCCGCCGTCACCTTTACCTATTGAACCATGCGCAAGAAGAACTCCGGACACATCTTTCGCCTGACGCTGCTCGCCACCGCCGCGTGGGGTGTCGCGCTGGCCTCGCTCGTGGTGCTTGCTGAACCCGAAGCCGCCTCGTCCGCCGACGGCATCTTCGGCCCGCGCATTGCCGCGCCCCGTTCCTCCGTTGCCGCTCCCGCTGCTCCGAAGCCCGCCAACCTCGTTGACCAGTCCCGCGCCGAGGCCGACCGCAAGAGTGCCGGCTGCATCGAGTGCCACGCCAACATCGAGGATATGCACGCCTCGCCGCACGTTGTGCTTGGCTGCACCGACTGCCACGGCGGCAACGCCACGCCCGGCCTCACCATGCGCAAGGCCCACGTCGCCCCGCTCCATCCCGAATTCTGGCAAAGTTCCGCCAATCCCAACGAGTCCTCCGTCCTCCTCAACCACGAGTCCCCCGAGTTCATCCAGTTCGTCAACCCCGGCGACCTCCGCGTCTCCGACAAATCCTGCGGAGTCTGCCACACCGACATCAACAAGGCCGTCGGGCACAGCATGATGAATCACGGTGCCATGCTCTGGGGCGCCGCGCTCTACAACAACGGCGCGTGCCCGAATAAAAACTACCGCTACGGCCAGGCCTACGGCGCCGACGGCGTTCCCCTCCGCCTCGAAAGCCCCATCCCCGTCACCGAGGCGATGACCCGCGACCTCGGCATCCTGCCGTTTCTCGATCCGCTCCCGCGCTTCGCCATCGGCCAGCCCTCGAACATCCTCCGCATCTTCGAGCAGGGCGGCGAAAAGCAGACCGAGCTCGGCAACCCCAACGCCTTCGAGCCGCCCGGCAAGCCCGCCCGCCGCCTCAGCGAGCGCGGCCTCGGCACGCTTAACCGCATCGATCCCGTTTACCTCAACCTCCAGAAGACGCGCCTCAACGATCCGCTCCTCGGCTTCATGGGCACCAACAACCACCCGGGCGACTACCGCTCCTCAGGTTGCACTGCCTGCCACGTCGTCTACGCCAACGACCGCTCGCCCACCAACTCCGGCTGGTGGTCCAAATACGGACACCAGGGCCTGAGCTTCTCCGCCGACCCGATGATCTCGAAGAAGGAGAAGGGCCACCCGATCAAGCACCAGTTCACCCGCAGCATTCCATCGAGCTCCTGCATGAGCTGCCACATGCACCAGGGAAATCTCTTCGTTAACCCCTATCTCGGTTACACGTGGTGGGACCAGGAGAGCGACGGGGAGTTCATGTATCCCAAGAAGCAGAAGAACCCCACCGAGAAGGAAACCGCCGACGCCCTCCTCGCCAACCCCGAGGCCGCCGCCGTCCGCGGCAAGTGGAGCGATCCCGAGTTCTTGGAAAAAGTCGCCGAGCTCAATCCGCAGCTCAAGCAGACGCAGTTCGCCGACTACCACGGCCACGGCTGGATCTTCCGCGCCGTCTTCAAGAAGGACAAGGAGGGCAACCTTCTTACCCTCGACGACAAAAAGATCGCCGACACCGATCCCGCCAAGTTCGCCAAGGCCGTTCACCTGAAGGACGTCCACCTCGCGCGCGGCATGCAGTGTGTGGACTGCCATTTCACGACCGACGTCCATGGCAACGGCCTCCTCTACGGCGAGCCCCGCGCCGCCACCGCCATCGAGTGCATCGACTGTCACGGCACCGTTGGAAAACGCCCCACGCTCATGACCAGCGGCACCGGCGGCCGACTCGAAAACGGCCAGGTTCTCCCCAACGATCTCTCCAAAGGCACCACGCCGTGGGGCCCGCGTTTCTATTGGCAGGGCACCAAACTTTTCCAGCGCTCCATGATGAGCCCCGACATCACATGGGAAGTTCCGCAGACGGTGGACACGATTGACCCGACCTCCTCGCACTACAACGCGAAGTCCGCCTACGCCAAAACCCTCCGCCGCGACGGCACCTCCTGGGGTTCCGCGCCCGACGTCGAAGTGAAGCCCGGCACCGTCAATTCGAAATTCCTTCTCGCGCACGCCAACAAGGACGTCTCCTGCCAGATCTGCCACACCTCGTGGGCCACGAGTTGCTTCGGCTGCCACCTGCCGATGTATGCCAACAAAAAGGTTGAAGCTAATAAATTCGAGGGCACCACCACGCGCAACTACACCGGCTACAACCCGCAGGTCGTGCGCGACGACGTGTTCATGCTCGGCAAGGACGCCACCTACAAAAACAACCGTCTCGCCGTCATCCGCTCGTCGAGCGCAATCATCGTCGGCTCGCAAAATGGAAACCGCGAGTGGATTTATTCGCAGCAGCAGACCGTCTCCGCCGAAGGCTACAGCGGCCAGGCCTTCAACCCGCACTTCGCCCACACCACGAGCTCCGTCGGCACGACCAAGGGCTGCACCGACTGCCATCTCTCCGCCGCCAACGATAACAACGCCTGGATGACCCAGCTCCTCGGCTTCGGCACCGGCACGGTCAACTTCTTCGGCCGCTACGCCTACGTCGGCACCGGCCGCGACGGCCTCGACGCCGTTGTCTGGACCGAGCAGGAGGAGCCGCAGGCCGCCATTGGCAGCCACCTCCAGCACCTCGCCTATCCCGACAACTACAACACCCACGTCGAAACCAACCACGGCGTGTTGAAGGAAGCCTACCACCACGAAGGCGAGGACATTCTCGATCTCACCCAGCGCGGCGAATACCTCTACACCGCCAACGGTCCCGGCGGCTTCGAGGTCTTCGACGTCGCCAACATCGACAACAAGGGCTTCTCCGAGCGCATCACCTCCGCGCCCGTCTCGCCCCTCGGCCAGAACACCCGCGTGAAGACGAAGTTCGCCACCAGCGTCGTTCTCCCGAGCACGCTCGGCATCGACCCGCTGCGCAGCCGCAACCCTGTCAACGAAGAGCAGCCCATCTCGCTCACCTACGGCTATGTTTATGTGACCGACTTCGAGGAAGGTCTCGTCACCGTCATGGTCGGCACGCTCGTGGACGGCGACCCGAAGAATAATTTCTTCACTGAAAAGGACGTCACCCGCTTCAACCCCGACGGACTTCTCACGGGTGCCACGCACGCCGCCTTCGCGGGCGACCGCCTCTACGTTACCTGCGCCGCCGGCCTCGTCGTCGTGGACATTTCCACCCCGTCGAAACCCCGCGTCATCGGCCGCGCTCCCGCCGGCTCGCTCAAGCACCCGCGCAAGATTGCCCTCCAGTTCCTCCGCGCCTTCGTGACCGACGAGGACGGCCTGAAGGTCTTCGACCTCACCGACCCCGTGAACCCGCGCCCCGTGCCCGCCGCGACCATCCCGCTCAAGGACGCCCAGGGCGTTTACGCCGCCCGCACCTACGCCTACGTGGCCGACGGCGCCGACGGCCTCGCCATCATCGACATCAAGAACCCCGACGCGCCCAAGCTGTATCAGATGTTCACGGCAGACGGTGCGCTCAACGACGTCCGCGCCGTGCAGATCGGCTCGGTCAACGCCTCGATGTTCGCCCTCGTGGCCGACGGCAAAAACGGCCTGCGCGTCATCCAGATGATCTCGCCGGAAAACGTCCCCGGCTACCAAGGCTTCAGCCCGCCGCCGAATCCCAAGCTCATCGCCACCTATCCGACGCACGGCCCGGCCGTCGCCGTGGGCCGCGGCCTCGACCGTGACCGCGTGATTGACGAAAGCGGACACCAGACGGTCGTCTTCGGCCGCCGCGGCAGCCGCCCGTTTACCGAGGCCGAGTTCAACACCTTCCTCTTCAAACCCGACGGCTCGCTCTACCGTGTCGAGGATGTGCAGAAAACGGACGGCCGCCTGGAGACGACCTCGGGCAAAGTCTTGGAACCCACCGAGCCGTTCCCTGTCGCCCCGCCGACCCCGGTCGAACTCCCGCAACGCGAACGCCTCAACCGCCGCCCGCAAGGGTAGGGGACGAAGAGGTTTTGAACCCTCCTGCTGACTTCAAAAATGCACCTCAAAATCGACAACTCATTATTGGAAAGTTGTCGGCCATTTTTCCACGTGAAACGCAGTAAGAGTTAATAACCCTGTTCGGCAAAAATATGAAAAATACCTCGTTCACACCCAAAGAAAAAAGCCGCGTGCGTATTTTTTCGCTATGGACGGTTTCATTATCATTTGGAGCCGCAGGTATTACTGCTATCACAGTGAATACTATTGAGAGCTGGTATCTCGGAATAACTACGGTTTTTATACCATATATTTTAGCTATATTATGGCTTTTTTCACTACTCATATTGCGTGCAGGAACACGAGCGCACCAAGCGCTCGCTATTACCACCGGCATACTAGCTGGATTTACAGCCATTGCATATCTTCCATCCATAGATCATGGCGGTGGGTGTATGGCGGGAATGATATTTATGGTTTGCGTGCCATTCATAATAGGTTTCCCGATACTTTATTTTATATCTTGGGCGTTATTAAAGCCCATGCCTAATATCTCGACGAGCCAAGAATGAAAACCACGGAGCCGAACCAAGCGCTACAGACAAGATACATGCTTGTCACGGATCGTGCTGCGCACGCTCCGCGCCAAGCATGTATCTGTCTGATCTAAGGCGTTAGGCAAAAAATATGAAAATCCCCAAGCCTAGCTTTATCGCGCTGACATCCGCGATAGCTGTCCACGGATTTTTCAGTATTCAAGCGATTGCAGCGGCTCATTCCGGCGGAATGCTTCGGGACGATATTCCCTATTTTCTATTTTATCCGCATTTACTCCTGATTTATTTTTTACCGCCCAATTATCCGATCCAAACCGCAGCAGGCGGCCATGTGACTATAGATTGGCTAAGGTTTATCGGTAAGCTTGCTGATGCCATTCCCGCGTCTCTTTTATACGGATTCTTTATCGCTTTTATTTATGCGTGGATCACTCACAAGAAAGAAGACGGAGCCTAACAATCGGCTCAAGCCGAAGGGTGCAGACTGTCAGATGCTAGGTTTTCTGGTAGTTTGAAGCAGGGTTCAGCGCAGGATCGGATGATCCGCGAGGGCTAGGAAAGCCTTCAGTTTGTCCTGCTGGGCGCGGCTGATCGTCTGGCCGGAAGGCAGGTCGCGGATGGTGGCGACGGCCTCGGCGAGGCGTTGATCGAGGGTTTGCAGCGTCGGGTCATTGGGCAGAAACCGCTTGGGCGGCAGGCTGGCGCGGATGCGTTCGAGCCCTTGGGCGGCTTCTTCGAGGAGCTTAGGGTTGGTCTTGTTGAGTTCGAAGAGCGCGCGGCGGTCGGATTGGAGGACGCCGTCGGTGCGGGTGAATTGGTAGATCACGCGGCGCGGGGTGGTGGTGAGTTCGTCGGGGGTGATCTGGCGGGTCTCCGTCTCGGTCTTGCTGCGCTGGTTCACGGCGGTGACCGGAGGCGTTATCACGAGGCCGTCGTAAACCGTGGGGTAAAGCGTCACGAGGGTGGCCTGCACGACGGTCTCGGTGGTGGTGCGGAAGGCGACGGGAACTTTCACCGTCGTGGGCACATCAAGGACGCGGGCGATTTCCGATCCGACCTGCGAGGGCGTGAGAATGCTGGCGAAGAGGCCGAGGTTGACGGGCTGTGCGCTGCGCAGGAACACGGCACGCTGACGGGCGGCCTCAAGAGAGGGTTGCTCGGTCTTCAGTTTGGCGAGATCGAACTTGGCCCAAGGCACGGTGACGGGTTCGCTTTCCGCGTTGGTGACAACGATGAGACCCTCCGGACGCGCCTCCCAGATGCCGGCGAACTCGACCGCGCGACCGTTGGCCCCAGTAAGCGTGACGGATGTGGCAGCCGAGAGCAGCGAGCTTTGAGCTGAGAGAGGGGCGGTGGCTAGCAACAGAAGGGTGAAAAAACGAGCGAGCATGAGGTGTTATGAGGTTTGCCGGAAGACATTGTAGCATGACTGCCAAGGCTGGCAAATCGCTACGAAGTTCAGATTACCGTGGATGTTGACCGGACGAACCGGGATCTGAAAACGGGACAATAATGGCCCAGACAAATTAACAGGACACAAAAAAGCCCCAAAATACTTTGGTAAGTATATGGGGCCAAAGTGGCTGCCCGGGTAGGGGTCGAACCTATGACCAAGTGATTAACAGTTATTTGGTAAACGTGTCTCTAATTGTTCCCTATTGTTCGCCACTGGAATCCATTTTTCCTTTTATAAGAGGTAAAAATAGGTGTAAATTGATGACATGGGAGGAAAACAAGAAACTATTCAGGACTTGAAAAACCGGACAGAAACCGGACAGACAAACCGGACAGACAAATTGCTCAGAAAGTCGAAAACCCACCAGGATTACTGGAGGCCTCGGCTAAAGCGGCGCTCTTATCGAGACCGAGGAGGGGAGGTTACCACGGTTCCAGAATTGCAAGTTCGCATGTTCCACATGAACCGAGAAGCTTGGTTTAATCTTGAGACGGCAAATCAAACCGTCGCAGCGACCAAGGCCCGAGACATTTACGTGTCACTGGTTTCCTCCGGCTGGGAAGCCACGTTGGCAAAGCACAAGCCCAATCCTATCGCCAAGGCGGAGGTTTGCACCGTAGGCGAATTTCTGGCGGACGTGGGGGCGCGTAGCCACTTGAAGGCCATGACCGTGCGCCGGTATGCGGTGAAGCTCCGCAAGATGGTTTCCGATATCGCCAAACTTGAGTTTGGACTGAAGGCCAAGGCGCGATTGGCTAAATACGATTACGTGAACGGGGGTAGGGAAGCGTGGCTTGCCAAGGTTGATGGCCAGCCTTTGGACATGCTGACCGTCGATACAGTGAACGCTTGGCGTAATGCCTACGTGGCGAAGGCCGGCACCGATCCCGTTAAGCGCAAGTCAGCCGAACGGTCGGCCGCGTCCTACCTTCGCTGTGTTCGTGCTTTGTTTGCGGATGATGTGCTCTCTTTGCTTCAGGTAAAGCTACCTGCCAACCCCTTTAAGGGCGTTAAACTCAAAGACCCTGGTCCGGCTCGCTATCATAGCGAAATCGATGCTGCGTGGCTTCTAGCCTGCGCAGAACACGAACTACGGGACAAAGACGGCAAAAATGAATACCTCGCATTGTTCCTGTGCCTTTGGGCGGGTTTGCGCCGCAAGGAGGCCGATTTGCTGATGTGGACTCAGGTCGATCTTGAGGCTGGCGAGCTTAGCGTCAGGCGGACTGCCTATTTTGAGCCAAAAACCGAGGAGTCGATCCGCACGATTGATTTGGCGCCCGAGGCCGTGGATGTGCTGCGAAGTTTCAAGCGTTGGAGCGGGTCTGAATTTGTTCTCAAGGGGAGCGACCCAGCACCAGCGGCTACCTACGACTATTACCGGTGCGATTGCACTTGGCGCGATCTCAACGCATGGCTGCGGGGAAAAGGTGTTAGGGAAAGGAAGGCGATCCACAGCTTGCGCAAGGAGTCGGGTTCGCTCATCGCCTCATCGCACGGTATCGAGGCAGCTCGCCAGCACCTCGGCCATCGAGACATTCGCACCACTTCTTCGCATTACGTGGCCAAGAAAAAACGCGTTGAGGTTAATATTGGCGGTGGGCAACTGCGCGTGGTGGAGGGCGGCGCATGAACGTAAAATCTGAATCTCTTTCGGTGTTGAACCAACGTCGCGAGCAAAAGGCACGTTTCACCCTTGCGGCGAATCATGCCACTAACCTTTTTCGCGAGGCTACCAAGAAAAAGAAAGATACCGGCGCTGTAATTGCCGCTGATCAGCTGATCAAACTTTCAGTTTATACGACCGAATTGGTGGAGGCACTATCACGAAAAAACCTCTCCGCTGTAAAATTGGCTGCCATGAGGAGGGAAGACTTCCCGATGTTGAAGTCGCGTCTTCAGTCGACGGAGGCTCGCTATAAAAAGATGATCAAGAAAGTTAATCCGGGATCGGGTTTACCTATTAAAGTCACCAAGGCTGGGCTGGAAAGAGCTGGCGTTTCCGGTCTGAAAGAATGGCTGCGTGTAGAAGTGATCCCCGCATTTGATTGGATGCGAGAAAAAGTGCCGGCGGACTTGGAGCCTCATAACCTCGCCCCCTTGAGTTCCATTTCAATAAATGCATGGGCTGAGGCGATAACCGCCTATTTTTGGAAAAATTACCCCAAGGGTTTTGAAGATCCCAATTCGTCATTCTACAAGGCGGCTAATGCTAAACGAGCCTTCGGCCGAAGGTGGACTAGGCGTGTCGCAACACTGGGGAGGAAATATGAGGGGGAACTCGATTGTGTTGAAGCCACGAAAAAACAGAAAGCCGAGGCAAAGATTGCAGCGATGGAGCCCACCGCCGCAGATATTCAGAATGGCTTTAAGGAGGCGGTGAAGCGCTGTCTTGTCGGTTTAGTGAAAAAATAACACCACGGTTTTTATAAAATTGGTGGTGTCGCCGTCTACTCGACGGTGCGCTATTATAGCTTCTTGTTGGCTGGCGCTCTCATGAAAAACGCCAAACACACCAAAGTCCCAAGCGCTGCGGTCCCATCTGACCGGCAGTTTTACAAAGCCAAGGTCATTGCTTCAAAAATCGGAACCTGCTCCCGCACAATCCATCGGTGGTCGGCGGCAGGACACTTCGCAGCCAGGAAGATTACTGGCAGAACCGTCGTCTATGACCTTGCGGAGGTTTTGGCCTTCGTTGATGCCGGCAGGATCGATCGTAACGCGGCCTCCCTTGCCGATTGATTAGCAATCACTGGGCAGCTTTTGGCTGCCAGTAGCGTCTATATAATCATGACTAAAGCTGCCGCTCAAACAACCCGCGGGAACACCATCCGCGCCCGTCTTGCCACTTTGGTGGATGCAGCCAATGACGAGCATGACCCCGCCTTGAGGGTTGTGATCAAACACCAACTGGACCGTCTGCGACGCATACTGCCTCTGGCCGAACGTGCCGACGGGATCGCCCGTGATATTGCAGCCACCGCAAACAAACTCGTCCGCACCGCACAAAGTCAGCGGGAGCGCGAGGAAGCCCTCAAACGTCTCGATACCACCATCGCGAGCGAGTTGCTCGGCGCGGATAGCGACGCCCCCTTACATGCCGAACGGTGAACGTATCTCCACATTTTCAGTTTCTGCCGCCGATTGCCTTTCTGCGCGTGTGACCTTTTTCTCGATGGGCGTTAAATGTGTCCAAGGAAGAGAGGTGATCACTCTTGGTGAAATGTTGAAAAGGATTAGTTGTGGGACCTATCGCGCGCGAATTGAGAAAATCCGTGAGCTTCTTAATACTGCCCCTAAGAAGGCCAATGCGTTGAAGGAGCAGCTTCCAGGGTTTAAGGCCGGCGGCGCGTTCCGCGGTCTTTCTGCTGGTGACCTGATTGAGCTCAGTGGCCTTCTCTGTTTGGATCTGGACTGTGTTGATGAAGCGGCTTGCGTGGTGCGCGATTTGTTTGCGAAAGACCCCCATGTCGTGGCACTGTTTACCTCTCCGCGTGGGATGGGCTTAAAAGTGCTGGTAGCTGTGACAGCTCGCAATGGACAGGAACACCGGTCCTGCTTTAAAGCTGCCTTGGGCCATTTCTCGGGTGTGTTGCCGGAAGGGGTGAAAATTGACACCACCCCTATCTGCTACGTGCCGGCGTGATCGAACTCGTAACGCAAGGAGCGGCATGGGCTCCGGGACAGAAATCCCGCGCCTCCACTTATCACTGGCTTCTCTGAGGATGAAAAACGGAACAATCATGCCGGCCCTACTAGTCTTGCGCAGCCTTGGCTCTTACCTGCTGGAAAAATGAAGAAGGCGGCGCAGGGGTTAACCTCGCCACCGCCTACGCTCCTGCTAGTTACGGTATTTCCCGGCAGGAGGGAGCTTCGATTAGGATGAAAGCGTTAAACGCCCATTTGGTCAACCTGGAACCCGGCGCGGCGCGACATGCTGCGCGTGGGCCGCGTGCCGGCGGTGCTGCGTGCCGTCGGCGTCTCGGACGCCCCGATGCTCATGCCGCCTTCGGTCATTACCAAGGTGACGGGCGGCAAGCACACGCTCACGCGTGAGATGGTGGAGAGCATCCCGGCCGCTTTGCGCGACCCAATCATGGTCTTTGATTCAGCCACCCAAGCCGACGCCGTTACCGTCCTCACCGA
>JANYJB010000006.1 GCA_025361935.1 Verrucomicrobiota bacterium
GCAGCTCGACGCGCGTCTCGCCTTTTTGGCCGGCGTTTTCGGTGATGGCGTAGCGTGGATGGTCGGTGGCGCTGAACTGGTTGATCTCAAGGCCGATCACAGCGATGGCACGGAGGAGCTTGGCCATTTCGTTGGACTCGAAAATCTCGTGGAGCGTGACGCGCTTGATCGGGCCGGTGGACTTGGGAGCGGTGGCGTCGGGGGCGAGATCGGCGTCGAGGCCTTGCTCGGCGATGAAGGCGGAACGGGCGGTCTCGTCTTTCAAGAAAACGTGGGACTCTTTGTTGCCTTCGCGGATGCGAGCGATGTAGCGGGGGAGGACCTGCGTGGCCTTGTCGTGCTGGTCGAGGTAGGTGGGCAACCCGACGCCGTGGCGCGTGACGCCGCCGCCGAGTTTTTCCAGGGCGGCGAGATTTTCGACGATCTGGTCGACCTTCTCCTTGGCGAATTCGTGGCCGTCCTTGAGGCGGGTGAGCACGACGTCCTCGGAGCCGAGTTCGAGGAGGATGCGGTTGAGCTGTTCGTCGTTGTCGACGTATTGCTCGCGCTTCTTGCGCTTGATTTTGTAGAGCGGGGGCTGGGCGATGTAAATGTAGCCGCGCTCGATGAGGCCCTTCATCTGGCGATAGAGGAAGGTGAGGAGGAGTGTGCGGATGTGGGAGCCGTCCACATCGGCGTCCGTCATGATGATGATTTTGTGGTAGCGGGCCTTGTCGGCGTTGAAGCCGCCGACGGCCTCGTCGCCCTCGCCGATGCCGGTGCCGCACGCGGTGATGAGGGTGCGGATTTCCTCGTTGGAGAGGACCTTGTCGAGGCGGGCCTTCTCGGTGTTGATGAGTTTGCCGCGCAGAGGAAGAATCGCCTGATAACGGCGGTCGCGGCCCTGTTTGGCGGAGCCGCCGGCGGAGTCGCCCTCGACGATGTAGAGTTCGGTGGAGGCGGGATCGCGCTCGGAGCAGTCGGCGAGCTTGCCGGGGAGACCGCCGCCGGAGAGGGCGCCCTTGCGAACGGTCTCACGGGCCTTGCGGGCGGCTTCGCGGGCGCGGGCGGCGTTGAGGCCTTTGTCGACGAAACGTTTGCCGATGGTGGGGTTGGTCTCGAAGAACATCATCAGGCCCTCGTAGGTGGAGGAGCCGACGACGGATTCGACCTCGGGGGAGAGGAGTTTGACCTTGGTCTGGGACTCGAACTTCGGGTCGGAGTGCTTGATCGAGATGACGGCGGCGAGGCCTTCGCGGACGTCGTCACCGGTGATCTGCGGGTCCTTGTCCTTGAGGAGATTGTTGCCCTTGGCGAACTGGTTAATGGCGCGGGTGAGCGCGCTGCGGAAGCCGGAGAGGTGGGTGCCGCCGTCGGGGTTGTTGATCGTGTTGGTGTAGCAGAGGACTTGGTCGTTGTAGGTGTCGTTGTATTGGAGAACGACCTCGCAGTGGATCTCGATGGGTTTGTCGTCGAGCTGGAGCCGGGTCTCCTTGGTGATGCGGACGGGAACGGGGTGCAGGGCGGTTTTGCCCTGGTTAAGCTGCTTCACGAACTCGGAGACGCCGTCGCGGTAGAGGTAGATCTCGGGCTTGGGGTTGGCGGGGCGTTCGTCGGTGAAGGTGATTTCGAGGCCGGAGTTGAGGAAGGCGAGCTCGCGGAGACGTTGCGAGATGCGTGCGGAGACGAAGACGGTGGTCTCTTTGAAAATTTCGGCGTCGGGCTTGAAGGTGACGTAGGTGCCGGTGCGGCTGGCTTTGCCGATGACTTCGAGTTTCTTGATGGTGACGCCGCGCTCGAAACGCATGTGGTGAACCTGGCCGCCGCGGGAGACCTCGACCTCGAACCACTCGGAGACGGCGTTGACGCACTTGGCGCCGACGCCGTGGGTGCCACCGGAGAATTTGTAGCCGCCTTGGCCGTATTTGCCGCCGGAGTGGAGGGTGGTGAGGACGAGTTCGACGCCGGGAAGGCCGGAGTCCTTGTTGATGTCGACGGGAATGCCGCGGCCGTCGTCGCGGATGGAAATGGAGCCGTCAACGTGAATGGTGACCTCGATGCGTTTGCAGTGGCCGGCGAGGTGTTCGTCCACGGAGTTGTCCAAAACCTCCGAAACGCAGTGGTGGAGCGCGCGTTCGTCGGTGCCGCCGATATACATGCCGGGCTTCTTGCGCACGGCTTCCAACCCTTTGAGCTGGCTCAATTTCGAGGCGTCGTAGGTCTCGGAAAGAGCGGGATTATGGTTCAGGTTTTCGGGAGCGGATTGGTCGGACATTTGGAGGGGAAGAACGATGGGAAATTGAAAGGTAAAATCTCATCGCAAAACGGGGGGCGAAACAACCCCTATTTTGGGCTAAAAATGATTAAATTTTCGGGTCCTCTTTGAGTATTTTAGGTTGCCGACCTAAGATTCGGAAATAACGTGCCCACTGCGTGAAACTCTCGGTCAAAGTCGATTATGCCTGCCGCGTGCTTGCCCAAATGGCGAAGTATCATGGAACCGACGAGCTTGCCCATATCGAGCAGCTGGCCGAAGCCGAGGCGGTGCCGGCCAATTATCTCGTCCAAATCCTGAGCGAACTTCGCAACGGCGGCCTAATCACGAGCCGTCGCGGCAAACAGGGCGGTTACGCGCTGGCGCGTCCGCCGGAGGACATCACGCTCTACGACATCGTGAAGCTCATCGAAGGCGACGTGCTGGAGCTCAACGCCGCCGGCGAAGGGCACTCGGGCCGCCGCGTAGATCAAGTGTGGCGCGAAGTGCGCACGGCGCTGGAACAGTCCTGCAAGGGCGTCACGCTGGCGAAGTTCGCCGCGAAGCGCGCGGAAGAAATGTATTACATTTAAGCTCGTAGCGGAAAACTCAGGGTTTAAGCAAAAGGGCATGCTTACTCCGCTGCTTGAAAAGCTCCTCATCCTGCAGGATCGCGACGTCAAACGGCTGGGACTCGAGGCGCAGCTCAAGGTCTCGCCCTCCGAAATCGCTGCGGTGGAGCAAAGAATAGCCGCAGAAAAAGCCGCCATCGAGACCGCCCGCACGGAACTCATGCAGCTCGAATCCAAGAAAAAGCTGATCGAAACCGAGATCGGTTCGGCCGAGACCAAGCTGGCGAAATACAAGACGCAGCAGTCGCTGGTTAAGAAAAACGACGAGTATCAGGCGCTCGGCCACGAGATCGAAACGACCGAGGCCGCCATCGGCACGCTTGAGGAGCAGGAGTTGCAGGTGATGTATCAGATCGACGAGGCGAAGAAAAAATTCGCCGCCGCCGAGGCCGTGTTGAAGCAAAACATCTCCGGTCACGAGGCGCGCATCCGCTCGTTGCGCGAACGCGGAGAAAATCTGGCGGCGGAACTCAAGGTTGCCCAAGCCGAAGTCGCCACCGCGCGCGAGCCGGTGGGCGAGCCGATTCTGCGCCTCTACGACCGGCTGGCCACGCGCCACATGCCTGTCTGCGTGCCCGTTAAGGGCAACACCTGCGGCGGCTGCCACCTCAAGGTGTCCTCCGAGGTCGAATCGGCCCTGCGCGGCAAGGGTGACCCCGCCAAGCTCATCACCTGCGACCAGTGCGGACGCATCGTGTGGTTTGACAACATGTGAGGCGGGCCGGGCGGTTTTGCGCTACATGCGCATTAGTCGTTCGACATCCCGTATTCCGCGACTTTAAGGTCGCGGCTGGTTTTGGGGCTGGATCGTCGCTCCAAGTTCTTTGATCCCACGCGGGCGGGTAACGCCGTCCGCAGACTAATACAGCTTGGAGAGGAAAGTCCGGACACCGCAGGGCAGGATGCCGCACGAGCTTCACGGCAAGTGCGGGCGGCGCGTTTCAAGGCGCGCCGACGGCCAGTGTCACAGAGAATATACCGCCGCGCGGGCAACCGCGAGGTAAGGGTGAAAAGGTGGGGTAAGAGCCCACCGCGTCGCCAGCAATGGCGGCGGCACGACAAACCCCTTCCGGTGCAAGGCAAAATAGGTGGCTGGGCGGCTCGTCCTTTAGCCACGGGTATGCCGCACCTTCCGCGCTTCGCGCAAGCGGGCAGCGGAGGGCTCGTTCGCCGCAAGGCGAACGTGAGAGAAATGACGATCAACCACCGCAAGGTGGACACACAGAATCCGGCTTACCGGCCCCAAAACCAATTTTTATCGGTAGCTCAACGCAGCGGACGCCATTGCCCGTGCGACCGAGATTGCCCTTGACTCAACCTCTCGGGTTTGGGTTTCTGTCCGGCTTTAACTTTTAAACCGCCATGGCCAACACGAAATCCGCTATCAAAGCCGCCCGCAAGGCGACCCGTCTGACGACCCGCAACAAGGGTGTCAAAACCCGCCTCAAGACTCTCCACAAGAAGCTCCTGACCGCCGAGAAGGCCGGCAAGCTCGAAGACACCAAGGTTGCCGCCGCCGCCTACGTCTCCGCCATGGACAAGGCCACCAAGTCCGGCGTCGTCCACAAGAACGCCGCCGCCCGCGCCAAGTCGCACGTCGCGAAGTTCGTGTTCGCCAAGTAATCGTTCGGCTCGCGCCAAAATCCTTTAGCCCCCGCCGGCCTCGCGCCAGCGGGGGCTTTTTGTTGGCTGCGCGAGCGGTTAGGATTGAGCCGGCGCGCCGGATTTGGAGTGTAAGTTCCGCAACCCGTGGCCAACCCTCCGCGAATTGAACTGCTTCTGTCCCGCCATGCCGACACCGCGTGGGTGGAGGTCGTGCGTCCATGGCTTGAGGCCGGCCGAGGACAACTGGCCCGCGCCTTCGTCGTCGTGGCCACCCGCGGCCAGGCGCATGGATTCAAACAACGCTGTCTCATGGAAGGCGTGCCGCTGCTCGGGGTGGAATTTTTAACGCCCGGTCTTGCCCGCCAAAAATGGCGTGCGCTCGCCGCCGAGCCGCGTTCGGTGATCGGCCGCGAGCTGTTGTTACTTGGCCTGCGCACGCTGATCGCGCGCCGTTTGGCTCCGCTCTCGATCACGGATGAGCACTGGGGTTTCTGGAAAAGCCTGCAAAGCGACCCCGAGCGGGCGCTCGACGATTTCGACGCGCTGCTCAAGGGCGGGTTCCGCGCAAGTGATTTCCCGCTGGAGCCGCTCAGGGAAGTTTTCACGGAGCTGACCGCGTGGGTGGAGGCGCACGGGGCGGGCTTTGCGCCGGTCGAGGCCGAGCGTGCGGGACTCGCGAAATTACCGGCGGACGCGACGCGCATCGGCGGGCGTCTGCTGGTGTGCGGGTTGGGCGCGGAGCATTGGGGCGAGTTTTTCAACGTGGCGGCTTTCGTGCGCCGCATGACCGGCGTGACCGTGGTGCTGCCCGAGCCGGCGTTTCGCGGGCGCGCCGACAGCGATGAGAAATGGGTGGAACTCTGGCAGTCGTTGCTCGGCGTGTCCGCGCAGCCGATCGATGCGCCGCCACCCTCCGAAACCTGCGAGCCGGTCGGCGCGCTCTGGACGCGCGAGCCGGCGGACGGCGCGACCGAGCGGGCCACCGTGCTGGTGGGGCGAGCGCGGGCCGACGAAATGGTTTTGGTGGCCGACGCGATTACTGAACGTCTCGCGAACGGGGCCGAAAATATCGGCGTTATTTTCCCGAAGGCAGACGCGGCTTATCTGAGGTTGATTGCGCTGCTGCGCGCGCGCGACGTGTCTTTTGCCGATTTGCTCGAAGGCGCGGCGATGCCGCCAGTGGATGTCCAGGCGCAGCGGGCGTTGGTTAAGTTCTACAAAGGCGGCGCGCGTATCGACGATCTCCTGGAGATCTGGCCGCTGTTGCGCGCGCTCGGCGCGGGCAACGACGAGCACGTCAACCTCACGCTTGCGACGGTGCGCACCGCGTGCGAACGCAGTTTCGACGAGTTGCACACGCATGCGCTGGCCGCGCATGTGGAGCACTGGAAAGAGGAGGAACCTGCGCTCGCGGAGATCGCGGGAAAACTTCTGCCGGCGTGGCCGGACGAGCTGAAGCTGGCGGACGCGCTGGTGCGATTTGAAGCGGCGTGCGGGGCGCTCGGCATTGTCGAGCCCGAGGGACTCGGGCCGCTGGAGGCGTTCGCCAAAAAGGCGGGCGACGAGGTTTTCCCGGTCGCGGTGGTGCTGGCCGCGCTGGAGGAATTTTTGCCGGCGAAGAGTCCGCCGGCTGACCGGACGGGCAAGGGGGCTTTTGCGCGCGTGACGATCACGACGCGGCGACGGGCCGAAGGGTTGGCGTGGTCGCATCTGTTTCTGGTGGAGGCCAACGCGGGCGTCTGGCCGGATCGCGGTCAGCCGAGCCCGTGGCTGACGGATGAGCAGCGCGAGGAGCTCAACAAACGCGGGCGGTTTACGCTGGGGCTGTTCACGGGCGAGCATCGGGCCGCGCTGGAAAAGGAAGGCTATGCGCAGCTGGCGCGTGATACGCGGAGCGAGGTGGTGTTCTCGGCGGCGCTGTTCGACGAGGAGAATCCGGAGCTGCCGCTGGCGCCAAACAGTTGGGTGGAGAGGGTGTTGTGGGCGAGCGGCGCGGCGACCGAGGCGGGCGGTTTGGAGGAGGCGTTCGCGCGCGAGGCGCGCGTGATGGCGGACGTTGTGAAGCCGGATGAGTCGGATAAAAAGTGGAAGGCTATCTGGGATGGGCGGCGCGATGCGGAGGAGCCGTTTGACGACTATTTTTTTGCGGGCGATCCGGCGGTGATAACGCCGGAGAAGTGGTCGGCGCGACGCGTGGAGCAGGGCGTGCAGGACCCGGCGGTGCTGTGGTTCGAGAGCGTGCTCGGCGTGCGCCGCGTGCCGTGGGAGCCGTTGGTGCGCGTGCGGGCACGGGCGCTCGGGCAGCTCGCGCATGCGTTGCTCGCGGAGGCACTCGCGGCGGGGCAGGTGGGCGCGGGAGGGTTTGGTCCGCTGCCGTTGCAGGATGAAGCGGCGGAACGACTGGCCGGGGCGCTCGCGACCAAGCGTGCGGGTTGGCCGGCGGACCGGTATTGGGACTCGTTTCACGCGGAGCTGACGCATGCGTGCGAGGTGCTGCTGGGTCGCACGTATGAGCTCGCGCCGGCGCAGGCGTTTGTCGCCGCCGAGTGGAATCTGCCCAAGGGCGCGACGGTAAAGTGCGGCGAAAAACGCATCGAAGTGGGAGGGCGCGTCGATCTCGTGTTGAGCGACCGGCCGGGCTGGCGCGGGGCGACGGTGGAGATTTTGGATTTCAAGACGGGCGGTGACGTGAAGCTCAATGCGGAGCGGATGGCGCGCGACGGGAGGTCGTTGCAACTGGCGCTTTACCTCGCGGCGATGCAGGCGCTGGGCGCAGCGGGCGGGCGCGTGTGGATGGTGAAGATCGAGCCGGGCGGGACGACGTCGCTGGGTATGGAGGAGGTGGACTTGGCGCTGACCTCGCTCTCGCGGCTGGGGAAATTTATCGCGAGCGGACGTTACGGGGCGCTGACGGCTGACCGGGCGGAATATCCGCCTTATGGTTACACGTGGCCGCTGGCCTGCGTGCCGGTGCCGGCGACGGTGCTGGCGGCGAAGTTCGTGAAAACCTTCGGAAGCGAAGAGGAGGAGGCCGATGTCTGACGCGCCGCGACTGATCGACCAGGAGGCGCGCGAGCGTTTCCGCAACGAGTGGCACCGCAACTTTGCGGTGAGCGCCAACGCGGGCTCGGGCAAAACGACCGCGATTTCGGAGCGGCTGGCGGCGATGGCACTCGCGGCGGAAGGCGCGGAGATGTTGCGCAAGACGGCGGTCGTGACGTTCACGAAAAAGGCGGCGGCGCAGATCGGCCAGAGGGCGCGGGCGGTGTTGCTTAAGCGAGTCGGAGAAACGGGCGGGAAAGATCTCGCGCCGCTCGATCATCTGGAGCGGGCGTTCTTTGGGACGATCCACAGTTTTTGCCTGAAGCTGGCGCAGACCTACGGGCAGACGCTGGGCATTAACTTGAACCCCGAGGTGGTGAGCGACGACAACGACGAGGCGTTGTGGGAGGAATTTTTGGAGCAGGACGCGATGCAGTTTTCGTCGCTGCCGCCGGAGCAGCTGTCGGCTTTTCTGCGGCATGCGCCTCTGGAGGATGTGTTCACGCTGGCGCGTCAGCTGGATGATGCGACGGCGCGACGGTTTTTGAAATGCGTGCCCGGGCGGATCGTTGGGCCGGATGCGATGGTGTTGAAGGAAATCCTGGCGGTTACCTCGAAGCGGAAGGACTCTATGCCGAAAATTGCGGCGAACCAGGCGGCGGCGGCGGAGTGGTTGCTGGCATGGAAAGAAGAGTCGCGTTATCTGCCGATCATCAAACCCGACGGGACAGCGGGCGGGATAGTGGCGTTGTTTGATCGCTTTTTCGCGCCGTTGAAGGACTGGCTCGCGTCGGCGGGTGCGGTGGTGGCGGCGGAACTGGCGGAGCGGTATCGGGTGTGGCGTTTCGAGCGCGGCGTGCAGACTTACGCGGACCAGATCGACGCGGCGATGGCGGTGCTGCGCGACCGGGAAATTTTGGAGCGCATCCGCGCGGAGGGCTGGCGGGTGATTCTGGACGAGGCTCAGGATACCGATCCGCAGCAGTTCGCGGTGCTGGTGGAGATCACGCGTCCGCCGGGAGCGGAGTTGCATGCGTGGCCGGACGCGCCCGGCGCGACGGGACCGCGCGCGGGGCATTTTTGCCTCGTGGGTGATGGGCAGCAGGCGATTTATGGGAGCCGGGCGGACATCCGGAATTTCCGGCGGCACACACAGGCGTTCGGACGCGGCGATGGTGGGGAGTTATTGAATTTTCAGGTGACGTTTCGCGCGCCGCACGCGGTGGTGGGGTTGCTCAACGCGACGCTGCCGGAGGCGTTTGGCGAGGAGCGGGCGTATAATTTCGGACTGGCGTTGGGCGAAAGCGCGTCGGCACCGATGTTACAGGTGCCGTATGAGCCGCTGGAGGCGGGACCGAAAAATGTCGAAGGCGCGGCGCGGCGGCTGCCGCTGGTCGTGCCTGTGACTGTGCTAAGCGGGGTCGATGCGTGGCTGGCGGAGGAAATCCGGCAGGTGGCGGTGTTTTTTAAGACGAACGGGCCGGCGGGTGTGGGCGCGCGGAATTGGGGCGAGGTCTGCGTGATCGCGCCGCGCAACGGTTGGTTGCTGGAGGCGCGCAAGGGCTTCGAGGCGGAGGGACTGAAAGTGGCGTTGCAGACGCGGCGCAACCGCAATGGCGACAACCCGGCCTATGCGTGGCTGGCGGGGCTGCTCGCGGTGGTGTGCGATCCGGACAACGCGTTCGAGTGGGTGGGGGTTCTACGGGAGATTTTTGGAGTGAGCGACGCGCTGCTGGCGGTCGAACGGAAGCGAGAAGGCGGCGCGGAGAACGGTTTCAACTGGGCCGACCCGGAGGCGCATCCAGAGCCGTTGCGCGGGGCACTGGCGACGTTGCGGCCGTTTATTTTGAAGGCGCAGGACGAGGGCGTGGCGTTGGAGCGGTTTTGCGCGGAGTTGGTTAAGGCGACGCGGTTGGAAGAGAAAATCCGGCTGGTCGATCCGAGCGGTGGCGTGGCCGGGGAGCTGGAGCGGTTGCTGGCGCAGGCGGCGGAACTGGGACTGGAGGGAGCCGGGCCGCGCGATTGGTGGCGCGAGCTCGCGGCGCATCTCGACGACGGGCGTCCGGCGGGCAAGCCGACCGACGATGCGATCAATCTACTGACATCGCATTCGGCCAAGGGTCTCGAATGGCCCGTGGTGGTTGTGCTCGGCCTGTGGCGCGAGCCGGGGACGTTTACGGAGCGAGGACTGCGGCTGATCCCGGATGCGACCGGACAGATGGGCGTGTTTTTCGACGGAGCGAGCGTGCCGGCCGACACCAAGGATGCGCGGGAGCGCGAGCGGTTGCGGGAGTTGGTGCGGTTGCTCTATGTGACGCTGACGCGGCCGCGGCGGGTGTTGATGTTGCCGTGGGCTGAAGGCTTTGGCGGCAAGGCGAAGGCGGGGAGTTTTGCCACGCTGTGGGGGGCGGATTTTACGGAAATTGAAGAAATGGATGGGGTTGGAGTGGTTGAATCGGCTCCTGCCATGTTGCAACCGACGAAGATGCCACGGGCGAAAAATGCTTCTGTGGTGAAGACGCCGGTTGCGTTGCCCCAGCGGGTGTTGCCGCATCAATTGGCGAACAAGCCTGATCTGACTCGGCTTGCGATGCATGAATCAGGGCTTGAGGAACCGGTTTCGGCGCGGGCGCTTACGGATGATGCCGTGGACTACGGTTTGTGGTGGCATGAGACGCTGGAGTTTATGCCTTGGAAGGGCGATGAAGCCGCAGTCTCTGCGCATGGAGCCGTGCGGCTGGAGGCTGCGAAAGCGGCGGGCTTCGGCGCACGCGCGGCGGAAGAATGGAATCGGTGGCTGGCCAGTTCATCGCGGCGGGAGTTGGGCAATCCCAAGTGGGCGCGGCAGGCCGAGTTGTCGGTCTTCGCGCCGCTCGATGAAAACGCGTGGATGGATGGCGTGATCGATCTGGTCCTGCACGACCCGGTTGCCCGCCAAGTCTGGGTGCTGGACTGGAAGACCAATCGCCGTCGGGTAGAAGAATCGGACGAGGCGTTGCTGAGCCGCCTGCGCGAGGAGTATGCGCCTCAACTGGCGGCCTATGGCGCGAGCGTGAAGGCGTTCTTTCCGGGCTGCGCGGTGAGGTTGTTGGTCTATAGCACGGCGGTGGGCGGGTGGGTGGAGACGGTCTGCGGGGCAGATTGAGCTTTACAGCGGGGGGCGCAGACTGTTTGACCGTCTGTTTCTACACGAACCTTTCAATTCAAACCTGACTCCACATGGGCAACCTCAAAAAGAAACGCCGTCTCCAGATGAACAAGCACAAGCGCAAAAAGCGCTTGAAGGCCAACCGCCATAAAAAGCGCACGTGGCAGAAGTGATCTTACCGTCCCACGGAAGTTTAACTCTTTTCATCAAAACCTGCCTCGCTTTAAGGCAGGTTTTTTGTGTCATCAAAGAATTGTGAATACTGTTTCGTGGCAGGTGATTGAGAGAAATATGCTTGAGTTGCATGCTTCTTGCTTAGAGGGTATCAGCCCTTTCAGGGCGGCATTTCTTAATTAAACGTCAGCGATTTACATAATCAACCTCTGCCTTTTTTCTAAGGCTACGTCGAAGACCTCATGTTTCTATCCGCCAAAACAAAACAAATCTTCGTGGATTTTGGGGATCACGTTGTGCTGGTGGCAAAGACTTCGTCTGCAACTGCTCCTTTCGTCGTGGAAGACATCCGGGAATGCCCTCCCGGTGATCAAGCGGCTTTGGTCGAGGCATTAAGTGCGATGCAGACGCAGAAAAATGCTGGTGGACTAACCCATGCCAACTGTTCTGTTTACACGTCCAAACGAGTGATACGGAAGATACCTCTTGATAACAAGAGATTGAAGGAGCCGAATTATCTTAATGAATTGGCAGGCCAGCAATTACGTATCGATCCCGAGAAGTATACCTTGGCTCTCCTTAATCCCGTGGATGGTTCAGAATACGATATGGTAAAAGCATCCCCAAAAGATGCGATTTTTTGCGGTCTGCCGACGGAAGATATTAACGGGATTCAAGATCAATTGCTGACAAGTGGTATATATCCCGAGCGTTTGGAATTGGGCACTGTGGCGACGGTAGGTGCTCTCGTTGATTATCTTACTTTAACCCAAGCAAAAGCCCCGGTATTAATGTTGGAAATAGACGCCGATTCTACTAATTCATTTATCGTAACTCAGACTGGACTTGAGGCGTCCCGCCCGATTTCCCAAGGGTTGGAGGCGATGATTCCAGTGGTTCAGGCGGAACTCGGACTTAAGGATGCAGAATCTGCCCGTAAATTATTTTTATCCAACGCGTTCGATTTCACTGGTATGGGGCCCGCTTTGATCAAAAAACTGATTCGCGAACTGCAATCATTCATTGGTTTTTATGAGGTTCAAACTGGGCAGTCCATCGGGCAAATTGTATGCACGGTTTTGCCTTCGAAACTGGGGTGGGTTGAAGAAACGATTGCGTCTCAGTTAAGTGTTACTGTTTTAAAAACTGACTTGGCTTCTTGGCTGCAAACCCGGCAGATTACTTTGGCGGACTCCTTGCCTGCTGCGACCCAAGATGCCCGTCGTTTTGGTCTTTTCGGTTTAATGGCGCAATACGGTAACCATGCTCCCAATTCTTAAAAAACCGAGTGAGAAAGCCGTCGCGTTGATGATGCCCGCGTGGCATCCGAATTTCCGTAACTCGGAGCGGCTACCAGATGTTAAAGTAGTCCGGACTGCCTTTTTCATAAATAGTGCAGCGGTTGTGGTTGTGCTCGTTCTCGGTCTCTATCTGGCCCAAAGCGAGATAGGGTTTCGTGCGCTTCGGGATCAGGCAGCCGATTGGCAGCGGCAGATCAACAATGAAAAAACCAGCAGCGATCAGGCTGTTGCACAGTTTCAAAAATTTCAAGAAGAGGAAAAGCAGCTGCTTGAAATCAAGGACTTCCAGTCATCGAGGTTGATCGGTTCGGATTTGATTTTTGAGCTTGGCGAGTGTCTGCCACCCCGTGTCACTCTGACCATGATTGATTATCGTGGTCAAACCGTTGTGTTGCGCGGAACGATTGCAGGTTCGTCCGATGAAGCGAGTGGGGATGCTTCGGCGTATTTGAGCGTTTTGAGTAAAAACCCTGCTTTCGCCGATAAATTTGATGGGGTTTCTCTCACGGGTATTAGTCGTAACCCGACCACGAATGGTATTAGCTTTGAGATTTTGTTGAAATTAAAGTCCGACCAAAAGGGAGGAAAAAAATGAGTATCGATGCCAAGTCATTATTGGCCGTCGTTAAAAAGAACCCGATTTTATCGGTCTGTAGTTTGGTCGGCCTGATTCTTTTTGCTGTTATTTACGTTCGGTCGGGCTTGGGTTCCGAGTTAAAGGCAGAACTCGACCAAAAGAGCGCCGAGGGTAAACGATATCACGCTAATCTCATCAATTCGGCTCGTTTGTCGAATGAACTTCAAGTGGTGATGGACGCCAATCGTATTGTTCGTGAACGTGCGATCAATCCCGCCGATCTTGCTAAAAATCTTCAATATTTTTATCGGATAGAGGCTGAAACGGGCGTCAAGTTTACCGATCTACGCCAATTGGGGTTCGGGAGCAGTTCCTCGACTGGTCAAAAACGTGTTGGTGCTGTTTATGTCGCAGTTAACTACGCCATGAGCGTTTCCGGAAATTTCCCCAATATCATCACTTTTCTGAAAAACCTTGAACAGGGGGCTCATTTTTGCCGCCTCAACTCGATGACGGCTTCTGTGACGGGCGCCGACACAACGCTTGTCTTGAACGTAGATTTACTCGGTCAGCCATGAGAAAATTCTCCGGTATTTTTCTTTTAATCATCGGTATCAGCGCGACAGTCGCGTGCGGTGAACCCTTGTCCGATATTCCTTCTCCCTTAAAACGTGTAGATACGGTTAATTTCGCAAAGGGCATTGTTTCTACCCGCTCCGAATTAGCTCAGCCTGAAAACGCGGGTTCCTATAAAAGCCCGTTTAATCCCGCCGAGGCGCCATCCTCTTCGGCGGCGCCCGGCGAGGGAAGGGTATCGATACCAGACGAGTTCGCGCAACTGGCCCAAATCGCTCCCAACGTCACCCCCAGTGGATCGGTAAAAATCGGAGGAGAATTTTTTCTACTGTTTGGTCAAAAAAGATTTAAAGTAGCCGATCACCTTCCAATTGTCTTTGAAGGAAAGCCTTATGAGTTAGAGATTGTTGAAATCCAAAACACCAGTTTCACCCTCCGTTTAAATGGAGTGGAAATCACCCGCCCTATAAAATCTGTTATCAAGCCCGTCACAAAGCCATGAGAACGCGCACATTACTATTGGCCATGCTGGCCGCCACCACAGCCCCATTGTGGGCTCAGCAGGCTTCGTCCACCACTCCCTCCACTTCGACGGCAGTTTCTCCTGCGCAAAAAACCGCGCCGGTTCCTGATGCTGTGACGGTGGTTGCGCCCTCTCCGGCGGCCTCGGTTACCAAGGACAAGGATACCTTGTCGGTTGACTTCCCGGATGAGGAAGTGCGAACCATCCTGCGCAATGTCGCCGATCTTTTTGAGCTTAACCTTGTAATTCCAGACACGTTGCAGGGGAGAACATCGCTGAAGTTGCGTGATGTCACTTGGAGGCAGATTTTCAAAGTGGTGCTTTCACCCATCGGTTACACTTTTGCCGAAGATGGGAATATCATCAAGGTAGTCAGCCAAGACAGTCTGGCTCTTGAGCCTGTAGTAACCGAAGTTTTTATCATTAACTACGCCAAGGCGTCCGAGATTCAGGCTTCAATCTTGCCCTTGATTGATGCTACGGCGGGAGGTAAGCTGGTCATTGATAATCGCAGCAATGCCTTGATTATTTCGGAGCGCCCTTCGCGCATGAGTCGAATTAGTCCGATAATCGAAAAACTGGATAAAGCGACCGAACAAGTTAAGATCGAATCAAAGTTCGTCGAACTCAACAGCGTTGACAGCAAGACCATCGGATTGGACTGGAGAATGACAGGAGGTGTCGATGGTAAAGGTATGGCAACAGCCGGTCTTGATGCTTCGAATGTAAATGTTAATCACGCGGTTCCTAGTTGGAACTATGCGACCTCGGTCCTTAATACTTTGGAGCTAAAATCAACACTCGATTGGATTCAAAATAACGGTAACGGTAAGTTGGTCAATAATCCGACCATCGTGACTCTCAATAATACTGAAGCCTTTATTAACGTTGGCCAGGAATACCCCATTCCAAGTTACACATATAACAGCCAAACGGGATCTTTTGCCATTAGTGGATTTGAGTATAAGCCGATTGGAACCATCTTGAAAGTTACGCCTCAGATCAACAGCCAAGGCTTTATCAAACTGACACTTGAGCCGGAAATCAGCTCGACTACCACAAGCGTGAATTTTGACAGTGCGTCTATTCCCATTATCGACACGCGCAAAACAAAGTCGCAGGTGTCTCTCAAGGATGGAAACACTCTGGCGATTGGCGGCTTGATCAACGAGACTGCGTCCAAGAGCAAGAACAGCCTTCCGGTCCTTGGCTCGATTCCTTTCCTGGGAAAAATATTTCAGCATGATGATACCCTTCGCAAGCGCACTAATCTTCTTATTTTTATCACAGCCAAAATTATCAGTGCGGAAGACGCACAGGTCACGGATGTGTTGGATCCGCGTGCAATACGTGAGATTAAAATGAAGAAATCCGACCTTCCTGGTTATCGGGACAACACTGAGGCGTTTATGCCCGAGGATACCGTCATGCCTGCAAAGAAAAAGTAATGTCGTTGTAGGCTGGTCATCCATGGCCGCCCGTTGATAAACGGGCGGCTTTTTATTAGAAAATTCCGGATACGAATCCTTGGGCCGCCTTGATCATGAAGACGCCCAGATTTTTTGTGACGTGGGCGGTGAAACAGGGAATCAAGGACCGCTGTGGATTAAAACGCGCGAAACGCACCGTGTAAAACCACAGCGAGCTCAGGAATACCATCACCGTGCTGAACCAGCCCTTGGTGGTCAGAGTCAGTTCCAGGCGTCCATCGGTCCAAAGCCAGCCGCCTTGCCATTCCCATAAAAAGGGATGCAGTGCCGCGAAGAGCACCGATGCGGCCAGAATACAAATCCAGCGCAGCACCGTGCCCCTTCCCTCGACCACGATGAACCCGCGGAAGATCAGTTCCTCGATAAATGCGGCGACCAGCGTGTAGAGGCCGAACAGCACGGTGATGGAGGACTGTTGTTCGCTGAGGCCGAGTTTAATTTCCCCGATGGTCTCGAAGGCGAGAATCGCCAGCGCCCCGATACCTGCTATCACGCAGGCCGCAAGCGAGGTGGGGGTCGCCCCCGGCAGGGCGCGTGGTTCGGGGCGCCCGGCCTGGGCTGAGCGATAGTCTGCCCGCCACAGATAAACCATGTAGAGGCTGGCGGCGATCATGAGGACGAGAAACAGGGGATCGTGCGTCATTTGGCGGGAAAGGATGACTATTGATTAGCCATTTGCGCGTCCATGCCTAGCGTGAAAGCAGTTTATGTCTGTCACGCCCACCCAACCTTCCGATCGCTCGTCGGCTCAGGATTTCACCGCAGTTTTTGCGCGTCTCAAACCGCACATGGGCGCTTTGGATATTTTCCTCCGCAAGCAGCTTGCCTCTTTCGAGCCGGAAATCCGCGACATGGCGGACTACTGCATCGACACCTCGGGCAAACGAATTCGCCCGGCTCTGGTTTTTCTCAGTGGCTGGCAGGGTGACGTTGACCCGCTGCCGGATCTTGTGCGTGTCGCCGCCGTGGTGGAACTCGTCCATTTGGCGACGCTCGTTCATGATGACATTATGGATGAGGCTGACATCCGGCGCAGCCGGCAAACGGCTTCGCGCCAGTATGGTCCTGAGGCGGCGGTGCTTTTGGGCGACGCGCTGTTTGCCCATGCGCTGCATCTCGCGGCCCAGTTTCCCACAACAGAAGTGTGTCTTGCCGTTTCCGACTCCACGAGAAAAGTCTGCGCAGGCGAGATCGTTCAGACGCTGCGGCGTGGGACCACCAACATCACCCGGGAGGATTATTTTCGGGTGATAGATCTTAAGACGGCGGAGCTGTTCCGCATCTCCTGCTTCCTGGGTAGTCGGCTGGGTGGTTTTTCACCGGCGTTTGTCGAGGATGCGAGCCGGTTTGGCCGGCATCTGGGCATCGCTTATCAAATCTACGACGATCTGGCGGATTTTTTTGGTAAGGAAAAAGCCATCGGCAAGACGCTCGGCACCGATCTCATCAGCGGCAAGGTTACGCTGCCGCTGCTCGCCCTCATGGATCGCCTGCCTGCCGAAGAACGAGCTGGCTTGGTTGAGGAAATCCTGGGCCGTCGTGCGCCCGATATGTCGAAGCGTCTGGGGCAAATGCACGAGACGGGCGTCTTTGCGGCCGTTGCCGAGGAAGTGCAAGCTGAGTTGGCGCAAGCCGAGTCCGCGCTTGCCGCCCACGCCGGACTTGCGCCCGTGCCGTTGCTCATGCGCTTGTGCGATACCCTGCGTTATCAAGTGGCGGCCTTGCGGACGGCTCCAGGTGTCTGACGGTGACTTTCGATTTGCGCGATTGCAGCCGTGTGCTAGCTTTGCTTCCCGATGAACGCTGTCTCCAAAACGCTGACCAAGGCTCTCGTGGCCTCGCCCGAGCGTCAGCAGGAGGCGGATTCGGATTGGATGGTCGTCCAGCGAGTGCAGGCCGGGGACGTGGCCTCGTTTGACGAACTTATCCTCAAATATCGCGAACGCGTTTACGCGATGATCTACAACATGACATCCAACCGCGAGGACGCGGCCGATTTGACTCAGGATTCGTTCATCAAGGCGTTCCAATCTATCAACCGCTTTCAAGGCCAGTCGTCATTCTTCACTTGGCTGTATCGTATCGCGGTTAACTCCTCGCTCACCCATATCAGGAAGAATAAGTTACGGACGTTCTTCAGCTTCGATAAAGTGCAAGAAGACGCTGCTGTTTCGCAGGCTATAAATCGCCTGACGGATAAAAAAAACGTGGAGCGCGATGTTTTTATTAACGAGCTTCAGGAGAAATTGAACGAAGCGCTGCAAAAATTGTCTATCCCCCATAGAACCGTGGTAACTTTGTTCGAAATAGACGGCCTCAGTCATGAGGAAATCGCCGAGGTGATGAACTGCTCGGTGGGCACCGTCCGTTCGCGTCTCCATTACGCCAAGCAACTGTTGCAAGTCGAACTCCAGTCCTACGTCCGAACATGATGATCCCTGACCGCTCTCCCGAAAAGGTAACGATTGAGGATTTGCTCCGCATCAAGCGAGCCGAACGTCCGCCCGCCGAATTCTGGACGCGTTTCGAGCAGGATCTCCGCGCCAAGCAGCTTGCGGCCATCGTCGAAAAACGGCCTTGGTGGTGTTATCTGCGCATCCCCCAGGTGACTCGCGTCGTTTCGCGTTATCAAGTTCCTGTGGGTGCCGCAGCGATTCTCGCCCTGAGTTTTATCGTCGCTGGCCAGTATCGGTCGGTGGTGACACCTTCCGAACGTCTCGCGCCGGAACTGGCGGCTCCCATCGCGCAAGTGATGGCGCCCCTTCCAGTTTCGCCTAAAGTAGATTCCGTCGTCGCTACCGTGTCGGCCTCGTCGTTGCCAGATGTGATGGCGGTGCCAACCGACGCCCGAGTCGCATCCGTCCCATCAAGCGTCGAGGCGAATCCTACTGCGCTGCCCCCTCGCCTCGCTGGGTTAACTCAGATGATTCCCTGGGGAGTGTCCTCATCCGAGGATGAGGCTCCGGCCGATCGTCTGCTCACGACCGGTCTTCAAACCGATGCTCCTCCCGCCATGTCGGTCGCCACTCTGTTGGGCAACGTTCGCTCCGACGAAAATAGCATCGAAGCCAAACCGTCCGTCTCTCAGGCGACGTCGCCCCGTGAACTTCGCAGAGCTAAAATTCTCACCGGAATGGTGCTGGTCGCCAATGCGGAGGCATCCGACTACTCCCGCGCAATCCAAGGGCGTGATATCGCCGCCAATGATCTCAGCGAAGCCCGGCTCTACGATTCCGTCCAACGCATGGGCGTTGGTGGAGACCGCTTCACGCTTAAATTTTGAGCGAAAATTCCCCCTCCCTGTTTTAGTTTAAACCGCACGATATCCTCGTGCGGTTTTTTTAGCTGCAAAAAGGAATATGGATTTACCGCGAGAATGGCGAAGATTCGAAGGAAACCTGTTTGCGGCGGATCGTGCGCTGGCGGGCAGTGGGTAATTGATGATCCACCAAGCAGTCCTTTCCATCGAATCACGCGGGCCAGGCACGCACGAGATCACCGAGGCGATCGCGCGTGAGGTGAAGCGCAGCGGACTGAAGACCGGCGTGGTCACGGTGTTTTGCCAGCATACAAGTTGTTCGCTGGTTATCATGGAAAACGCCGATCCGACCGCGCGGCGTGATCTGGAAGCGTGGCTTGACCGACTCGTGCCGGAGAACGATCCGCAGTTTGAGCATATGCTGGAAGGTCCGGACGACATGCCGAGCCACATCAAGATGGCGCTCACGCGCACGAGCGAGAGCGTGCCGTTTTCTGAGGGCCGCATGCTTCTGGGCACATGGCAGGGGATATTCCTGTTGGAGCACCGTCGCTACTCGCATACGCGCTGCGTGGTGGTGACGGTGATGGGTGAGTGAGCGTTTTTGGGGTTGTCGCTGTCAGGGTCTGACGGCGGGGCTGATCCTAAGCGGCAGGCCCAAGGCGTAGCGGGAGCGTCGTTCTTCGAGTTCCTTCAGGATAGAGGTGTTGGTTCCTTTTGGAGTGGCGGCAATCATGGCATCCATCGTGGATACGGCTTTATTGAAATCTCCCGTTTCGGCCAACGCGGCGGCCAAAGCATCAACTTCCTGATAAGACATTAGCTGTCCGTCAGTGCTCAGCTTGCTCATCATGGCCAGCAGCAGACTAAGGACGAAGACAGCGCGATTAAGAACTGGACGGCTCAACATGCGGGGCGTGGTAAGAACATCTAGCGTGCGTTTTGCGGGCCTCGCTGCGAGGGTAAACCATGCTTGCGCGGCATGCCTCGCCTCGGTTTGGCGGATTTTTTATTTGCGAGCGGCGGCGGTGATGCCTCCGGGGAGGCAGGCGCCGCAGCCTTGGGCGAAGAAGTCGTTGCCCTTGTCGTCCACTAAGATGAACGCGGGGAAATCAACCACGTCGATCTTCCACACGGCTTCCATGCCGAGTTCGGGATATTCAAGGACTTCGACTTTCTTGATGTTTTCCTTCGCAAGAATCGCGGCGGGTCCACCGATGCTGCCGAGGTAGAAGCCGCCGTATTTTTTGCAGGCGTCGGTCACGGGCTTCGAGCGGTTGCCTTTGGCGAGCATCACCATCGAGCCGCCAAGCGACTGGAAGAGATCGACGTAGCTGTCCATGCGGCCAGCGGTCGTGGGGCCGAAGCTGCCGGAGGCGTAGCCTTTTGGCGTCTTGGCGGGGCCGGCGTAGTAAACGGGATGGTTTTTGAAGTAGTCGGGCAGGCCTTGGCCGGAGTCCACGCGCTCCTTGAGCTTGGCGTGGGCGGTGTCGCGCGCGACGACGAGCGGGCCGGTGAGGAGCACGCGGGTGGTCACGGGGTATTTCGACAGCTCGGAGAGGATGGCGGGCATCGGCTGGTTGAGGTCGATGCGGACAACCTTGTCGTCCTTGATCGTGCGCTGGCTCGCGGGGATGAAGCGGCCGGGATTGGTTTCCATCTTTTCCAGCCAGATGCCGTCCTTGTTGATCTTGGCCTTGATGTTGCGATCGGCGGAGCAGGAGACGCCGAGACCGACGGGGCAGCTCGCGCCGTGGCGGGGCATGCGGATGACGCGGACATCGAGGGCGAAATATTTGCCGCCGAACTGGGCGCCGATGCCGGTGTTCTGGGCGATTTTGAGGACGAGTTTTTCGGTCTCGAGGCAGCGAAAGGCGCGGCCCTCGTTGTTGCCCGTGACGGGGAGGTGATCGAGGTATTTGGCGGAGGCAAGTTTGACCGTCTTCATGCAGGCCTCGGCGCTGGTGCCTCCGATGACGAGCACGAGGTGGTAAGGCGGGCAGGCGGAGGTGCCGAGGTAGGAGAGCTTGTCGGTGATGAACTTTTCGAGGCCCTTGGGGTTGAGGAGCGCCTTGGTTTCCTGGAAGAGAAACGTCTTGTTGGCGGAGCCGCCGCCCTTGGCGACGAAGAGGAATTTATACTCGGAGCCTTCGGTGGCGTAGAGGTCGATCTGCGCGGGCAGGTTTGTGCCGGTGTTGACCTCGTTGAACATGTCGAGCGGGGCGGTCTGCGAGTAGCGGAGGTTTTCCTTCGTGTAGCACTCGTAGATGCCCTTCGAGATAAACTCGGCGTCGTTGGCGCCGGTCCAGACTTGCTGGCCTTTTTTGGCAACGACGGTGGCAGTGCCGGTGTCCTGGCAGAAGGGGAGGATGCCCTCTGCGGCGATCTCGGCGTTTTTCAACAACGTGGTGGCAACGTAGCGGTCGTTGGAGGAGGCTTCGGGGTCGTCGAGGATGGCGGCGACCTGCGCGAGGTGTTTTGAACGTAGCAGGAATGACGTGTCGCGCATGGCCTGCTGAGCGACGAAGGCGAGGACCTCGGGATCAACCTTTAGGATTTCGCGGCCTTCGAAAATGGCGGTCGAGATGCCTTCTTTCGAAAGCAGACGATATTCGGTGTCATCGGGACCGAGCGGAAAGATGTCCTGATAAGAAAACGGGGGCGTGGCCATGCATTGAATATAGCCACAATTCCCGACAACCGGAGAACGAAAAACGGTTTTGTGGCAAAAATTAGCAGAAATTGGCGGCCCGTAAGTTAAGCAGGCGTGGCAGGACCGACTCTTTCGATTTCAGACGATCTTCAGCTTGGGCAAATCCTGGCCGTCCACGAGACCGACGGGTTTGCCCTTGGCGTCCACTACGATGAGGTCGTCGATTTTGTGCGCCTCGAAAAGGTTCAGAGCGTCCACACCCAGAGCTTCCTCGGAAACAACTTTCGGTGAGCGGGTCATATGGGCGGCCACGGGTTTTTCTAGAAAGCCCGCGCCGGTGAGCGCACTGCGGCGGAAGTCGCCGTCGGTGAAGATGCCGGTGAGTTTGCCTGATTTCGGGTGGACGATGGCAATGCTGCCGCTGCGGGCCTTGGTCATAGCGAGAATGGCGGCCTGGGTGGTGGCGGTCTCGGGGGCGATGGGCAGGCGATTGCCGCTGCGCATGATGTCTTTGACCTTGAGCAGGAGGACGCGGCCGAGGTTGCCGCCGGGGTGGTATTTGGCGAAGTCGTTGCGCGTGAGTCCGCGGGCGGCGAGGAGAACCATCGCCAAAGCGTCCCCGAGGGCGAGGGCGGCGGTGGTGCTGGCGGTCGGGGCGAGCTTGAGAGGGCAGGCTTCGCGGGGGACGCGGTAGATGAGCTTGAGGTCGGCGTTTTTGGCGAGATCGGATACGGCGTTGCTCGTGAAGGCCACGATGCCGACGCCGAAGCGCTTCAGCACGGGGATGAGGCGGAGAACTTCCTCCGTCTGGCCGCTGTTGCTGAGGAGAAACGCGAGGTCTCCCTTGCCCACGAGGCCGAAATCGCCGTGCAGCGCCTGGGTGGCGTCGAGGAAACACGCCGAGAGGCCGATGCTGTTGAAGGTGCCGACGAGTTTTTCCGCGATGTGGGCGGACTTGCCGACGCCGCTGAAGATAATCTTGCCGCCCGCGTCGGCGGCCGTCTCGACGCTCTTGGCGACCGCGACGAAGCCTTGGTCGAGCCCTCGGGAGGTGGCGGCGAGCGCTTCCTGTTCGATTTTGATGCAGGCACGGGCGCGGCTGAGGGCGGTTTTTGGGTCGATTGCCATTTAGGGTTTGAGTCGAAAGTCGGACTGCGAGACTTAGGAGCAACTTTTATTCGTTCAATCCCATTTCCCGACCTCGATGAGGCTCCGTTTTCCCATTCTTCTTGTTTTTGCGTTCGCCGCGCTGTTGCTGGTCGCGGGTTGCGAGCGGTCCATGGATTCGCCGTTCACCGCCGAGATTGACGAGTCGGACTACCGTCGCGGCAAGGAACTCCTCCGCCAAGGTCGCAACCAGGAGGCGCTCGCGGCCTTCCAGAAAGTTATTCAACAACGCGGAGACGACGCCCCTGAATCGCACCTCGAGCTCGGCATCCTTTATCAGCAGCACATCAAGGATCCGATCGCCGCGATTTACCATTATCGGAAGTTCCGCGAGCTGAAGCCCAACTCCACGCAGGCCGATCTTGTGCGCCAGCGCATCGACGCCGCCACGCGGGAGTTTGCCCGCACGCTGCCGGCCCAGCCGCTGGACAACCAGATGGAGCGTCTCGACCTGCTCGAAAAAATGGACCAGCTCCAGCGCGAGAACGCCCAGCTCAAGGACCAGCTCATCGCCGCCCGCACGCAGTCGATCAATTCCCTGCGGCCCGCCGTTTCGTCGGTGGCGCCCGAGCCGGTTGCTCCGCTGGCGGTGGACCCCGAAGAGTCGCCCATCGCCCGCGCTCCCGATCCGGAGCCCCAGGCCGCTCCGCCGCCCCAGCCTGCGATTCCGACGATTTCTCTCAACCGCCCGAACAGCCAGGTTTCGACCCCCGCGCCGCGTCCCGCCGTCGTCACAACCTCCACAGTCGGCGGGCGCAAGCACACCGTCGCGAAGGGCGACACGCTCTTCAGCCTCGCCCAGAAGTATTACAGCAACAAGTCGCGCTGGCGTGACATCTACGCCGCGAACCGCGACGTGATGAAAAGCCAGAACGACCTGAAGATCGGCATGGAGCTGAAAATCCCTCAGTAAACCACGCCGCCCCGCCGCCATGCCGCGCACCTCCCGTCGCACGTCGGTCTTCACCGAGTCGCTCATTCGCGAGATGTCGCGCGTCGCTGCGCAGCACGGCGCGATCAACCTCTCGCAAGGTTTTCCCGACGGTGATCCGCCCGCCGCGCTTGTGCAGGCAGCGAAGGACGCGATGGACGCCGGCCGCCACCAATATGCTGTCACCTGGGGTTCGCCGGAGTTGCGCGATGCGCTGGCGGCCAAACTCACGCGGTTCACCGGCCTCCCCGTCGATCCGTTGCGAGAACTGGTTGTTACTTGCGGCGCGACCGAGGCGATGCTCGCCGCCGTTATGACCGTGTGTGATCCGGGCGAGCGCATCGGGATGTTTTCGCCGTTCTACGAAAACTACAACGCCGACGCCATCCTGAGCGGAGCGAAGGCGGTTCATGTGCCGCTGCATCCGCCCGCCTACGGGTTTGATCCGGCGGAACTGCGCGCGGCGTTTGCGACGGGCGGCGGACTGAAGGCGTTCATTTTGTGCAATCCGTCGAATCCCTGCGGCCGCGTATTCACGCGAGAGGAGCTGTTGCAAATAGCAGCGCTGGCGGAGGAGTTCGACACGTTTGTCATCACCGACGAAGTGTATGAGCACCTCGTGTTCGACGGGCGGAAGCATGTTTATTTCGCGACGTTGCCGGGGATGGCAAAGCGCACGCTGAGTGTGTCGTCGCTGTCGAAAACCTTTTCGATAACCGGCTGGCGTCTCGGCTACCTGCACGCCTCGCCGGAGATCGTTGCGCAGGCGCGCAAGGTCCACGATTTTCTAACGGTGGGTGCGGCGGCGCCGTTGCAGCATGCGGTCGTCACGGCGCTCGGCTGGGGTCCGGAGTATTACGCCGGGCTCTGCGCCGAATATCAGGCGCAGCGCGACGTGTTGCTCGGTTATCTCGACAAGACGGGGCTGCACTACACGCGGCCCGAAGGCGCGTATTTCGTGATGCTCGACATCTCGCCGTTCGGTTTCGCGAGTGACGTGGAGTTCGCGCACTGGATGGCGAAGGAGATCGGCGTCGCGCCGGTGCCGGGATCGAGCTTCTTCGCCAATGGCGAGAACCGCTACGTGCGGCTCAACTTCGCCAAAAAACTCGCCACGCTGCACGCCGCAGGCGAGCGGTTGCTGAAGCTCAAACGCGGATGATCACCACCGTCACGTTCAACCCCGCCATCGACCGCACGGTGGAGATTACGAACTTCACCGCGGGCGCGGTCAACCGTGTGGAGCACGCGAGCGACCGGGCGGGCGGGAAGGGTGTCAACGTCGCCGCCGCGCTCTCCGGAAACGGGCACGCCGTCGCGGCAATGGGATTTCTTGGTCGAGACAACGCCGATGTCTTCACGGCATTTTTCTCCGCTCACGGCATCGAGGATCGCTGCCTGCGGCTGCCCGGCTCGACGCGCACGGGCATCAAAATCGTCGATCCGTTGCGCGGGCAGACGACCGACATCAATTTTCCCGGGCTGTCGCCGTCGGCTGCTGATCTTGATGCGTTGCGCGGGCAACTGGCCGCGCTTTCCGGAGGCTGGTGCGTGCTGGCGGGCAGCCTGCCGCCCGGCGTGCCGACGGGCATTTATCGCGAGTTTATTTCCAATCTGAAAACCAGAGGCGTCCGCACGGTGCTGGACGCGAGTGGCGAGGCGTTGCGCGAGGCGCTGAAGGCCGCGCCCGATATCATCAAGCCCAACGTCCACGAACTCGAGGTGTTGATGGGAAAGGCACTGCCTGCCGAGGCCGACGTGATCGCGGCGGCGCGCGGGTTGGTTGCCGGTGGAGTGAAACTGGTCATTGTTTCGCGCGGTGCCGACGGGGCGTGCTTTGTCACGGCTGAGGAGGCTTTGGTGGTGCGTCCGCCGGTCGTCCGAGTTGGCAGCACGGTGGGTGCGGGCGATGCGATGGTGGCGGGCATAGTGAGCGCGCAGCTTCGCGGGATGCCACTGGCCGAGTGCGCCCGGTTGGCGACGGCGTTTGCCTTGGCTGCGCTTACGGGCACGACTCCGGCCGATTTTGTGGAGCAAGTGCAGGTAACCGCCGCTTAAGCTGCCTCATGCCGGCCCATCCCACATTTCGCGAGGCGCTGAGGTTTTGGCTGAAGCTGGGATTTATCAGCTTCGGCGGACCCGCCGGGCAAATCGCGATCATGCAGCACGAGCTGGTGGAGCGCAAAAAATGGATCGGGCAGGAGCGGTTTCTGCATGCGCTCAATTTCTGCATGCTGCTGCCCGGGCCGGAGGCGCAACAACTGGCGGTTTACTGCGGCTGGCTGCTGCATCGCACGCGGGGCGGGATCGTGGCGGGCGTGTTGTTCGTGCTGCCGTCGGCGGTGATTTTGTGGGTGTTGAGCTATGTCTATGTCGCCTATGGCGAGGTGCCGTGGATTGCGGCGATTTTCTACGGGCTGAAGCCGGCGGTGATGGCGATCGTGTTCGCGGCGGTGCTGCGGATCGGAAGCAAGGCGCTTAAAAACGGTGTCATGTGGGGGATCGCGACGGCGGCGTTCGGGTTGATCTTTTTTGCGAAAATGCCGTTTCCGGCGATTGTGTTTGGCGCGGCGCTGATCGGCTTCGCGGGCGGGCGGCTGGGGTGGAGCGCGTTGACCCCAACGCGCTCGGATGAGGGGACTCAAACGAACGCGTTGGGGTCAACGCGTTCCACCTGGGTTTACTCGGCGCGGGTGGTGGCGGTGTGCGGTGGGCTGTGGGCGGCGCCGCTGGTCGCGGTGGGACTGTGGCAGGGGTGGTCGGGCACGCTGGCGCAGGAAGGGTTGTTTTTCAGCAAGGCGGCGATGGTGACGTTTGGCGGGGCCTACGCGGTGCTGCCGTATGTCGCGCAGCAGGCGGTGGAGACTCATTCGTGGCTGGCTGCGCCGCAGATGCTCGATGGGCTGGCGTTCGCCGAGACGACGCCGGGGCCGCTCATCATGGTGCTCCAGTTTGTGGGGTTCATGGGCGGGTGGAACCATCCGGGGGCGTTGTCTCCCCTGGTGGCGGCGACGCTCGGCGCGGCGATCACGACGTGGGTGACGTTTGTGCCGTGCTTCCTGTGGATTTTTTTAGGTGCGCCGCACATCGAGCAGTTGCGCGGCCAGAAGGTTGTCACGGCGGCGCTCGGCGCGGTGACGGCGAGCGTGGTGGGCGTGATCCTGAATCTCGCGGTGTGGTTTGGCTGGCACGTGCTCGTGCCCACGGGAACGTGGGCGAGCGTGGACTGGTTTGCGGCGGCGGTGGGCGCGGGGGCGTTTGTGGCGCTGCACCGGTTCAAGGTGAACTTGATCGCGGTGATCGCGGCGAGCGGGGCGTTGGGGTTGGCGTGGAGCTGGGTGTGAGCGACGGCCAATACCGCCTGGTGAGGGGGGATCTTTCTGTTTATTCTTTATCTTAATCTTTCTCGTCCGGCCCGGTGCGGTCGGGTCGGAACTGACGAAAGAGAAAGATTAAGAGGGCGGAGGGGGGCGAGGTAGGCGGTGCGGCGGCTGGTGCGATTTTAGGACTGATCGTCGCCTGCCAGCAGGCTCCTGCGTCTGAGCAGTGCGGCAGGCGGAGCAAGTTACACGGAAAGCGCGCCTACCAGTTGGCCATGGCGTTGCTGACCTCGGCGAGGTGGTGCGAGCCGTCTTCCTGAGCGACGATTGCGAAATTGCGCACGTGAAACGCCTTCAACGTGCTGCGGTGCGCGATGGTGAGGTAGGTCACGTCGGGCAACGTGGCGCGCAGGCTCAGGTAGAACGCGTGCTCGGCGTGTTCGTCCATCGCGGAGGTGGATTCGTCGAGGAACAACCAAGCCGGCTTGTGGATGAAAATGCGCGAGAGGGCGACGCGTTGCTGTTCGCCGCCGGAGAGCGTCTGCGACCAGTGGGCTTCTTCGTCGAGGCGGGCGGCGAGGGTGGGAGCTTGCGCGAGGGCAAGGGCGGTGCGGATGGCTTCGTCGGTGAATTTCTCGGGCGGCTCGGGGTAGCAGACGGCGGCGCGGAGGGTGCCGATGGGGAGATAGGGTTTCTGCGGCATGACCATGCAGCGGAAAGGATCGGGCAGGTGAACGAGACCCTGTTCGTAGGGCCAGAGGCCCGCGAGGGCGCGGAGGAGGGTGCTCTTGCCGCAGCCTGACGGGCCGGTGATGAGGACGGAATCGCCGGGCGACAGGCTGAAGGTCACGGGGGCGAGGAGCAGGCGTTCGTCGGGGCGGAAGAGGGCAAGGTCTTGCACTTCGAGGCGGTCGCCGGTGACACCGGAGTCGTAGATGCGGCTCTGGGTGGCGCGGAGTTGGCGGGAGTGCTCGATGCCGCGCACGAAGCCGTCGAGACGCTGGGTGACGGCCCACCAGCCGGCGAAGGTCTCGAAGCTGTTGATGAAAAGATTGAGGCTGCTCTGCACGCGTCCGAACGCACCGGTGAGCTGGGTCAACTGGCCGAGCGAGATGATGCCGGCGAAGAAGCGCGGGGCGGAGAGGAGGAGCGGAACGGTGTCGGAGAGGCGAAAGTAAACGGACTTGAAGGCGTTGAGGTGGATCTGGCGGACGAGGCGGGCGTTGAAGTTGCCCACGATGCGGCCGAAGCTTAGCCCGAGGGTGCGGCGCTCGGCGGGTTCGCCGTCGATGAGGGCGGTGCTTTCGCTGTTTTCGCGGAGGCGCATGAGGCCGAAGCGGAAGTCGGCCTCGAGTTTTTCCTGTTCGTAGGAGAGGCCGATGATTGGGCGGCCGACGCGGCTCACGAGCCACGAGCCGAGCCACGAGTAGAGGAAGCAGAACCACACGAGATGCCCGGGGATGGCGGTGAGGAACGCCATGGTGGTTTCGTAGGCGTGCCAGAGCCAGAGGTAGGTGGCGCCCAGCCAGGCGACGTGGGTGGAAATGTCCACCGGGGGCGGACGGCCGAGCGGAGTGGGGGGACCCTCGGAGAGATTCCAGAGGATGACAACGAAGGCGATGAAGCCGATTGCGGAGGAAAAGATCTGCATGAACAGATCGAGGGAGGTGAAGACGAAGCCGCGGATGTCCTCGCTGATGCGCTGGTCGGGGTTGTCGCCGCCGCCGGAGTCGAGCTGGCCGAGGTAGTGGGCGCGGTCGCCGAGCCATTGGTCGAGGAAGCGGGCGGTGAGCCAGCGGCGCCAGCGGATCTTGAGCGAGGAGAAGAGGAAATCTTCGGCGAGCCAGAAGGTGATCGAGAAAAAGATGAGCCCGATCATCACCGCGCCGAGATGCACGAAGTAGCTGTAATCGCCGCGCTGGACGGTGTTGAAGAAATCGCGGTTCCAGTAGGACAGGCGCACGCCGATCCAGTTTTGGAGCGCGGTGGTCGTGAGGACGCAGCCGAGCAGAAGGAGCGCGTGCCACTTTTCCTCGGAGGTCCAAAACGGTTTCGCCAGGCTCCAGAAGAGGCGGAGTTTTGAGACGAGGGCGTGGGGCACGCGGAGGAGTGAACGGGAAAAGAGGGAAAGGACAATCCCCGCGTTGGCGGGAAAGGGTCCAAATCTCAGAATTTTTTAACCACGAATGGAATCGCCCAACCGGGCGATTCGGTGGAAGCGGTTCCGGCCAATGGCCTCCACGATTAAACGGAGGGGCGGCTGATGCCACCATGGAAACGGCAGTCAGGAGATGCAGACTTCACACCTTCCAGCTTTTGAGTATCTTGATGTCGTTGGCGCGTTCGTGGGCGGGTAGATCGCGATGAGCTCGTTAAGCCCGGTAGGCGACGGAAGCGACGGCCTCGTTGGCGTCGAGAGTGGCGAAATGCGGGGCGGCGGAAGGCCGGAGTTTTATTAACCACTAATGAAATCCGCCAATCGGCGGATTTTTTGGGAGTGGCCTCTCGCAATGCTCCGGCTGTGAAGCGGAGGGGCGGAATTATGACGGCTGGAGGAAGTCGGGCCAGGTGGTGAAGCCGTCTTTGGCGTAAATGGCGGACGGGTTGGGGGACCTTTTAGGTTCGACCTAACTTTGACTGAAAACTCAGTGTTTTCTTGGGGTAAGTTCGTGCCAATCCATTTGTTTTGGCAGTAGATCGACCGGTGGCACGCGAAGGATTTTGGCGAGCATCACCAGCTCAAAATCACCAACCCAACGAACCCTTCCTTCAATGGCGGCGATGATGCTGCGCGAAATATCCCAGCCCGCGACCTGGCACTTGGCGGCCAACGCTCCCTGCGACCAACCGAGTTGATCCCGGTATCGGCGCACTTGCGGTCCGACGATGTTTTTAGGCCGTGGCATTGTCTGGTTTTCGAGACTTGACTGTAACAGTCGGCGGCAGACCTAATGTCTTGAAAACCAGACATTATGCCGAGTGCGGCAGAAGTTGAATGTAAAGCCTCCGCCCATCACCCATGATCGACCCGTTAGCGGACAATTTATCAACGCCGGACGTTCTTCACGGCAGGCGCGAGATTGACGCTCTTTATACGCCACTCGACGAGGCGGTCGTAGAATTGCACAAACGGCGACAGGATACCCGGCTCTTGCAGCGAGTCGCAGATTTTCACCAAGAGCTGCCGCCGACTTTTATGCCAGACGATCCCGTGGGCGTTTTGTTCCGGCATATTCAGACGCCCAACCACGAGTTTGAGGTATTTGATGCGAGCATTCAGCAAGCCGCACTCCAGCCGCTTTGTTTGGAATACGCGCAGGATAACTTCTACTCGTGGAATCAAGATAAGCACCGCCTTTGCCAGCCCGTATTTTGTCTGACACCCAATCACCTCAATCATCTGCGCTTGGTAAATTTCAACGGCATAGAAAAATGTCCGTTGAGCGGCATCAAAACCAAGAACGGCTTACTGCTGACGGACTATCATCACGCCCTGCTTGAGCATACGAAGCCGGGCAACGCGTGCTCCATCATCGACATTTCACCGTGGTTTTTCGACGCGAGCCGGGGGGATTATTATTACCTCCGGTTCTTGGCCCTTTTTATCTGTCACGGTATCCTCTTTGAAAACTTCGTTGCCGCCGATGAGTCGGAACTCCGTTTCACCCGCGAAAAAGTCATTCCAAGTTTCGGCAAGGCGAGGGAGCTCTTTGGCGTCCGCCCGTTGATTGTGCCCATCATGTCGGTAGCGACGGAAGACAGTGACCGCTGGCGCTGCCATCCCGGCGCACTCTGGAACTTCGCCCAAGAACTCCTGCATCCAAAACCATAAATGAGCAGTGGCAAAAACAGGTTCATCATAAAAAACACCCGAAAATATGGTAAGGGTGTCTTTGCCTCTAAAAATATCGGCAAAGGAGATGTGATACACATCCTTTCAGGGGAAAGACTGGATATCAAAGATGTCGTGAAGCGAGTTCTTGCGGGAGGTGAATTGATAGACGATCCGCTCCAGATAGGGAGACGCACGTATCTCGATCTCGATCAGCTCTCCCGGATGTTTAACCATAGCTGTGATCCCAATGCTGGGGTCAAAGGCGTAAGCGATCTTTTTGCCCTGAGAGACATCGGACTGGGAGAGGAAATCACCTATGATTACTCTCTTACGATCGCACCCACGGAGTGGGCGATGAGGTGCCAGTGTGGATCATCAAAATGCCGCCAAGTAATCGGAGACATTTTGAGTGTGCCCAGCAAACGACGTAAAGAATATAGGAAAATGGGCGCACTCCAGATATACCAGCGGCGGCTTCTGAAGGAAATCGACGAAGAGCGTTATCAAATTCCGAGGTATGAAATCGCTGCGCTGGAAAGGTTGAAATCGTGAATCAGGAACATCGCGTCGCCCGGAGCACAGCGGAGATCGCCACGGGATTCCTCACCTGGCACGCCTTGGAGTATGCCTTCGACTGCGCCCTGTATCCGTTCGCGATTTGGAAGCTGGGGCTGTGGCGCGGTGGCGCGCTCATGGCCGTGCTCTCGTTGCTTTCATGTCTGCTTCTGTTGTGGCTCTACGACAAGCTGAAGCGTGACTGGTTCGGGATCGAGTTGGCGAAGGAACTGCGGCTCTACTCCGGGCCATCACGTTGGAAGCGTGCCATGGCAAGGCTACTTGGTCGCGGCGATGCGGTGGCGTTCATCGTGCTCTCGCTGCGCTTCGATCCGTTCATCACGACCGCCTACATCCGGCATGGGGCCTATAACGGGCTCGCACGGCGGGATTGGAAAATCTTTCTCGGCAGCGTCGCCCTCAGCAACGCCGCGTGGGCGCTGGTATGTTTTGGCGGGGTCGAAGCGGTGCGTCGGCTGGGTAGATTTTAGGGGGAGAGCGAGCATCGCCTGCAAGCAGACCCGTGCGGTTGAGCCGTGCGCAGCGCCGGGCGTGTGACGCGTAGGGAAATCGTTCTCGTTCTCATACTCGTTCTTCGTTCTCGATCCGAAACGGATGAGGAGAGAACGAGTAGGAGAACGAAGAACGAGAACGATCAGGAGCGGCTGGAGAGGGGAAATATCGCCTTCAAGCAGACTCCTACATGGCAGAGGCGGAATCGCGCATAAATGCGCTCCTACGCGCGGAACAAAGTAACCTATTGGGTTACTTTGGGCGGTCCCTGCCCCGACTGGTCGAGTGAACAGGGTTCTGATCTACCCGCCGGTTCAGACGGCGAAGAACTTCAGGATGCGGCGCATCGACTTCACGAGGAGGTCGATCTCGGCGTCGGTGTTGTAAACATAGAAGCTGGCGCGCGTCGTCGAGGACAGGCCGAGTTTGCGCATCAAGGGCTGGTTGCAGTGGTGGCCGCCGCGGAGCGCGATGCCGTCCTGGTCGGCGAAGGTGACGACGTCGTGGGCGTGGGCTTCGGCGAAGGAAAAACTCACGAGGCCGCCACGGGGCTGGCCGGGCTTGGGGCCGAGGATGCGGATGCCGGGGAGCTCGGAGAGGGCGGCGCAGGCTTTCATCGCGAGGGCGTGGTCGTGGGCGCTGATCGCGGGACGGCCGAGGGCGTCGAGGTAATCGAAGGCGGCGTGGAGGCCGATGGCGTCGGCGACGTTGGGCGTGCCGGCTTCGTGGCGCTCGGGCGAGGGTTTCCAGGTGGCACCTTCGTAGGTGACGTTGACGACGATGCCGCCGCCGGTCTGCCACGGGGGCATGGCGTCGAGGAGGGCGCGGCGGCCGTAGAGCACGCCGATGCCGGTGGGGCCGGCCATCTTGTGGCCGCTGAAGGCCAGGAAATCGCAGCCGAGGGCCTGCACGTCGATGGGTTCGTGGCCGATGGACTGGGCGGCGTCGATGAGCGTGAGGGCGCCGACGGCACGGGCCTTGGCGCAGAGGAGCGCGGCGTCGTTCATGACGCCGAGGGTGTTGGAGAGATGGGTGAAGGCGAAGAGCTTCACCTGCGGGGTGAGGAGCTTGTCGAGCGCGTCAAGGTCGAGGCCGTGTTCGGCGTCGGTTCCGGCGACGGGGACGTATTTCAACGTGGCGCCGGTGCGGAGCGCGAGTTGCTGCCAGGGGACGAGATTGGAGTGGTGCTCCATCTCGGTCGTGAGGATGACGTCGCCGGGTTTGAGGTTGGCGAGCCCCCAGGACTGGGCGACGAGGTTGACGGACTCGGTGGTGCCGCGAGTGAAGATGATCTCGGCGGAGTGGGCGGCGTTGATGAACTTGGCGGCGCGGGCGCGGGCGGCCTCGTAGCCGTCGGTCGCGCGCATGGAGAGGGCGTGAAGACCGCGGTGGACGTTGGAGTTGTCGCGTTCGTAGAAACGGGCGAGGGCGTCTATCACGGAACGCGGCTTCTGGGTGGTGGCGCCGTTGTCGAGGTAAACGAGGGGCTTGCCGCCGACGTGCTGGTCGAGGGCGGGGAAGTCGATGCGGAGGTTGGGAGAGAGGGACATGGTTTTTATCGTTCTCGTTCTCTTAATCGTTCTTCGTTCTCGATCAGGCGGGGCGGAAAAAAGGGAGAACGAGAAAGAGAACGAAGAACGAGAAAGAGAACGAAGAACGAGAACGATTAGGAGGCGGAGGGCGGCTGCTTTAGGGCTTCGAGGGCGGCGTGCCAGCCGAGGGTGGCGCATTTGATGCGGGCGGGGAAGGCGTGGACGCCGGCGAAGGCCGCGAGCTCGCTGAGCTCCTCGGGCGCCTTGCCGGTGGTGACGATTTCCTTGAACTCGTTGAAGAGCGTCTCGGCCTCGGGGGCGGTCTTGCCCTTGACCTGCGTGGTCATGAGGGAGGTCGCGGCCTGGGAGATGGCGCAGCCGGAGCCCTCGAAGCCGATGGCGTCCACGCGGCCGGCACCGTCGAGGTGGAGGAAAACCGTGCAGTTGTCACCGCAACTGGGGTTGTCGCCGGTGGCCACGCGGTTGGCGGTCGGCGGCTTGCCGCGGTTGCGGGGGCGCTTGTTGTGGTCGAGGATGACCGACTGGTAGAGATCGGTGAGGTCGGACATGGGAAAGACTACTCATGACCAATGTCCAAGGACCACTGAAGCACAAACTCGGGGCGCAGTTTTGAGGCGGTGGCCGGTCTATTCCCAATACTCCGCCCAACTGGTGGCGGTTTCGGTGACGCGCACGCGTTCCAGCCGGACGGCGGGGCCGATGGGGTAGGCGGGGTCGCCGGGCGAAGTTGTCAGCGCGGCGCGGATTTCCCGGAAGATGACCCGGGCCACCGCTTCGGAGGTGGGGTCGGTGTTGTCGAAGGGCACCACGCGGTCGCCGTAGGCGGCGCGGAGGGCGGGGAACTGCGGGTCGGCGGTGTTGAGCGCGAGGCTGTGGTCGTATCGGGAGACGGTGTTGGAGATAATCTGTTTCAGCGCCTTGAAGTCGCAGACCATGTCGCGGGCGTCGAGGGTGTTGGCGGTGAGGACGACCTCGACGGTGCGGCTGTGGCCGTGGGGGAACTTGCACGCGCCGGGGTGCTTGGTGAGCAGGTGGCCGCTTTCGACGGTGAAGGTTTTGGCGATGCGGAAGGGCACGGTGGCGCGGGGGCAATTAAACCGACATCGCGTGGCGCTTGCCCGTGGCGGCTGGGGAGAAGTGTTCGTCGAAACGCATGGCGACGACGCGGAGGAGCGGTGCGCCGAGGGCGGTGACGCGCAGGCCCTCCTCATCGAGTTCGACGATGCCGTCGGCAACGAGGTCGGAGAGCGAGGCGAGTTCGCGGGCGTAGTCGGCGGAGACGTCGATGCCGGTGTCGCGCTCGAGGGCGGCGAAATCCAGGCGGCGGTCGCACATGAGGCGCATGACGAGGGTGCGGCGGCGGAGGTCTTCGGTGGTGAGGGTGAGGCCGCGCTCGATCGGAAGGTGGCCGGCGTCGAGGGCGGAGCGGTATTCCTCGAGGGTCTTGACGTTCTGGCGGTAGGTGTTGGCCGTGCTCGAAATGGAGGAGACGCCGAAGGCGTAGAGCGAGGCGCCGGCGCGGGTGCTGTAGCCTTGAAAGTTGCGGTGGAGGGTGCCGGCCTTCTGGGCGAGGGCGAGTTCGTCGTCGGGGCGCGCGAAGTGGTCGAGGCCGATGTCAACGTAGCCGGCTTCGAGGAGGCGTTCGCGGGCGAGGGCGAAGAGTTCGAGCTTTTGCTCGGAGGTAGGGAGCTGGTGGCGATCCTCGAAAATGCGCTGGGCGGGCTTCAGCCAGGGGACGTGAGCGTAGCTGAAAAGCGAGAGGCGTTCGGGGCGGAGCGCGAGCACGTCCTCGATGGTGCGGCCGAGGGAAGCGAGGGTTTGCAGGGGCAGGCCGTAGATGAGGTCGAGGTTGACCGACGTCACGCCGGCGGCTCGGAGCATCTTGGCGGCGGCGACGTTGAGGCTGTGGGGCTGCACGCGGTGGATGGCGGCCTGGACCTCGGGATTGGTGTCCTGAACGCCGAGCGAGGCGCGGTTGATGCCGAATTCGGCGAGCGCGTCCACTTGCACTTGGGTCAACTGGCGGGGGTCAATCTCGACGCTGATCTCGGCGTTGGCGGTGAAGGTGAAATGCGTGCGGATGATCTTCGCGAGGCGGCGGAGCTGGTCGGCGGTCAGGAAGGTGGGGGTGCCGCCGCCGAAGTGGAGTTGCTCCACGGGGCGGGAGCGGTCGAGCTTGGCGACCGTGATGATGATCTCGCGTTCGAGGTCGCTGATGTAGGCGTCGGCTGACTCACGGTTGCGTGTGATGAAGTTGTTGCAGCCGCAATACCAGCAGAGCGATTCGCAGAAAGGGAGGTGGACGTAGAGGGAGATCGGGCCGGCGGCTGCATCGTGGTTGTCGGCAAGGATCGCGGCCTCGGCGGCGGTGGAATCAAAGGCCGGGGTGAACTGCGTGGCGGCGGGATAAGAGGTGTAGCGCGGGCCGGGAATGGCATAACGCCGGATAAGGTCGAGATCGAGCAAGGGGAGGGATGTGGCCGGGCCGGTGGCGGAACCGGGGGACAGGGTGGTGGAGATCATGTGCGGGCGGGTGGATGGATGAACGCGGGCTTATAGTCGCAAGAAAGCCTTTTGCGTGCTGCGTGCCGCTTGGCGGTGACTACGCAGATTTTGCCCTACAGATTGAAAATTACCCGGCCGAGTCGAGTGGGGGTGAGTTTCGAGCGATCACCAGAAGGACCACCAAGTCACGGAATTCCGCCCCCATTCACCGAGTATAATTGTTAAATAAAATGGCGGAGAGGGAGGGATTCGAACCCTCGGTAGGTTGCCCTACACACGCTTTCCAAGCGAGCGCATTCGACCACTCTGCCACCTCTCCGGAAGTGCTGCGGGCGGCCACCTTGCGGTGACGCGTCCGTCGGGCGAAGGGGCTTAAGAAGAGGCGTCACCCTTCATCGGTCAATGGCGAAAATCCGCGGCATGGCCTTACACCTGCTGACAGGTCTTCTGATACATCGACTGTTTTCTTAAAAGCGCTTGCGCGACCCCGCTCCACTGCTACGGTGCGCCTTTTACTAATTCATCCGACGATTTATAACCATGGTTACCGCTAACACCGAGCTGGCTTACAACACGAAGATCGAGGGCGACATCGTGGTCACCAAGGCCGATGCCGTGATCAACTGGCTTCGCAGCTCCTCAGTCTGGCCGATGCCCATGGGTCTCGCCTGCTGCGCCATCGAGCTGATGGCCGTGGGCGCCTCCCGCTTCGATATCTCCCGCTTTGGCGCGGAGGTGATGCGTTTTTCCCCCCGTCAGGCCGACTGCATGATCGTTGCCGGCACCGTCACCTACAAGATGGCTCCGCATGTCCGCCGCGTTTACGACCAGATGGCCGAGCCCAAGTGGGTCATCGCCATGGGCGCCTGCGCCTCTTCCGGCGGCATGTATCGCAGCTACGCCACCCTCCAGGGCGTGGATCAGATCATCCCGGTTGACGTTTACATCAGCGGTTGTCCTCCGCGCCCGGAGGCGTTGCTGGACGCGTTGATTAAACTCCAGTCGAAGATCGGCACCGAGCGGTCTGCCAAGACCCTCCTCGCCTCCGCCTAACGCTTCGAGCCAACCGCCGCCCTTTTTTCCATGACCGCGCCCGCCGACGTCACCGCCGCCCTTCAGTCGAAATTTCCCCAAGTCACCCCGCGTCCGAGCGGTGACCATCCCGCCGTCAACGTATCGCCCGCCGAGGTGGTTGCCGTGCTGAAATACCTGCGCGACGAGTTGGCTTACGATTTCCTGGTGGACGTCACAGCGGTGGACTGGGGTGTCGAAGCCTCTCCGAGGTTCACGGTTATCTGGCATCTGTTTTCGACCACGCATCATCAATATATCCGCCTCGCGATGAACTGCGCCAGCGACACTGAGCCCGTCGCCCCCAGCGCGACCGGTCTCTGGCCGGCCGCCAACTGGCACGAGCGCGAGACTTACGATCTTCTCGGCGTCAAGTTCGCCGACCATCCCGACCTCCGCCGCATTTTGATGTGGGATGAGTATCCGTATCACCCGTTGCGCAAGGATTTCCCCCTGGCCGGTATCGAGGTGCCGCTGCCCGACATCGAGGTGGCCGAGCTCACCGGAGCCTCCGCCAAGCCCGCTCCCATGATGGGCGGACCGTTCGTCGCCTCCTCCGGCGAGATGAACCTCACCGACGCCGAACCGCGCGCCAAGGACGAGAGCTGGACCGAGCGCAAAGTAAAACCCGTGTCCGCATAACCCGCGCCCTTCGCCTTTAGCCCATAGCCCACTTCCCGATGGCCACCGAATTTGCCTATCCCGACAACGCCTCCAAAACCGAGAGCGCCTCGCAGGAGTTCCAGACTGAAAAGATGGCCCTCGCGATGGGTCCGTCCCACCCGTCCACGCACGGCGTGCTCCGCCTTTCCCTCGAACTCGATGGCGAGATCGTGACCAAGTGCGACCCGGTGCTCGGCTACCTGCACCGCGGCGACGAGAAGATTGCCGAGAACATGACCTACAACCAGTTCGTGCCATACACGGACCGGTTGGACTACCTCGCCCCGCTCGCCAACAACGTCGCTTACGCCCTCGCGGTCGAGAAACTCGCCAAGCTCGAGGTGCCCGCCCGCTGCCAGGCCATCCGCGTCATCGTCAGCGAGCTCGCCCGCATTTCCGCCCACCTGCTCGGTCTCGGCGCCTACGGCATCGATGTCGGCGCGTGGTCGGTGTTCCTCTACGCCTTCGAGGAGCGCGAGAAACTCTACAAGCTCTTCGAGGAGCTCACCGGCGCGCGCTTCACCACCAGCTACACCCGCATCGGCGGCGTCGCCCGCGACGTGCCCGAGGGTTGGAACGGCCGCGTCGAGGCGTTCTGCGACCAGTTCCTCCCGATCCTCGAGGAAATCCTCGGCCTGCTCACCCGTAACAAGATTTTCCAGGACCGCACTGTGGATGTCGGCATCATCTCAAAGGCCGACGCCATCGCCTACGGACTCACCGGCCCGAACCTCCGCGGTTCCGGCGTCCCTATGGATCTGCGCAAGGACCGTCCTTATTCTGGCTACGACCAGTATGAGTTCGACGTGCCCGTCGGCGCGAAGGGCGACTGCTACGACCGCTACCTCTGCCGCGGCGAGGAGATGCGCCAGTCCGTCCGCATCATCCGCCAGGCGATCAAGAAATTCCCCTCCGGCGCCTGGTATAACGAGGACGCGAAGACGATCTTCGCCCCGCAGAAGGCCAAGGTGCTTTCCTCGATGGAAGAGTTGATCAACAACTTCATGATCGTGACCGAGGGACCGCAGATGCCGTCGGGCGAGGTTTATTTCGAGGCCGAGGTTCCGAAGGGCCTGCTCGGCTTCTTCATCGAGAGCAAGGGCGGCGGCGTGCCCTACCGCATGAAGATCCGCAGTCCCTCCTTCTGCAACCTCTCCATCCTGCCCAAAGTCTGCGCGGGCAACCTCGTCGCCGACGTCGTCTCCATCCTCGGCTCGCTCGACTTCGTGATGGGCGAGTGCGACCGCTAACCCTTTTTCGTCTCGATGAATCTCAAGCCCGAAACCCTCAAGCGTATTGACGAAGTCATCACGCACTACCCGGTCAAGCGCAGCGCCACGCTGCCGCTGCTGCATCTCGTGCAGGAGGACGCCGGCCACATCTCCGACGAGGCCGTCGCTTGGATCGCGCAGAAGCTCGAACTCGAGCCCATCAACGTGCTCGAAGTCGTGACGTTCTACCCGATGTTCCGCCGCAAGCCCATCGGCCGCCGCCACATCAAAGTCTGCCGCACGCTCTCCTGCGCCCTCGTCGGCGGTTACAAGACCTGCGAAACCTTCGAGAAGGAATTTGATACCCACGTCGGCATCAACCACATCTCACCCGATGGCGAAGTGACCGTCGAATTCGTCGAGTGCCTCGCCTCCTGCGGCACCGCGCCCGTCGTCCTCATCGACGACACGCTGCACCAGAAGGTTGACGTCACGAAAGCCAAGGCGCTTTCCGCCCAGATCAAGGCCGAGGCCGCCGCCCGCAAGTAACCCTTACGCCCACCGCCATGTCCGCTCCCGCTCAAAAACGCATCATTTTCCAGCACATCGACGAGCCCGGCTACACCGACGACCTCGCGTGCTACCTCAAGCACGGCGGTTACGAGGTGATGAAACGCGCCTTCGCCCGCCCGCCCCAGGAACTCATCGACGAGGTCAAGAAATCCGGCCTGCGCGGTCGTGGCGGCGCGGGTTTCCCCTGCGGCGTGAAGTGGGGTCTCGTTGACCGCAAGAGCGGCAAGCCGATCTACCTCATCGTCAACGCCGACGAGTCCGAGCCCGGCACTTTCAAGGACCGTTACATCATGTATCAGGACCCGCACCAGTTGATCGAGGGCACGATCATCTCGTGCTTCGCGAACAACGTGAAGCAGGCCTACATCTACATCCGCGGCGAAATGGCCGAGGGTGCGATCATTCTCGAAAAAGCCATCGCCGAAGCCCGCGCCGCCCACTTCGTCGGCCCGAACATCCTCGGCTCGAACTACAGCTGCGAAATCTTCGTCCACCGTGGCGCTGGTGCCTACATTTGCGGCGAGGAAACCGGTCTCATCGAGTCCCTCGAAGGCAAGCGCGCCAACCCGCGCATCAAGCCCCCGTATTTTCCGGCCGTCCTCGGACTCTACCAGTGCCCGACGATCGTGAACAACGTCGAGACGCTCTGCCACGTTAAGTATATCGTCGATGTCGGCGGCGAAGCCTTCACCAAGATCGGCACGCCCAACAACACCGGCACACGCATTTTCTGCGTTTCCGGCCACGTGCAGCGCCCCGGCTACTACGAGTTTCCCGCCGGCACCATCACGATGGGCCAGCTCCTTTACGACGTCTGCGGCGGCCCGCTTCCCGGACGCATCTTCAAGGCCGTGATCCCCGGCGGCTCGTCCGCCAAGGTCATGCGCTTCGGCGAACGCTACAAGGGCAAGCGCAAGGTCGGCGCCGACATGGTTGATTACGATTGGGGTGTCGAGGACGTGCCCATGGATTTCGACTCCCTCGCGATGGTTGGCACGATGGGCGGCTCCGGTGGCGTCATCGTCATGGACGACACCGTCAACATGGTCGAGGCCCTCGCCAACATCAACGCGTTCTACTCCCACGAGTCCTGCGGCCAGTGCACGCCCTGCCGCGAAGGCTCCCTGTGGATGAAGAAAATCTCCACCCGCATGGTCCACGGCGACGCCCGTCCCGGTGACGCCGCCCTCCTCAAAAGCGTGGCCGACCAGATTCCCGGCCGCACCATCTGCGCGTTCGGCGAAGCCTGCTCATGGCCGACCCAGAGCTTCTACCTGAAGTTCAAGGACGAGTTCGATGGTTACTCCGACGCCAAGAAAACCCTTCCCGCCGACCGCCGCGTCCTCGTCTGATCCACCTTCTTTCTCTCTCGCAATGATCCAGCCTGCCAAACCCGAGCTCGTCACCGTCAACATCGACGGCAAGGAGATCGCCGTGCCGAAGGGCACCAACGTCATCGAAGCCGCGCGCATGGTGAACGTTGACGTGCCCCACTACTGCTACCACCCGAAGCTCGCGGTGGTTGGTAACTGCCGCATGTGCCTCATCGAAATGGGCATGCCCGCCGTCGATCCCGCCACCAAGGCCCCTGTCATCGACCCCGCCACCGGCAAGCAGAAGATCAACTGGATTCCCCGCCCCCAGATCGGTTGCGGCACCAACGTCTCCCCCGGCCTCCACGTCAAGACCACCAGCCCGATGGTCAAAGACGCCCGCGAAGGCGTGATGGAGTTCCTCCTCATCAATCACCCGCTCGACTGCCCCATCTGCGACCAAGCCGGCGAGTGCAAACTCCAGGAGCAGGCCACTGGCTACGGCCGCGGCTACTCCCGCTTCGTCGAGCAGAAAAACGTCAAACCCAAGCGCACCCAGCTCGGGCCCCGCGTCACCCTCGACGACGAACGTTGCGTGCTTTGTTCACGTTGCATCCGTTTTTCCCGCGACATCGCCGGCAAAGATGTTCTCGGTTTCGTGGACCGCGGCAGCTACTCCACGCTCACCTGCCATCCCGACAAGAAGCTCGATCACAATTACTCGCTCAACACGGTGGACATCTGCCCCGTCGGCGCGCTCACCTCGACGGATTTCCGCTTCAAGATGCGCGTCTGGTTCCTCAAACAGACGAACACCATCGACACCGAGTCCTCCGTCGGCGTGAACACCGTCGCCTGGTCCCGCGAAGGCGTGCTCTACCGCATCACCCCGCGCCAGAACGACGAGGTCAACGACACGTGGATGGCCGACTCCGGCCGCGTTCTCTATAAACAGGTCGCCGCCGCTGACCGCCTGAAGTCCTCCGACACCGTCAACATTCTCGTCACGAAAGCCGCCGAGTTTTTCAAGTCCGGTTCCGTCGCCGTCGTCGGCTCCGGTCGCAGCTCGGTTGAAGAGCAGTTTCTCACCAAGAAACTCGCCGCCGCCCTCAAGGTCTCCGTCTCCCTCGTCTCGCGCACCGCGCCGGGCGATAAGCTCCTCATTTCCGCCGACCGCAATCCCAACATCCGCGGTGCGCTCGTCACCGGCCTCATCTCCGAGCTGCCATCCGCGCAGCTCACCGGCCTCGCCGCCGACATCGACGCGGGCAAGGTCAAGACCGTCGTCTCCGTTGGCGAAGATCTCGCCGCCGCCGGCCTCACCGCCGCGCAGCTCGCCAAGGTTTCCATCGTCTATCTCGGCACCCACGCCAACGCTACCAGCGCCGCCGCCAAGGTGGTTATCCCGACGCTCACCGTCTTCGAAAAAGCCGGCACGTTCGTGAACCAGCAGTTCCGCATCCAGAAGTTCGCCAAGGCCGTCCCCGGTCTGGCTGGCGCCTACGACGACCTTGTCGTCCTCTCCAAGCTCACCGTCGCCGCCGGCGGCGCTTCCGCTGCCGACGAGATCAACGCGCTCTGGACTGCCATCGCCGCCGAGGTTCCCGCGCTTTCCGCGATGCTCTACAAGAACATCCCCGAAACCGGCCTGCTGCTCGACGGCACCGCCTGGGCCGGCCTGCCCTTCGCCGAGGGCGAGACGCTTCACTATAAACCCGCCGCTACGATCTAAACCCAGGATTTTACAGAAGGAAACGAAGGTAACAAAGAGTATCCCGTTTATCTCCGCTCCAAGTTCCAAGCGCCTTACCCACTGACATAAGAAAACCCGCGACTCTTCGTTTCCTTCGTTATCTTTTGTAAAAATTTCCGTTCCGAAATGTTCGACTTCTACTTCCACCTCCCGCTCATCGTCCGCCTCGTCCTGCAGGCGATCGCGGTGATCCTGTTCATGTTTCCGGTCGCCGCCGCGTGCTCGATGGCCGAGCGTAAAGTCTGCGCCTGGATTCAAAACCGCCCCGGCCCGAACCGCACCATCGCGCCCATTGGCGGCTTGCTCACGCCTCTCGGCATCGTTGGCCGCATCCCGTTTCTCGGGCCGTTCCTCCAGCAGATGGGCATCTTCCAGCTCGCAGCTGACGGCGGCAAGTTCACCTTCAAGGAAGACCCTGTTCCGGCCCACGTGAACAAGTTCTACTTCATCCTCGCCCCCATCGTGGCGATGATCCCCGCGCTCACCACCGTGGCAGTCGTTCCCGTCGGCGCCTACTACGCCGTGGTCAATGGTCAGACGATCCTCCAGCCCATCGTGCTGGCCAACGTCGATATCGGCCTGCTCGCCGTGTTCGCCGTTTCCTCGCTCGGTGTTTACGCGGTGATTCTCGCCGGCTGGGCATCGAATTCCAAATACGCCTTCCTCGGCGGCGTCCGCGCCTCCGCCCAGCTCGTCTCGTATGAACTCGCGATGACGCTCTCCGTGCTGCCGTCCTTCCTCTGGATGAACAAGCCAGGCGGGCAGGGGACCCTGAGCCTCTTCGACGCCGTGCAAATGCAGAACGGCGTCTGGCACGGGTTCTCGATGGCCAGCCTCCACGGCATGTGGGGCGTGTTCTACATGCCTATCTCGGCCTTCATTTTCCTCGTCGCCCTTTTCGCCGAAACCAACCGCGCTCCGTTCGACATGGCCGAGGCCGAGTCCGAACTCGTGGCGGGTTTTCACACCGAATACGGCGCCTTCAAGTGGTCGCTCTTCTTTCTCGCCGAGTATTGCCACATGATCATCGGCTCCGCCGTGTGCATCCTGCTCTTCTTCGGCGGCTGGAACATCCTCCCCTGGATTCCGCTCACCACGCTCATTGACTGGCTCTCGCACTTCATCCCGTTTGCCGCGCATCCGCTCTTTATGGGTCTGGTCGGCATCGGCATCTTTGTTGGGAAAGTCTTTTCATTCATCTTTTTCTTCATGTGGGTCCGCTGGACGCTGCCGCGTTTCCGCTACGACCAAGTCATGCACCTCGGCTGGAAGAAGCTCCTGCCTCTCTCCATCGCCAACCTGATCTTCTACACGCTCGGCATCGCCCTGCTGCAAAAGTAATTTCCCAACTCTCCCGCGCCATGGCCGTCATCCAAGTCGAACGCAAACCGCTCACCTTCGCCGAGCGCACCTACATTCCCCAGATCATCGGGGGGTTGTGGGTCACCCTTAAGCATTTCTTCCAGCCCACCGTCACGCTCCAGTATCCCGAGCAGCGCCCCGAGATTCCCAAGGGCTACCGTGGCGTGCCCACGCTGGTGAAAGATCCCAACGGTCGCGAAAAGTGCGTCTCCTGCCAGCTCTGCGAATTCGTCTGCCCGCCCAAGGCCATCCGCATCACCCCCGGCGAAATTTCCGCCGAGTCCGACAACGCCCACGTCGAGAAAGGCCCGCAGGCTTTCGACATTGATATGTTGCGCTGCATCTACTGCGGCCTGTGCCAGGAGGTCTGCCCCGAGGAGGCGATTTTCCTTCAGAACCAATTCTCCATGTCCGGCTACACCCGCGCCGAGATGGTCAACAACAAGGAACGCCTCTACGAACTCGGCGGCACGCTGCCCGACGAGCATCTCAAGTGGGACAAGAAAAAGACCGCCGAAGAACACGGCAACGCCCATTAAGCCCTTAATCCATTTTACAAAAGGAAACGAAGTTAACGAAGAGCCTCCCGTTCATCGCGGCTCCAAATTCCAAACGCTTTAGCCTTTGATCTAAAAATCACCCGCGCCGCTTCGTTACCTTCGTTATCTTCTGTTAAAAATTTTCGCCCATGTCCTCCGACATCTTCTTCTATCTCTTCGCCGCTTTCACCACGGGCACGGCCCTGGCGGTGGTGCTCACCAAGAACACCGTCGCCTCGGCGCTCTCGCTCCTGCTCTGCCTCGTCGGCGTGGCCGGCGTCTTCATCCTGCTCGACGCCTTCCTCTTGGCCGCGCTGATGGTGTTTGTTTACGCGGGCGCCGTCGTCGCGTTGTTCCTCTTCATCATCATGCTCCTCGATGCGCAGGGCGGCGACCGCAAGCCGTTCAAAAAGACGGCTTACGTCTCCGGCGGCATCGCCTTCGCGTTGCTCGTAGTCGGCGTGCTTTCGTTCTGGAAGAGCGGTCAGCAGACGACCGGCGAGCTCGGCTCCATCGTCCCCGTGGGCTCGACGCTCAAGAACTACGGCGAACAGCTCTTCACCACCTATCTCCTGCCCGTGCAGATCGTCGGCTTCCTGCTCCTCATCGCCATGCTCGGCGTGATCGTGCTCAGTAAAAAATTTGAAGGCTTGGAGGATATCAAATGACCGTCGGTCTTAATCATTACCTGCTTCTCAGCGCCGTGCTGTTCGCCATCGGCTTCTTTGGCGTGCTGCTCCGCAAAAACACCCTGGTTATCTACATGTGCCTTGAGCTCATGCTGGTCGCCTCGACCGTCGCGCTCGTGGCGTTTTCGCGCTACAACAACACGATGGACGGCAATGTCTTCGTTTTTTTCATCCTCACCGTGGCCGCCGCCGAGGTCGCCGTCGGCCTCGCCATCATCGTGGCGCTCTTCCGCCGCCGCCAGTCCATCGATGTCGCTGAACTCAACGCGCTGAAAAACTGACGCCATGACGCCCACCTGCATCGCTCTCATCACCCTGCTCACGCCGCTCGTCTCTGCGGCGATCATCGCGCTTTTCCTGCGCAAACAAGGCGCGCTGTCCTCGACCATTTCGACGCTCGCCGCCGCCGTGGTCGCCGCCGGTGCGCTCATGCTCGCCTTCGGCGGACACCGTGACGCCTCCGTCAACGCCTCCGTCGAGTGGCTGAGGCTCGGTGACTTCGTCCTGTCGCTCGGCATCAAGTTTGACGATCTCGCCGCCCTCATGCTCTCGATCGTCGGCGTTGTCGGTCTCGCCGTCCACGTCTTCTCGCTCGGCTACATGCACGACGATGCCTCGAAGGCCCGCTTCTTCGGCGGTCTTTCGATTTTTATGTTTTCGATGATCGGCATCGTCCTCGCCGACAATCTCCTGATGATTTTCATCTTCTGGGAGCTCGTGGGTTTCAGCTCCTACGTCCTCATCAACCACTATCACGAAAAAGCGTCCGCCTCCGACGCCTCGAAAAAAGCCTTCATCGTGAACCGCGTGGGCGACTTCGGTTTCCTCCTCGGCATCATCATGTGCTACTGGGCCAACGGCACGGTCAACCTCACCGAGCTCGGCCATCTTGGCGATACCCACGCCCTTGTTTACAGCCGCCTCATCCCGCTGCTCCTGTTCTGCGGCGCGGTCGGCAAGTCCGCCCAGATGCCGTTGCAGGTGTGGTTGCCCGACGCGATGGAAGGTCCGACGCCCGTCTCTGCCCTCATCCACGCCGCGACCATGGTCGCCGCCGGTATCTACATGCTCTGCCGCATCCAGGTGCTCATGGTGCCCGATGCGTTGACGGTAATCATGTGGGTCGGCGCGATCACCGCGTTTTATGCGGCCCTCTGTGCGATCACTCAGAGTGACATTAAAAAAGTCCTCGCTTACTCCACGCTCTCCCAGCTCGGCTACATGGTCGCCGCCTTTGGCCTCGGCTCTCTCGAACTGGTGCCCGATGGCAAGGAAGGCACGCTGGTGGTCATCTCCGCCGGCGTCGGCGCCGCGATGTTCCACCTCACGACGCACGCCTTCTTCAAGGCGCTGCTCTTCCTCGGTTCCGGCTCCGTGATCCACGGCTGCCACCACGAGCAGGACATCTTCAAGATGGGCGGTCTTAAGAAAAAGATGCCGTTCACCTTTGTCACCTTCACGATCGGCGTCGCCGCGATCTGCGGTCTGCCGTTCCTCTCCGGCTTCTTCTCCAAGGACGCGATCCTCCACCTCGCCCAGGAGAACAACAAAGCGGTCTTTGCGATCCTCGCGCTCACCGCCGTCCTCACCGCCTTCTACATGGTGCGCATGTGGAAACTGACGTTCCTCGGCCAGCCCCGCAGCCACGAGGCCGAGCACGCCCACGAGGGTGGCCTGTCCATGACCGCCCCGCTTGCCGTGCTCGCGGTGCTGGCGCTTGTCGGCGGCTACGCCGGTCATTTTTTCAACATCTATGGCCGCGCCTTCCAAGGCGTCTGGTCGCAGATCCCCTTCGCCGAAGGTGCCGAGCCCTACGTCACGAGCATCGTGATCCTCGTAGTCGGTGCCGGTGCCGCGCTCTATTTCTACAAATCCGCCGCGACCGACACGCTGGAGGACAAAGCCCCCGCCGTTTTCGGATTTCTCTCCGTGGTCAAAGGCTCTCCCGACGCCGTTTACGACTGGTATGTCGCCAAGGTTCAGCAGCGTTTCGCGATGCTCCTGGAGTTCTTGGAGCGCATTTTCCTCTCCGGCCTGATCATCCGCGGCATCGTCTCCGGAACGGTCGGGCTTATCGGCATCGGGGCGCGTGCGCTCCATGTCGGCAGCCTGCACGCTTATGTTTACTGGTTCCTGTTTGGCTCCGCCCTCCTCTGGGCTTACGCCGCCGGATGGCTTTTCTAAAACGACTTCGTGATGAACTCCCTGCCTGTTGACCTCCTTCTGCTGTCCATCGCGACGCCTCTGGTCGCCGCCCTGGCGATCTCCCTGGGGATGCCCCTGCGCCTCGCCAAGGGCCTTGCCGCCGCGGCGTTCGCCGTGCCCGCGCTCATCGCGCTGTTCCTCTGGAGCCGCTTCGCGGGAGAGACGCAGCACGCCACCTACGCCTTCCTCTCGGTTTACAACACCGGGTTGCAGGCCGTCGGCATCCATCTCTCGCTGGGATTGAACGGCATCTCCCTGCCGCTCTTCGTGCTCGCCGGCGTCGTCGGCCTCGCCGCCGGTCTCTACGCGATCCAGTCCAACGCCGAACGCCTCAAGACCTACCTCGTCCTCTTGCTCGTTATGCAGGGCGGCTTGATGGGCGTCTTCGCCAGTGTGGACATCTTCTTCTTCTACTTCTTCCACGAACTCGCGCTCATCCCGACCTTCATCATGGTCGGCATCTGGGGTGGCAAGGACCGCAACTACGCGGCCATGAAGATGACCATCTATCTCACGCTCGGCGCGATGTTGTCGTTGATCGGCCTCATCGCCCTCTACCACAAGAGCGGTGCCAACAGCTTCGACCTCATCGCCCTCCGCGCGGCCCTGCTCGAACACGGCCTCAAGGCCGCCGCCTCGAAATACATCTTCGGTCTGCTGATGTTCGGTTTCGGCATTCTGGTGTCGCTCTGGCCGTTTCACACCTGGGCACCCCTCGGCTACGGCGCCGCCCCCAGTTCCGCCGCCATGCTCCATGCGGGCGTGCTGAAAAAATTCGGTCTCTACGGCCTCGTCCAGATCGTCCTCCCGCTGCTTCCCCTCGGCGTGGCCGAGTGGGCCCGTCCCCTCGCGCTTCTCGCGGTCGTCGGCAATCTTCTCGTGATTGGTTTCATCACCATCGCCCAGCGCGACCTCAAGCAGATGGTCGGTTACAGCTCGGTCATGCACATGGGCTACGCGTTCCTCGGCATCGCCACCTTCTCGGTGGCCGGCGCGGGTGGCGTTGTCCTGATGATGGTCGCGCACGGCTTCTCCGTCGCGCTGCTTTTCCTCCTCTCGACCAGCATCTATCACCGCACCCAGACCTTCGACATGACGGAAATGGGCGGACTCGCGCAAAAAGCCCCCGTCATGGCCGCTTTCTTCGTCGCCGCCACCATGGCCAGCATCGGTCTCCCCGGCTTCGCCAATTTCTGGGGCGAGCTCGCGATCTTCGTCGCCGCGTGGCAGTTTTCTCCTTTGCTCACCGCGCTCTCCGTCACCGGCGTGGTGATTTCCGCGATCTACGGCCTGCGCTCGGCCGCCCGCGTTTTCTTCGGACCGCAGACTGAGGCCTTCGCCAAGGTCGAAGCGACCAAGCCCGTCACCGACCTCACCTGCTGCGAAAAACTCCCCGCGCTCATCCTGATCGCCGCGCTCTTCTTCGTCGGCTTCTGGCCGCGCTCGATTTCCACCCAGCTCAACTCCGCGATCGAGGCCATCTATCACCCGTCCGCCGCTGTCCAGGCTCCCGCCGCGACCGCCAAATAACCCGCTTACGTTTCCCGCGATGCCGCACCTAGACCTTCTCAAAGCCGCCGCCGAGTCCAACCACTGGATGGCGATTCTCCCCGAGCTTCTGCTCGGCAGCCTCGCCCTGTTCCTGCTCGTGCTCGAACTCGTCCTCCCCAAGAAGCAGCACGACGTCATCCCCGCCGTGGCCATCATCGGCCAGATCGGCATTCTTCTCGGCCTGCTCCTCCGGCTTTATCCCTCGTTTAACGGACAATACACCTTCAGCGGACTCCTCCATCACACCTCCAACGGCGAGTTCATGCGGGCGTTTTTCCTGCTCTCTTCGACCTTTGTCTGCGTGCTGGGCACGATCGCCCTCGCCAAGCAGAAGATGCCCCGCATCGAGTTCTTTAACATCGTGCTCGTTGTCTCGGCTGCGATGATGCTTCTCGCGCAGAGCAACAACTTCATCCTCCTCTTCGTCGCGCTCGAGACGGTTACGGTCGGGTTCTACATCCTCGTCAGTTATTTCCGCACCAACCCGCGTTCACTTGAAGCCGGCCTCAAATACCTGATCACCGGCGCGCTCAGCTCCGGCCTGCTCCTCTTCGGCATCGTCCTCCTCTACGGCGTGGCGGGCAACCCGACGCTCCCCGGCTCCACGGCGAACTCGATGGATTTCACCGCGCTGCACACCTTCCTCGCGGCCAACCCCAACAACTTCCTCGCCGCCATCGGCATCGTCCTCGTGCTCTCCGGCGTGGCCTTCAAGATCGGCGCCGTCCCCTTCCAGATTTGGATTCCCGATGTTTATCAAGGCGCGCCCACCCCCGTGACCGCGTTCCTCGCCGTCGCCTCAAAGGCCGCCGGTTTTTCCATCCTCCTCATCCTTATGGGCGTGTTTGCGCCCTACAATCACCTCACGGTCACCGTGCTCTCGCTGATGGCGATGGCGACCATCCTCTTCGGCAATCTCGCCGCGCTCACCCAGCACAACGTCAAACGACTCATCGGCCTCTCCGGCGTTTCGCACGCGGGTTATTTGTTAATCGGCGTCATCGCGGCCTCCGTGCTGCCCTCCAATCTTGCCGGCCAAGCCGTGGGCGCGATCTACTTCTACCTGTTCGCCTACCTGCTCGCCTCGTTCGCGGTCTTTGGCGTGATGACGCACGTCGCCGGTGGCGATGACGCCGATCAGGAACTGGAACACTATTCCGAACTCGCCAAAACCCACCCCTTCCTTGGTGCGGTTCTGGCCATCGGCCTCGGTTCGCTGGCGGGCATTCCTCCGCTCGCCGGTTTCATGGGCAAGCTCCTCATCTTCGTCGCCGCCTTCAAGGCCGGCCTCTACACGCTACTGGTCGTCGCGATTATCGGCGTGGTTATCTCGATCTATTACTACTTCGGCTGGATCAAGGCCGCCTTCTTTGAAACCTGGCGCGCGCCGTTGCTCGAAGGCGAAACCGATCCCCGTCCGGTTCGCACCCCGGTCGGACTCGCCGCCGGCGTCATGCTGGCCTCGCTGGCCGTCGCAACCGTCGTCCTGGGTTTCTACCAAGGCTCGCTGGGCGTGTGGCTGCTGAACCGGTAGGAGCCCATTTATGGGCGATAGCTTGCGCGATAAACAAAAGGTTATCGCATCGCCCGTAAACGGGCTCCTACGCCGGAAAATACCCTGAGATTACCAAGGATTTCCTCAACTTCCGCGCCGGGCCGAAACGCCCGGCGCTTTTTTGCGTCCCGGCTTGGAGCCGCTCACTCTGCAAACGCGCTCGTCACCGGCTTGCCGTCCCAATCTGCGGGCACCGGGATGCCGAGCAGCCAGAGGGCGGTTGCCGCCGTGTCGCACGTGCCGATGGGTGCGGTGAGTGACGTTTGTTTTTTCACGCCCTTTCCCCAAGCAATCCACGGGATGATGAGGTCGTCGGGAATGGCTAGGCCGTGGGTTTTGTCATGGCCGCCATGATCGGCCGTCAGGATGACCACGCTGGAGTCGGCGATTCCCGCCTTGTTGATCGCATCCATCACGGTCTTCAGCGCGGCGTCGCAGTTGGCAAAAGCCTTGATCTGCTCCGGCGAACCCCAGCCGTATTTATGGCCGGCGGTGTCGGTGTCGGAAAAATGAATGAAGCACAGATTCGGTTTCAGTCCCTGGGCGAGCGCGGCGGCGAAAGCCTCGGCCACGGGCTTCGCCTCGACCTTGGATTTTTCCGCAGCTTTCGCATCGGCTGGCAGGTTTGGCAGGGGAAACACAAACGTGTCCACGGTGCCGGGCAGGTCGAGATGGCGGAACTTCACCTTCCCCACGAACATCGCGGTGGTGAAGCCGTGCTCCTTGGCGATGCTGAAAATCGTGGGCACCTTGACCAGCCCGAGCTCGGGTTTCCAGTCATTCCAGATGATGTGGTGTTTGAGCGGGGTCACGCCGGTGAGCATCGAGGTGTGCGAGGGCAGGGTGATGCACGGCATGATCGTCTGAGCCTCCCAGGTATGCGCGCCCTCGGTGGCCATGGACTTGAGGACTGGCATCTCGCTCTGCGCGATCACGGCGGGCTTTCCGCCGTCGAAACTGACGATGAAAACATGGTCTGCTCGCGGAGCGGCTGCGGACGCGACGACGGCGGTCATCAGAAAAAATCCTGTCAGGCGGGATAAAAACGGGTGATTCATTGGGCGGGGGGATTTCTTGCCAGCATGAGGGCGTTTGCAACCTCGGCGAGAATTGATTCCCGCTGGTGATTTTCCTTCCCGCGCGGAGGGTTTTGCGGCACCGCTTGAGCCTACGTTATGAAGGTTACCGGCCTCGCCCTTGTCCCTCCTCCCTCCGCCGCCGACCTGCCCAAGGTCACTCCCGAGCTGCTCGCCTCCGTGCTGGCCCGCTACTCGCGGAGCAACGAGGGCCTCGCCGCCATCATGGCCAAGGTGGACCTCGCCAACCCCGACGCCTCCATCGACCGCATCCTGAAGTTCGTGGACTACGGCCACGCCTCCATCGGCGGCCTCACCGGTGGCCTCGCCATCGCCCTCGACGACGTCTCGATGTGGCTCGCCTATAAAATTTTCGAGATTGCCCAGATGGCCGACGGCCAGGAGTCGTCCACCCGCTACATCACGATGGACGCGGCCAATCTCCCCGCGCCCTCCGAGATCGGCATCCCCGCCGACCTCGCGCCGCGCTGGCAGGCGCTCATGGCGAAATCCTTCGCCGCCTATCACGCCGAATATTCCCGCCTCGACGCCCTCGGCACCGCCGAGCCTCGCCGCGTGCGCGTTCCCGCCGATGCGAAGCCCGCCGTCGTCACCCGCATCCGCAAAAACTACGCGCTCGACCGTTCGCGCTACTTCATCCCGCTGGCCACGCGCACCAACCTTGGCCTCGTCCAGTCGTCGCGCATGTGGGCCGCGACGGTCAAGCAGCTCGACTCGCTCCCGCATCCCGAGGCGCGCGCCGCCGCCAAGCTCATCCGCGACGAGCTTCTCAAGATTTCCCCGCGTCTGATGCGCCACAGCTCCGCCGAAAAATCCTATCAGGAACAAGCTCAACAAGAGCTGGCCGCGTCGCTCCGTCTCGGTTTGTCGCGTCTCTCGACCGCCCCGCTGGCCGACCAGGTGTGGGTTCACGTTGACCGCGTCACGCCGCCATTTCTCGCCGAGGAGCAGCCGGTCGCCGAGGCGCTCCGCCATCGCGCCAACCGCTACGGCTACCAAGGCACCGCCACCCGCCGCATGCGTGTCAGCTTCGCCTGGAATAACATGGCGGTCGCCGAGCTGCGCGACCTCAACCGCCACCGCACCGGCCATCGCTACACGCCTTTCATCCAGGCCGGATTTTATCTCCCGCCCGAGATTTCCCACGCGTCCCATCAGGCGCTGCTCGACGAACAGGCCGAGCTCACCCGCGAGCTCATGCGGCGCGGGTCCGAGGCGTATGTTTACTCGCTGCTGCTCGGCGCACAGACGCCTTTCGAGCACGGCACGCACGGCGACAAGTTTATCTACGAGGCCGAGCTTCGCACCGGCATGGGCTCGCACTACCGCTACGCCGAACACCTGAGCGCGGCGCTGAAGGAGTTTTTCAAACAAGTGCCCGAGGCGCGTGAATGGGTGGTCGAGGGCACCGCCGAGCCGGAGTGACGCCTCCCTCCTCGTCGTCTTTCCCATGAAGTCCCTCCAAACCCTGCTCTTTGTCCTGCTCGCCGCGCTCCCGCTGGTGGCGCGCGCCGAAGATCCGACCAAGGTCACGCCCGACCAGCGGAACACGCGGCTCGCGCCCGGCACGGACAACACCGATACCCGGCTCACGCCCGGCAACACGGACAACCAGCTCCCCTTCAAGCGCGCCGAACGCGTGCAGAACAACCGTTTCACCACGCCCGAACTACGTGACAAGAAACTCGCTCCTGTCGGCGACCGCCGCTCGCCGATCGAGGTCAAGGAGACCCGCGACAAGACCATCATCGACCGGAAAGACTACCCCAAGCCCGAGGTTCGCGAGAACAAGATGAGCCCCCATAACACCCAGATGTTTCAGACCCAGCCGACGGGCGACGCGATCAAGAAATACGACATGGTCGGCAAGTATCAGAACCGCATGACCGACGCCGCCAACGCGGCGGCGCAGCACCAGCCCAAACTCGAAAAACGCACGACCTTCGACAAAATCAACCGCTTCGTCTTCCACCGCAACGGCCCCGGCGCCGACGGCGGCAGCCTCGTCACCAAGGCGGGCGGCGGCTCGTCCACGACGGTGTCCGGTGGGACGCAAAAGACGGCGGATGCCCCGCCGTCTCCACAACTTCAGCCGGCGGGTGGAGCGCGTTGACCCCAACGCGTTGGTTTGAAAGGCGGCTTCGCGGCAACGCGTTGAGGTCAACGCGTTCCACCCAAGCGGAAACAGCCGCGACTTTGCTTAAAATAGCCTAACGCGCCCGCCTGACTTTTTCCTTTTCGTCCTCGCGCTCTTCTTCGAGCCGACTGCGTTCGCTGGCGAGCTGGGTGCGGATTTTTTCGGACTCGTCGTATTTACCCTCGGAGAGAGCCTCGTTGAGCTGCTTCTTGAGGAAGATTTCGCGCTCGGCGATCTTGCCCTTGTAGATCGCGTCGAGTTCCGCGAGCCGCGCCTTTTTTTCTGGCGTGAGTTTTTTGCCCGCATCCGGATCGGATTTGGACAGACGTTCCATGGCCAGCTCGTAGGCGCTTTTCATGGAGGCATCTCAGCCGAAGCGAACCCCGAGCACAAGCGCAAGGGCCGTGAGCGCGAACGGCGTCAGGAACCCGCCGCGTTTCCATTCCCAGCGTGTCGCATAACCATAAAGCATCGCCCCGAAAACCATGACCGTTCCGGCGTAGCCCAGCCACGCCGGCGAAAACTGCGCCGGATAATACACGCCCGGCAGCGTCACGAAAAACCGCACGCCGTGCTCGATCACCGCCAGCACGAGAATCCCCGCGTGGTTGAACACCACGCTTAACGCGCCCAGTCCGGCGAGTCCGCAGAGCAGCGACAGAAAGCCCGCCAGCACCACGAGCACACTCGTGGGAATGAGCACCAGATTGGCCGCGAGCGAGCCGGGCGTGAACAGCCGGAAGATCGCGACGCCGAGCAAGGCGCTGAAGAGGGTGGACGCGATGCCGATGGACAGCATGCCGATGAGTCCGCGCCAGGCTTTGTCTCGCAGGTGCTGGTGCCAGCGCCATGCGGCTTTCGGCAAATCGGCAAACAGGGGCCACCGTGCGCTCCACGCCTCGCCGAGAGGCAGTCCGAGCAGCAGCAACGCCGCGACGATGCCGTAGCTCAGTTGGAAACTCGCGCTGAAGAGCTGCATCGGCGCGAACACCAACACGACGACGGCCGATGCCACGAGGGCGGCGACCGGGCTGCCCGGCACCCGCAGCGTGCGCGAGGCGTAGAGAAACATGATCATGATCCACGACCGCACCGCCGAGGGCGTGCCGCCCGTGATGTCCACGTAGAGCCACAGCAGCGCGCCGCCCACCGCGAGTTGCGCCCAGCGCGGCAGGCGGATCAACACGAGCACACCATAGATCACGCCGGCGATGGTCGCGATGTGCAGTCCGCTGATGGAGAACAGATGCATCGTGCCGCTTTGCATGAAAATCTGGTGCTGCTCCTCGCTCAACTCCTGCTGCTGCCCGAGCAACATCGCACGGTAAACCGCACTGTAGTTGGGATGTTTTTCTATCCCGCGATCAAGCACCCGGTCGAAACGTCGGAGGGCCGAGTCGCAAAACCGGTTGTAGGCCGTGGCCGCGCCCGGGGTGGCCAAAATCTTTCCGCGCGTGAGGCGGAAGTTGATGCCCGCGTTGGCGAGATAGCCGTCGAACGTGTCGGCCGGTGGGTCGCGCGGGAGGGTTTGCAGCACGCCGACCAAGACCAGCTCGCTTGAACGAATCGGCGGTGCCGCGCCGCGCTTGAGGTTCACCGAAAAATACACGGCCTGCCCGGCCAGCTCGGGCAGCAGCGCGTCGGACGAGACGATGTGGCCGAGGCCGCTCGCGCTTTTCCCGTCGGGACGCGGCGCGAACATCCGGTCCACGCGCACGGTGGCCTGCGTTTCGCGGGGCGGCAGCGCATTCCAGTCGGGCAGACGGGCGCGTTGGATTTCGTAGAGTGCGGCGCCGCTCAGCAGCACGCCGAGCACGAGACAAGGCGCCCACGCCTTCCGAAAACCCAGCGAGACGGCGATCAAGACAACGCCCGCTCCAGCGCACCAAGTGGGTGCGAGCGGCAGCCAGTCGAGTTTCCCCAAGATCAGTCCGGCCATCAACGGCAGCAGCACCCAGAGGAGGGGCGCGCGGTGTCCGAGGCTTCGGCTGGTCATGCCGCCATTTGGAACGACTAATCGCCGCGACTGAACACTAATTTATGAAAGAGTTTTCAATGGTCCGCTTTCGTGCCCATGAATGACCCAGCAAATGCCGCCGCCCGACCAATCCGATCTCTTTGGCGAACCCGCCGCCCCCGCTCCCACGCAGCGTAGTCGTCCGGCGACGCAGCCACTGGCGGCGCGGATGCGTCCCCGGGTGCTGGCGGATATCGTCGGACAGGAGCACCTCACGCAGGCCGATGGGTTGCTCACGCGGCTCATCAAGAGCAACCGTTTCGGCAGCCTGATTTTCTACGGGCCGCCCGGTTGCGGGAAGACGAGCTTCGCCGAGGTCATCGCGCACGAGACCCAGAGCCGCTTCGTTCGCGTCAACGCCGTCATGTCCAACGTGGCCGAGCTGCGCGACATCCTGGCGACCGCGCGTAAGTCTTCCGATACGCCCACGCTGCTCTTCATCGACGAGCTGCACCGTTTCAACAAGTCGCAGCAGGACCTGCTCCTGCCCGACGTGGAGGAGGGCTACGTGCGGCTCATCGGCGCGACCACGCACAACCCCGGTTTTTACGTTAATCCGCCGCTGCTCTCGCGCAGCCATCTCTTCCGCCTGCAACCGCTCGCCACCGAGGCGGTCGCCGGCGTGCTCGCGCGGGCGCTGGCCGATGTGGAACGCGGCCTCGGCGCCCGCCGCTGCACCGCCGCCGCTAAGGTGCTCGCCGATCTCGCCGTGCTCTGCGACGGCGATTTGCGCCGCGCCCTCAACGCCCTTGAGGTCATTGCGCTGTCGCTGCCCGAAGCCGCCGCGATCACGGAAAAGGAAATCGAGGTCTTCGCCCGCGAGCGGCGCATCCGCTACGACGCCGACGAGGATGAGCACTACGACACCATCTCCGCTTTCATCAAAAGCTGCCGTGGAAGCGACCCCGATGCGGCGATGTATTGGCTGGCGAAGATGCTCGCCGGTGGGGAAGACCCGCGCTTCATCGCGCGTCGCCTCGTCATCCTCGCGAGCGAGGACGTGGGACTGGCTGATCCGCTCGCGCTGCCGCTGGCGGTGGCGGCACACCACGCGTGCGATTTCATCGGGTTGCCCGAGGCGGAGCTCACGCTGGCGCACGCGACGCTGCACATCGCCTGCGCACCGAAGAGCAACTCCGCCACGCTGGCGCTGGCGGCGGCGCATCACGCGTTGAAGACGCAGCCGGTGCAGCCCGTGCCGCTTCCGCTGCGCGACAAAAGCGGTGCGGCGAGCAAGCAGGCCGGCCACGGCAAGGGCTACCGTTACTCGCACGATTATCCGGAAAACATCTCCGGGCAGGACTACCTCGAAAAACCGCTCTCGCTCTACACGCCGAAAAACGCCGGGCTGGAGATGCGCATCGTCGAGCGTCTGGCGCGGTGGCGGGACTTGAAGACGCAGATCAAGGCCCGGCCCGGGGCGTGATCGCGGGGTTCACGCATTCTTTACCCAAGGAAACTTGCGGCGGCGGTGCGCACGCGCCAAGGTTGCGCTTATGAAAATCAACGCCGCCGTGATGAAGTCCCTGTTGATGGCCGCTTCCATCGGGATGGTTGTGCCGCTCGTCGTCGTGGCGCAGACCCCGCCGCCCAAGCCCAAGCCGGTCGCGCCCAAGAAGGAAAAAACCGAGCCGCCCGCCAAGATCGACGGCATCACCATCGCCCGTGCCGATGGCCGTTTTCTCGGGCTCACCGTCAGCGGGGTGCAGTTCAACCTGCGCTTCTACGATGCCAAAAAGAAGCCCGAGAAACCCGATGCGGCCACGGCGGCGGCGCGGTGGACTCCCGTCAACGTCAAGACCACCCAGCGGGTGATTCTCAATCCTTCGCCCGACGGCAAGGTGCTCGTTTCGCCGGGTCTGGTGAAGCCTCCGCTCACGTTCCAAGTTTTCTTCACGCTGTTCACGGCGGACGGGCAGACGATGGACATCTTCTCGGTCGATTTGAAAGACCTTGCGGATGATGAGGCGCCTGCCGAGCCGCCGCAAAAGCCGATCAAGGGTTATTGAGCAACCCGCCCGGGCGGCGGATGCCCTGCGGGGTGGAACGCGTTGACCGCTGTTGGTTCGACGGAGCGCTGCGGACAACGCGTTGCTTTCGGGAGGCGAAGTTCGGAGAACGCGTTGAGGTCAACACGTTCCACCTGTCTGGAACGCCTCAGATGCGCTGCATCACCACGGCGACGGAGAGTTTTTTGGTGTGAGTGCCCTTGAACACGCCGCGAGTGGGCGTGCTGTCGTGGTAATCGCGACCGACGGCGATTTTCACGTGGCGTTCTCCGGCGACGCAGTCGTTGGTGGGATCGAGCGGCCACCAAAAGCCGCCGGGCAGGCAGGCCTCGATCCAAGCGTGGCTTTCGCTCGCACCGATGAGGGTGGTCGCACGCTTGGTTTCCGACGCCTTGCGCTGGGTCTCCGTCTCGATGTAGCCGGTGACGTAGCGGGCGGGGATTTCCGCCGAGCGGAGCACGGCGATCATCACTTGGGCAAAATCCTGGCACACGCCGGTGCGCTGCTTGAGGGCGGTGGTGACGGGCGTGTTGATGTCGGTGGTTCCCGGCGCGTAGCGGAAACTGGTCTTGATCCACTTGTTCAGCCGCAACAGCGCCTCGCCGAGCATGTCGCCGGGCTTGAAGTGCTGGTTGGCGAGGGCGTTGACCTCGGGGCCGATGGGGATCGCCTCGGAGGGCATGAGGAACTCGAAGAGCTTGAGGCGTTCGCTGCGGTAAAGTTGGCGCGCCTCGGATATGCTGATGTCGAGCGCGGCCTGGGGCGGCTCGTAGGGAAGGGTTTCGACCTCGGAGTGGCTTTCCAGCACGAGCTCCTGGTGGCGCTTGACGATGGAGAAGGTTTCCACGCTGTTGCCGAAGTAGTCGGTGTAGGCGTGGATGTTCGCCGCCGGGGTGGTGTCGAGGCGGCGGGAGAGCAACTGCTGGCGCTGGTCGTTGGCCGGGGTGAGGCGCGCCTCCATGAAGGATTCCGAGACGGCGCCGGCATAGCTGTAGAGGGTGCGGTGGGTGATACGGAAACGCATGCGCTTGCGCCGACATTCGCTAGTCCCGTGCCAACGACAAGCTTTTGGCGCGGGGGTTTTCGCCGGTTTAGTGGTGGTGTTTACGGCACCAGCGAGCCTGCCAGGAGGACGGCCGCGAGTTGAAAGACGGGAGTGGGCGCGGTGGCGGGGGCTTTGTAGGTGAGCCCGTCTTTCTTGAGGATGGCGGCGTGGTCGGGGAGATTGGCCAGGAACTCGATTTTCACGCGATGTTTTCCGCGCGGCAGATCGTCCGGATAAAACCAGGCCTTGTGGCTGACCCTGCCTGCGTAGGAGTAGGAGTCGAAGAACGTGGCGGTTTGCGGGGGGCGGTTATCGATGGTGATGCGAAACAGGCCGGCGGACGGGCCGCGAAAACCAGATAGGCCGAAGCCGACGCCATCGAAGGAAAATTCCAGCGTGTCGCCCGGCGCCGAGGCGGCCCAGACGCCGGAGAAATACTGGCTGATACGCTGGCTTTTTTCGGTGCCGTCGGGCGGCTCGATTTTTTGCCAGCCGGCGCTGCGGGTGATGCCTGGTGTGTCGATGGCGACCATGCTGGCGTTTTCCCAGTTGTCGGCGTCGAGCGGGGCGGGAAGGGCGTGCGGGCCGGGGCGACCGGCGGTCTTGAGCGCGGGCACGGAGCGCACGATGGCATCGAGGTAGAGCTGGTGGCCGGTATCGAAAAGCGGGTGGGTGCCGTCGGCGCTGAATACCTTGGGGGCCGTGGCGGGGGCGTCCTTGGCCGGGGCGGCGCCCTTCATGACGAGCTTGCCGTCGAGGATGAGGCGCATGACCTCGGGTTCGAAGTCGATGGTGGGGACGCCGTAGTGGTCGGCGACGGTTTTCATGTTGGTGACCACCTGCGGGGAGCGGTTTTGTTTCAGTTCCCCCGTCATGCCGCTGGAGATCGTAAACACCAGGCATACGTCGGTGGCGGGGTCGTGGCGGCGAATCTGGCGGATGATGCCCTCGACGGAGCGGATGGCACGCCGGGTGGTGGCGCCGGCGCCGTTGACCGCGAACTCGATGAACACGAGGTCGGGCGAGTGGCTCAGGACGTGGTTTTGCAGGCGGCACGCGCCGAACTCCGCGCCGGTGCCGGAGATGGTGGCGCGAATCTGGCTGACCTTGGCCTGCGGGTATTGTTTGGCGAACCAATCACGGGAGAGGTCGCGCCAGCCCCAAGCCTCGGTGATGCTGCCGCCGAGGTAGGCGATGCGCACGGGGCCGCCGGCTTCGAGTTTGGCGAAGAAGTTGGGCAAGCCCGAGCGCGGCTGGCATTCGGGTATGGTGATGGATGCGGAGGCGGTTGTGTCCTGCGCTGCGCGGGCAACAGCGCCGGCGCCGAGTATGGCAGTGAAAAACGCGAGGCAGAGCAGGTGACCAAGACGGGGGTGGGAGCGGGGGTAGGCGGACATGGGGTTTGTTGGGGAAAAATCTAGGTTCGGATCATCCTTAGCTTGGGATTCAGCGGTGATTAGGTGTCTTGAAATTGATGAGACTCACCCGGCCCCCTTCGGATCGACCGTCTTTGGCTTACAAGACCCCTTTGGCTTAGATTGTTAGGCTCATTTTATCTCTTTCTGAATGGTCTTAATGAATTTCCTCCATGCTCCTTTCGAGTCTAGAAAGAACGCATTCTTCTCTCCGAAAATATCAATGGCCAAAGCACGATATGGCTTATAGGCTTCATGAGCCGTCAAATAAATATATCGCTTTTCCGAGGACTCCACTGCCTTCCGATAGATACGGTATTTTTCCGCGTCGGGCGCACCAAAAAAACCGCCGCCCTTGATTTCAATCGCTACGGAACCGATGACCAAATCGAGCTTCGCTCTACCATGCAGGCTCATCTGCTCACCAATCTCGACTCCTTCCAATTCGTCCTTCAGCTCATCTTCGATACACGAACGAACGGTCTGCTCATAAACCCATCCGCTGAGACCTTTCACCGCCGGAGCACGCCCGCGAGCCACCGAAACGCCAGCAAGACGCTTGTGTGCGTCGGCGAGCGCCGCTTCGTATAACGACTCGATATCCGATTCCGTGTATTTCATATTTGTTTCTGCCTAACGTTTGAGACGGATGTCCTCAGAGCTAAGGTCAGGAGCGATCATGGTTGTGGCGACTGTTTCGGCGTTTTATTTTTTATCGGTCTCTGTGCTGAAAAACTTTTCGAGCACATTCCAATCTCTAGTAATATACTTTCCTTTCTTGCTAGAGCGCCACCGCAGACCGCCGACGCTTACGATGAGTGTGCCTACCTTCTTATCCTTCTGCTTCCACTTCTCCCATATCTCAAATTTCATTCCAGGCTTACCGATTGGGATTTCTTCTTTTACGCGAACTGAAACCCATTTGGTTGGGCGACCTTGAATGCGACCTTTCATATGTTTTTTGTATTTTTTGCCGAGCAGTGTTATAAATCGTAACTGCGTTTTACGGGATAAAACGGCAGAGTGGTTTGGATGATGACTTGCTCATTTCTAGGTGCAATTTCCTGAATTTGCTTATGGCGTGATGGAAAGCGCGGTTTCGGATTTTTACTCAGGATAAGGAGACTCCGGAGACGTTGAAAGTCGAGGGGGTTGAGCCTCGGTGGCGTCCGGCAGGGGTGCTGTTCGTCACGCAACCCATGCGCGGCGTTTAGCGGGGCGGCGTTTGATGGGGCGGCGAGGCTTGGTGTCTTGCAGCAACACTTGCGCGGGGATGCCGAGGCCGGTGATCAGGTTGCGGATCATGGAAAGGCTCAGACGACGGCGACCGGAGAGAACTTCGGACACCTTGGATGCGCTGCCAATGTAGGGAATGAGATCCTTGGCCTTGAGGTCCTGCTGTTCCATGCGAAAGCGCACGGCGGCGAGGGGCGATGGCAGGCCAACGGGGAAGTGCTTTTCTTCGTAAAGATGGACGAGCGTGGCGAGAACCTCGGCTTCGTCACCCTTGGGTGTGCCGGGAGTCGCGTCGAAGATGGCGTCGAGGCGGGCGAGAACGGCGGCGTGATCGGCCTCGGTCTTGATGGGCTTGATGGTCATGGCGGGATCAGATGGTTTGCGCGTTGATTTTGTCGTAATCGGCGTGGGTGCCGACAAACCGGATGAAGATGCAGCCGGACTGATAGTTGATGCGAACGACGAGGCGGTAGATATTGCCCTTGATGTCGAAGACCACGCGGTTGCCGGGCAGGACGTCGGCGTGGCGATAGCGGTTTTTGATGTCTTGAAACGAGCGCCATTCGGCGAGTCTGGCCTCGTGATACCAAGCCTTGAGGGGGGCTTCGGCGGAGGCGTGGACCTGCCAGAATTCCCGCAAGGTTTTGATGGCGATGATCTGCATGAAGACTGTTCGGTAACGGGGAAGTTCAATAAAAATTCCCAATTTGGGAAGTCAAATCATACGGGATGATGAACAGCGGGGTGGGCGTCCGGCTTGCAGGCATGAAAAAGGCCGGCCTGTTGAGGGCCGGCCTTTGAGAACAAGAACGATTAAGAGAAAGAGAACGATGATGGAGCCGCTGAACGCGGCTCCATCTTACCGGTATTCTTCGCCGGTGGCGGCGTTGATGATCTTGTAGTTTTCGACGTGGTAGGCCGGGTCGGCGCGGAAGGCCAACTTCACGCCGAAGAGCTTTTCCATGCGCACAAGCAGGTTCGCATCTTCGCTCCGGAGGCGCTCCAGAATGCTCGGGTGGACGAGCACGCGGAGGCTGTATTCCTTGCCGTCGTTACGGCCGGTGAGGCGGCGGACAATCGCGCTCAAGCGGCGCTGCAACTCGACCGACATGGTTGTCGCCGACTTCACGATGCCGCGTCCGCGGCAATACGGGCAGTCGGTGTAGAGGTTGGACGAGAGCGACTCCTGCTGGCGCTGGCGCGTCATCTGGAGGATGCCGAGCTGGCTGATGGGCAGGATGTGGTTCTTGGCCTTATCCTCGGCCATAGCCTCGACGAGCTTGTCGTAAACGCCGTTGCGGTGGCGGCGCTCCTTCATGTCGATGAAGTCGATGATGATGAGGCCGCCGAGGTTGCGCAGGCGGATCTGGCGGGCGGCCTCGACGGCGGCTTCCAAATTCACGGCGTAGATGACGTTCTTTTCTTCGCCGCCGCGGTTCTTGTGGGAGCCGGTGTTGACGTCGATGGCGATGAGGGCCTCGGTCTCGTCGATGATGATCTCGCCGCCGGAGGGCAGGGGAACCTTGCGCTGGCCGGTCTGCTCGATCTGGCGCTCGATGTTGAAGCGCTCGAAGATCGGGATGTTGTCCTTGTAGAGGGCGATCTTGGAGCGTGAGCGCTTGGATATCTGGGCGACGAGGTCCTGGGTGCGCTTGTGGTCCTCTTCGTTGTCGATGAGGACGCGGTCCACTTCCTCGGTGAGGAAATCGCGGACGGTGCGCTCGACGAGGTTCGGCTCCTGGTAGAGGCAGGCGGGGGCGCGCTCGGTCTGCATCTTGTGCTGAATCTCCTCCCACTTCTTGAGCATGATGTGGAGGTCGCGCACGAAGTAGCGGGTCTTTTTGCCTTCGCCGGCGGTGCGGACGATCACGCCCATGCCCTCGGGGATGGTGAGGTCCTGGAGGATTTGCTTGAGGCGCTGGCGCTCCTTGGGGTCTTCGATTTTGCGGGAGATGCCGCACTGGTCGGAGAACGGCATGAGCACGAGGTAGCGGCCGGGGAGGGCGAGGTTGGTCGTGGTGCGCGGGCCTTTGGTGCCGATGGGGCCTTTGGTGACCTGGATGACAATTTCGCTGCCGGGCGGATACATCTGGGGGATGTCTTTCACCGTGGGCTCGGCGGGACGGGGAGGGGCGTTTTTGCGCTTGTTGACGCGGACGACCTCGACGGAGGAGTCGGCGGCGGCGGGGAGCATGTCCCAGTAGTGGAGGAACGCGTTCTTGGAGTAGCCGATGTCCACGAAGGCGGCCTTGAGGCCGGGGTCGAGGTTCTTGATGCGGCCCTTGTAGATGCCGCCGACCATGCGGTTGTCGGACTCGCGCTCGATCTCGAACTTGTCGAGGACGCCGTCGATGAGGAGGGCGACGCGTTTTTCGAGCGGCTCGGAGTTGATGATGAGCTCGCGGAAGGACGTTTTCTCCTTCTTGAAGACGGAGAGGATTTTTTCGAGGAGCGGGCGGTCTTTGGAGCGCGCCTGGGCGCCGGTTTTCAGTTCGTTGCGGTCAACGGGTTCGGAGTCGGTGACGGGCGGAGGGTTGGTGAGTTCCTCGTCATAGTGGCTGGCGTCCGGGGGATTGCCGCCGGAGGAGGAGGGGGTATGGGATGAATCGCTCATGGTGGGTGTGGTCGTGTGTTGTGACGGGGCACCCCTGGTCTTTGGTTGCGGCGCAGGAAATTCCGGCAGAGCGGTCGATATCGAATCCAGGCTTCATTTTCACGTGAAGTCCTTTCGGAAGCGATAGACGCTTTGAACCAGTCCTTGCAGCAAGCAGCAACTAAGCACAAAGGAGCCACCGTAGCTGATAAAGGGAAGCGGTATGCCCGTGATGGGCACGAGTCCGATGGTCATCGCGATGTTCACGAAGACATGCACTGCGAACAGCACCGTGACGCCGATGGCGATCAAGGTGCCGAAGCGGTCGCGGGCGAGCCCGGCGACGCGTATGCCGTTAAACATCAAAATGCCAAACAGACCCAGAACCGTAAGACTTCCCAAAAAACCTTTCTCCTCGGCGATGACCGAGAAGATAAAATCGTTGTGCGCGACGGCGCGGGGCAGGTAGCCGAGCTGGGCCTGCGTTCCTTGCGTCCAGCCCTTGCCGGCGAGGCCGCCTGAGCCGACCGAGATGGTGGACTGGATCTGGTTCCAGCCGATGTCGGCGGGATCGTATTTCTGCGGATCAACGAAAGAGATGATGCGGTTGCGCTGGTAGTCGTGCAGGGGCAGGATGCCGTGCGGCTCGAACTTGCCCTTGTCGTTCATGTAGGAATACTTGTGCGCATCCATGAACTGCGTGTAGTTGTAGCAATCCCAGGCAACCAAGCTCACGAGAATAAGGAACGCGCCCAACGCAGCCGCGAAAAAGCGGGTCGAGAGGTTGGAGACGTAAAGCATGGAAAACACCACGGGGGGCAGGACGATTGCCGACTTAAGATCAGGCTGGAGAAGGATAAGGAAGATGGGCACACCCGCAGCAAGCGCCAATTTCCAGAGCGTGCCGAGGGAGTTGGCGATGGTGCCGACTTTGGAACGCACGAGTATGCCGGCGGTTACGAGCAGGACGGCGGCCTTGACCGGTTCCGACGGCTGGAGGGCGAAAAACCCGAGGTCCAGCCAGCGCGCGGCCCCAAAACGGTGGGTGCCGACGCCCGGCGTGATCACCAAAACCAGCGCGACGATGCACCCAAAATAGAACCAGTGCGAAAAACTCAGCCAGAAGCGGTAGTCGATGAGCGAGACCGCGACGTAGAGGCCGGCGCCGGCGGCCAGCCAGACGAGCTGCTTGATCCAGTCGCTCTGCGGGGTGGCGAGCTGCGCGCTGTAGATGAACGCCACGCCGATGGCGCTCAGGGCGAGCAGGACGACCGGCGAAATCCAATCGAAGCGCTCGCGCGTCGTCGTTTTGAAGACGCCGAGAAGGTCGAGAGGGTTGCGCAGGGTGCCGGCCACGACGTTGAACAAACGGGATGCGCGGGCGGGCGCAATCCGCGAAAGGCGCGGCGCGCGGGTTTTTTGTGCACGGGGGCGATGGCCGGGCCGATTGAGGAGTTGAGTTTTGCAAGGCGGGCGGCATCGTCCGCTTCTCTTGAATTCAGCCGCTTCCGAGATTTTTGCCGTGATGCCGGTAACAGGCGCACCGACTTGGTGGACGCTGGCGGCGGCCATTGCTGCCGGGGGAAGCCTCGGGTTTTTGTTTGTGTGGCTGCTCACCCGTCACACGCGCCGGGCCGCCGAGCAAAGCGCCGCCGAGCGGCTTGAGGTCGTCAAGCGCGAGGCCGCCGTCGCCGCGCAGGAAATCAAGCAGAGGGCCGACGAAGAGATCGCCGCCCGCCGCGCGGAGATCAACCGCGAGTTCGACCGCCGCGAGATCGAGAGCGAGGTCAGGCTGCGCGAGATCCGCTCCCACGAGGAATCGCTCGCGCTCCTCGACCACCAGCTTGAGCAGAAAAGCGAACGCCTCGCCCGCGAGAGCGCGGCGATCAAGCAGGCGCGCGACGCCATCCGCACCCTTTCCAAATCTCTCCGCAAGCGCCTCGAGGGTGTCTCCCTGATGGATGCCGAGGAAATCAAACGCGCCCTGCGCGAGGAGGTTCAGCTGGAGTGCCAAGACGAGTTGCGCGCGTTGAAGCACCAGACCCTCGACCGCTCCGAGCAGGATCTGAGCAACGAGGCCAAGCGCATCCTCATCACCGCGATGCAGCGGCTCACCTCGAAGCCCAACAACGACATCACCGCGACCATCGTCCAGCTCCCGAGCGAGGAGATGAAGGGCCGCATTATCGGACGCGAGGGCCGCAACATCAAATCCTTCGAGGCCACCACGGGCGTCACGCTGCTGATCGACGAGTCGCCTCAGATGGTGCTTATCTCGTCGTTCGACCCGGTGCGCCGCGAGATCGCCCGCATCACCCTTGAAAGCCTCGTGAAGGACGGCCGCATTCACCCGGCTTCCATCGAGGAATTTTACGCCCGCGCCAAGGAGGACGTGGAGCTCAACGTCCAGCAATCCGGCGAGGACGCCGTCCAAAAACTGGGCATCAACGGCCTGCATCCCGAGATCATCACGCTGCTGGGACGTCTCAAATACCGTTTCTCCTACACGCAAAACGCGCTCGATCACTCCATCGAGGTGGGCTTCCTCTGCTCCATGATCGCGAGCGAGAGCGGCCTCGATCCGAACCTCGCAAAGCGTGCCGGTCTGCTGCACGACATCGGCAAGGCCATCGAGGGCGATTACGAGGGCAGTCATGCGGCCATCGGCGCGAGTTTTGTGAAGCGCTATGGCGAGACGCCCATTGTGGTAAACGCCATCGCCGCCCACCACGAGGAAGTGAAGCCCGATACAGTTTACGCCGGCCTGGTCATCCTTGCCGACACGGTTTCCGCCGTGCGTCCGGGCGCGCGCGCCGAGTCGATGACGGGCTACATCCAGCGCCTCGAGCGCTTGGAAAAACTCGCGATGTCCATCGAAGGCGTGCAGCAGGCCTACGCCATCCAGGCGGGCCGCGAGGTGCGCGTGGTGGTCAACCCGCAGAAGGTGACCGACGAACAGGCGAAAGAGTTGTCCAAGGAGCTGCGCCAGCGCATCGAGGCGGAGCTGCAATACCCGAGCACGATCAAGATCACGGTCATCCGAGAATCGCGGTTTACGGAAACGGCGACCTGAGCGGGTTCGCCGTTCTGGATTTTGTCGCACCCTCCGGTAGCTGGCGTTGAGCGGTCAAAACCGCACGAAAACAGCTTGTGATTAAGCGGCCGGAAGTGTTCAGGTTGTTCCCTTCCTTATGAATAATAAAACACACAACATCCTTTTTGAAAGTGGAATGCGTTTCCCGTTAATTCTGCTCATATGCGCCTTGGGCGTAAACACCTCGTTCGGCTTCCCCGGCTTTAATCGGCCCACCATCACCGCCGTGGCGGCCGGGGTTAACAACTCGGTCGTCGATACCGGCGCCCTCGTGCTGAACGGTGCGCACGGCCATCCCCTCCAGCGTTTCGCCGAAGCCGGCCATTTTACCGGCTGGGTGGCGGGTGATCTTGGCGCCGACAATTACGGCAGCCGCAGCGGTAATATCGGCGTCGCGGAAGTGGGCGGCGGTTATAATTTCGGTCCCGTGCAGCTCAACCTCGCCCTGGGCGTGACGAACGCACTTCAGCATACACTGAATGACGGGAAGACCAGTTTCGACGGACGGTATGTGGTGGTGGACGCCATCGGCGCGATTCCCGGAACTCCGCTCGTCGGCACTCTCACCGGTTTTGGTCAATGGGGCCAGATCGACACCACGCGCAACGTGCTTCCCGCCGCCAGTTTCAACGGTTCGACCGAGAGTCGCGTCTCAGGCGGAGCGGCCCGGCTCGATTGGGTGGATGCTTCGCTGGTGACGCATGAGATCACCTTCACGCCCTACACCAAGTTCACCGCCAGCCGCGTCCAGATCGGAGCCTATGGGGAAACCGGAGGCCTCGGAGCCGCCTCCTACGGTCAAAGCAACGACAAGCTTTTTGAGCAGACACTGGGCGTGAACCTCGCCCGTCCCCTGACCAAGACCGTCACGCTGACCGGCACCCTGGAGGGGGTTCACCGTTTCGAAGGTCGCGCTCCCGCGATCACCGGCACGTTGAGCACTCCGGGAGAGAGCTACCGCCAGAACTGGCTGCGTGGCTCGGTGGGCGTGGACTATGCTTTATCCAACGGCGTGCTTTCGGTGTCGGTCAACGCGACCACGTATGGCGATGCGCCCAACGCATGGCTGGCCACCTCCTACCAGATGCATTTCTGATCAGGATCCCGTTCCTGTCGTGATCGCCGGCCCTTCCGGAAGGAGGGCCGGTTTTTTGCGCCCCGTGCGCTGGGGTTGCGCGAAAAACGGTTTGCGCCCTGCGCCTTTCGTCCTTCGCCTCTGGCTTCACCATGGCCGATCCCAAGATTCTCGAAACCTTTCCCAATCCCGCGCCGCACCGCGACTTCGTCATCGCGCATACGCATCACGAGTTCACCTCGGTTTGCCCGATGACCGGCCATCCCGATTTCGCGTCGATCACCGTGCGCTACGTGGCGGACAAAGCGTGCGTGGAGCTGAAGTCGCTCAAGCTCTACTTTCACGCCTACCGCAACGAAGGCATCTTCTTCGAGGCGGCGACCAACAAGATCTGCGACGACCTCGGCAAGGCCCTCAAGCCGCGCTCGCTGGTGATCGTGGCCGATTTCAAGGCGCGAGGCGGGTTTTCGTCGGTCGTGACGGCCGAATACAAGACGCCCGCAAAAAAGGCCCGCCGTTAAGCGGGCCGTGCAACGGTGGCGCGACGACGACGTCCGTCACCAAGTTTCCGAGGTGCGCAAGGTGCCGGGCGCTGCATCCTCGTAAACGAGTTGGTCGCCCATATAAATGCGCAGCCAGATGCCATAGAGTGTCTCCCTGCTCGCACTCTCGCCGGTTTTTGCAGAGATAATGCTGCCGTTGAATTTTGTTTTGATGGCCGAAATGGTTTCGGTGCGCAAAGACACCTTCCCGAACTCTTTGATGGTATCGATCGGCGTTTTGTATTTCTTCTGTTTTAGGCCCTGCTTTCCCTTCACGTCGATGAGGTCCACCGTGGCGAAGAGCTGGTATTCGGCCCGCAACCCATCAATCGGCTGCGGGGTTTTATTGGTGATAGTTATCGCGTAACCCCATTTTTCCTCGGTGATGGTGCAACCGTTGTGGACGACCTGCTTGGTTGTAAGCGTGACATCCACGTCTTTTTTGGAGGTGTCAAATTTCGCCCGGCTCAGGTCCACGCCGATTGCGCCATCCGGAATCCCTTGCTTGGCCCCGGTCGTGTTCAGGGTCTTGAGAAAAGTCTGATCGTCTTCGGAGAAGTTGGTCAGCGGAACGACGAACGTCTGGCCGTCCTCGCGCTTGATTTTCACCTGATCGTTGGTGACAGACAGAATCTCGGCTTTCATCGAGCGCCCCTGTTTGTCCGTCAATGTGCGGGTTTCGGCGTGGAGTCCGGTGAACGCCAGAGCGGCGACGATGAGCAGTTGTGCGGCAAAGCGGCGGCAGGTGGATGAATTCATACGGTGCGCCATCAGCCAAATCCGGATTGGGCGCTTGAGGCAAGAATCTTGAGGCGTGACTTGTCCCGCGGTGCCGGGTGCATTTGATAAAGGATAATTTCCCAATGAATAATTTATTTCCCAAACTCGTCTGCATGGTGCTGCTCTTTGCCGGGACATTGCGTGCGGCTGAGTCGGCGCCACCCGAGTTGCGCGGCATGCTGGCCACGGGGGCGGACCGCCGTTTTGCGCTGGCCATTCCTGGCAGTGACCAGACCGCGTGGGTGGCGGTTGGCGGGAATTTCGCGGGATGGAAGCTCTCCGCCTACCGTCCCGCTGACGACGTGCTTGTCCTGTCCAAGGATGGGCGAGAATTGTTGCTTAAACTTTCGTCTAGTAAAGTAGGCGTGGCGGACGAGAAAGGCACGCTGGCCGACGCCGAGGCGGTGATCGGCAAGATGAAATTGGAGACCATGATCGCAAAGATGCTGGAGCAGCAAAAAAAGGGCATGCTTGCCATGACCAAAAAGATGGCGGGCAACTCCAAGGGAGTGAACCAAGCCGAGTTCGATGCGTATCAGGCGAAGGTGATGGACGCCATGTATGATGCCATGAAGCCGGAG
>JANYJB010000012.1 GCA_025361935.1 Verrucomicrobiota bacterium
CCCAAAAGGCCAAGGCTGACGGCGGCATGGGAGCCGCTCTGGGCGGTGGCGCCACCGAGGCGGCCTTCGGCGCCGATACCGGCAATGTGCTGACCAAGCTCACCATCAACGCGGCCATCGTGTTCTTTGTGCTCTGCTTCGGCCTCTATCTCGGCCAAATCTACGTCGTGAAGCATCAGAAGGCGTCCAACGCCCGTGCTTTGCCGACCATCGCAGCCCCGGCGGCGGTTCCAGCCTCGGCTGCGCCCGCGCCCGCCGCCGCCAAGCCCTGATTCCCGTGCAACCGGGGTCCCTGCGGACGATTTTTTCAAGGCAGACGGGTTTGCTCGTCTGCCTTGTTGTTTTTGGTGGTCTGTTTACGGAAGAATCCTTCGGTCAGTCTCGCCGCTATCGTCCGCCCGCCCAATACGTCCAGCTCGGCAAACCCGATCAGGCTGAAGGGCGCAAAATCCTTGAGGACTTCCGCCTCAAAGGCATCGCGGGAGATTACTATCTTGAATTTGTTCTGCGCGTTCTGCCCCGTCGCGGGGAGGAGGGCATGGTGTCGGGTCGCATGTGGGGTGCTCGTAACGAACGTGGTCCGGTTTCACGAGTGATTTTGCAGCCCGGGGAGATCGGGGCCGAGCGCCGCCTGCTTGTCCAGAACGGCCCGCAAAGTGCCGTGTGGGCCTGGCCCGGCACAGACGGGCAAGTGGCGGGACTCGGGGCGACGGCCTTGTTTACTTCCTTGGCCGGCACCGACCTGACCGCCTTCGACCTGCAGATGCCGTTCACCTATTGGAATGACTTTGTGTTCGAAGGCGTAGCCCCTGTTCGCGGGCGTCCGGCCCATGTGTTTCTGCTTTATCCGCCTGCGGACATTGCTGCGCAGAGGCCTGAATTGGCCGGTGTGCGCGTTTATCTCGACACGCAGTTTGGCGCACTTGTGCAGGCGGAGCAGATCGGCGAGGGCAACCAAACGCTCAAGACGATCACGGTTCTTGATCTCAAAAAAATCGACGCGCAATGGATCGTTAAGACCATCGAGGTTCGCGACGAGAAAACGCGCAACAAAACACAGTTTGTGGTCACGGGGGCGGCGCTGGGGCTCGATTTTTCAGGCGGGCTTTTTGATCCCGCCGTGCTGCCGGATACCATTACGCCGCCGTCCGCGACCCGCGTTCGCCAGTTGGGCCCATGAAAGCGGCCAATGATCCATCGTCCGGCCTGCGAGCCGTGATTTTCGATCTTGATGGCACGCTCATCGATTCGATTCCGCTGGTGCTCCGGGCGTTTCTGCACGCGTTGGAACCCTTTCGCCCAGAGCTGACGGAGGCGGATGTTTTCATGCTGCTGGGCGGGCCGCCGGAACGCACCATGATCGAGTTGGTGGGGAACGATGAGGCAAGGGTGGGGGAGGCGTTGCGTCGGTTGGAGACCTTTGGTTTTGCCAACGCCCATCTGGTCCAGCCGTTTGACGGAATGCGCGACATGCTCGTGACGTTGCGTGCACGCGGGCTGAAACTCGGATTGTGGACCGGCCGGGACCGCACGACCACCGAGGCAATTTTTCGCACGCACGATCTGGCGGCTTTCTTCGACGCGGTGGTTTGCGGAGATGATCTGCCTACGCATAAGCCGCATCCCGGCGGATTGAGGGAGATTTTCAGAAGGTTGTCGGTTTCGGCTAAAGAGGCCTTTCTGGTGGGAGATGCCGATGCGGATGTGCTGGGCGGAAGCGAGGCGGGTGTGCATACCCTGCTTGTCCGTCATGCGCGCGAACCGGATATGGCCATTGTTGCCAAGGCGTGGGGTGTGGTCGATACGCCGGCCGAGGCTTATCGTATTGTCGTGGATCGTCTGGCGCATGGTGTTTCGTTGGTTGGGCCGGATTGATTTCGGTCATCGAAATTTAGCGTTGCTCACCGCTTAGGGCTGGGCCTTGTATCGAACAAGTCAGTCTCCAGCATTGCTTTACTTTAGCCCTACCTCTCCATGGCCAAAAAATCTGCCCCTACGCCTGCTCCGCTTACGTTTGATTTGCCTCTCTCGTTGATCGCAAAGATCGAAGCGTATCGAAAAAAGTTTGGCTTCAAGTCCACCAGCGAAGTGATTCGTCTTGCGATCAAAGAATTCAACGTGGACCGCTACGAGTCCAACGTCTCCGAGCATCGCCAGATTTCTGTCCGCCTGACTGCCCAGACGAAGTCAACCCTCGTGAAAGCGGCCAAGAAAAAGTATGTCAGCGTGGGCGAGCTTCTCCGCGTGGCGATTGATTCGCTTCCCGCCAAGGTCCCTGCCGGTCCCGTGAAAAAAGGGAAAAAATAGCGGCCGCCGACGGGCCCTCCCCCACGAGTAGGTTGTATGCAAAGCAAGTCCTGCCCAGAGCGGGGCTTGCTTTTCGTTTTTCCGCCCCTTTGTTTTGCGATTCCTATCCATGAGCCAAGCACCCGCGCCTCTCTCGTCCTGGGCACTCAACGTCTCGCCTTCCCCGACGCTCGCCGTCGACGCCAAGGCCAAGGCTCTCGCCGCCGCCGGTGAAGATGTCTGTGGTTTTGCCGCCGGCGAACCGGACTTCGACACCCCCGATCACATCAAGGAGGCGTGCATCGCCGCCCTGAAGGCTGGCAAGACCAAGTATGCGCCCACACCCGGCATCGAGCCGCTCCGCCAAGCCCTCGCCGACAAATACCTCGCCGACTACGGCCTCAAGGTAGCCCCGTCGCAGGTCATCGTGTCTCCCGGTGGCAAGTTTTCCTGCTACCTTACGATTCTCGCGGTGTGTTCTCCCGGCGACGAGGTCATCATTCCCGCGCCGTTTTGGGTGAGCTATCCCGAGATGGTGAAGCTCGCCGGTGCCGTGCCGAAGCTTGTCCTCGCCGACGACACTACGGGATTCAAGCTCACGCCCGCCCAGCTCGAGACCGCCATCACGCCAAAGACGAAGCTCCTTATCATCAACTCGCCCTCGAATCCGACCGGCGCCGTTTACACCAAGTCTGAGTTGGAGGCCATCGTCGCCGTCGCGCTCAAGCACAACCTCTACATCATGTCGGATGAGATCTACGAGCATCTCACCTACGACGGCGCTAAGCACTACAGCCCCGCTACGTTCAGCAAGGAGGCCGAGGCCCGCACCATCATCGTCTCCGGCTTCGCCAAGACCTACGCCATGACCGGCTGGCGACTCGGCACCACCATCGCACCCGCGCCCATCGCCAAGGCCATCGCCGAGCTGCAAAGCCAGACCACGTCCAACGCCACGACCTTCGCCCAGTTTGGCGCGCTCGCCGCCCTTAAGGAAAAGGACAAGACCGACGCCGCCCTCAAGACGATGCTCGTCGCTTTCGACCGCCGCCGGAAGTTCCTCCACGCCGAACTCAATAAGATCCCCGGCATCAAATGCCTCCTCGCCGAAGGTGCGTTTTACCTTTTCCCGAATATCTCCAGCTTTGGTCTCAGCTCCGCCGAGTTCTGTGCCAAGCTTCTCGACGCCGAGAAAGTCGCCGCCGTCCCGGGCAGCGCGTTCGGGGCCGAAGGCTACCTGCGCCTCAGCTACGCCACGAGCGACGAAATCATCGCCAAGGGAGTCAGCCGCCTGGCGCAGTTCTGCGCCGCCCTTAAGAAATAATCCGAAGCGGCTGCGCTTTCTCCGGATCCATGAAAGCCAAAACCAGCGTCCTGTTTGTCTGCATGGGCAACATTTGCCGCTCACCGGCTGGCGAAGGCGTCATGCGCGCGCTGGTCGCGAAGGAGGGGCTTTCCGACCGGGTGGAGATCGCGTCCGTCGGCACGATCGGCCTGCACGCCGGCGAACTGCCGGATGAGCGTATGCGCGCGGCCGCCGCCCGCCGGGGCTACGAGTTGAACAGTCGCGCGCGCCAGATCACCCGGGAGGACATGGAGCGCTACGATTTTATCCTGACTATGGACGGCTCCAACCACCGTGATGTGCTGGCACTGGCCACCACCAACGTGCAGCGCTCGCGGGTGTGGCCGTTTGTCGGGTTTTGCAGCAAGCATAATGACACCTCGGTGCCCGATCCTTACTATGGAGGCGCCGAGGGGTTCGAGCACGTGCTCGACCTGATCGAGGATGGTTGCGGCGGTTTTTTGCGATCAATCCGTAAGGACTGAGCCCTCTCATCGGTTTCGATTGTCGGATAAGGCGTCCTTGACCTTGGCGGATGCGCCGCCCAACTCGGGCCCACCATGAGCGATCTACCCGACGACGAAACCCTGTTCCTGAAAACTCTCGTCAAGGCATCCCGCCAGCGGCCTCACCATGTGAAATGGGTGGATCGTGACGGCGCCGAGCGTATCACTGCGCTTACGCCTGCCGAAGCCTCGCGGCTCAATGCCATTGCGCATGCCCGCAAGGTTTCCAAACCCGAAGTGCTCCGCGAGACGGCGCATATTCCCGTCGGCAATTGAAACGGTCGCCGCGTATCAAAGATTCTGGTTGCCCGTCCGGTCCATTGTCGCCGGTCTTCCGGCATGGGCCAGAAATACGTTCCTACCATAAAAGACATCAAGGCTGGCCAGCGCTTCCAGCAGAAGCAAAACCTGCCCAAATCCACTTTTAAAAAAGCGTCCGTCACGCCGCCTGTTAAACAGGATAAGAAGAAGTAGGTCGGCTACGCCGGTTTGCGGACGCGGATGTGCAGGAAGTAGGCTGCGACCCGCGCATCCTGCAGCATCGGGTGCGCCCGCACGGTTTCGGCAGATGGGCAGGGTTCCCCTACCTGTTCCAAGACGAATCCGGCGGCGATGAGCAGGTTCAGCCACTCGCTGATCGGCCTGTGAAAGCGTGGCACCTTAAACTTCGGCAGGCGCGCCCGCATTGCGGCGGGAGCGGCGCCGAAAATCCACTCGTCCACATGCCCGCGCGCATCCACGAAGTAGTCTCCCACCTCTACGGCGTGGACGTTGTCGTCCTCGTCACGACAGTTGCGCCGGTGCGGCGGATTGAAGCACGGGTGCAGAATGGAGAACTGCAAAAATCCTCGCGGCTCAAGCACGCGGAACGCCTCGGCCAGCGCCTGCTCGGTCTCGGGGATGTCGTGGAGGCTCATGAAAGCCGTCGCAAACGCGAATGCGCCGTCGGCGAACGGCAGCGCCACCGCGCTCGCCTCGCGGTAGGTGATGCCTAGCGCGGCGCGTGTCTCCTCAGTCTGGGCTAGACGGATAAAAATCGGCGCGATGTCGATGGCGGTCATGGCCGCCCCGCGCTGGGCGAGCAGGCGAGTGTTGTAGCCCTCGCCGCAGCCGAGATCGATGCCATGCAGCCCGGCCACGGGCGGCAGCATGGTGAGAAACGCGGGAGTGTTGAGATGATCGCGGTAAACGTCGTAGCCGGCCCTCGCCAGTTTCGACCACGCCTCGGCGTTGCCATTCCAATATTCTCCTGCGGTCACGTGATTCATGCGGTGGCCGACTGTGTGGCCACTGTGCTTGCGCGGCAATCTTCCGGCGGACGAAAGTTCGCAATTACCTTCCGATTTCTTAAACCTGCTCCCATGTCGTTTTCATCGCTCGGCCTTTCCGAACCGCTCCTTCGAGCCATTTCCGGTTGTGGTTACACGACGCCGACTCCTGTCCAAACCGCCGCGATTCCGGCAGTGCTGCGAGGCGCCGACGTTTGGGCCTCGGCGCAGACCGGATCAGGAAAGACCGCTGCCTTTGTGTTGCCCATCATCGAGCGTCTCGCGGTGGCCGGCCCGAGAGGACGCGGACGCTTCGTGCGCGCACTCATCCTCGTGCCCACGCGCGAACTCGCCTCGCAGATCGCCGGAGAGATTCACGATTACGGGGTTCACCTTTCTCAAGACGCCGGCCTTAAGACCCTCGTCGTGGTGGGCGGTGTTTCGATCAACCCGCAGATGATGGCGCTGGGTGGCGGTGCGGACATTGTTGTGGCCACGCCCGGGCGTCTGCTCGATCTCATCGACCACAACGCCGTTTCGCTCTCCTCGGTCGCCACTCTGGTGCTCGACGAGGCCGACCGTTTGTTTGCGCTCGGTTTCTCCGATGAAGTCGCGCGCATCATCGCCCTGTTGCCCGCCCACCGGCAGACGCTGTTGTTCTCGGCGACGTTTCCCGCCGCTGTGCGCACGCTCGCGGAAAATCTTCTTCGCAATCCGGTGCGCATCGCCATCGCTTCGACGCCGGAGGGCAAGCCCGACATCCTCCAACGCGCCATCGAGGTGGACGTCGTTCAGCGCACCCAGCTTTTGCGCAACCTCATCGTGCTGCACGAGTGGACGCGCGTGCTGGTCTTTGTCGCCACCAAATACGCCACCGCACACGTCGCCGAAAAACTCCGCCGCCTTGGCATCGAGGCGGCCGCCTTCCACGGCGAGCTCAGCCAGGGCGCGCGCACGCAGGCGCTGGCCGACTTCAAGGCGAGCCGCGTGCGTGTGCTGGTCGCCACGGATGTGGCCTCGCGCGGCATCGACATCGAGCAACTGCCCGTCGTGGTGAACTACGACCTGCCGCGTTCGCCCGCCGACTACACGCACCGCATCGGCCGCACCGGACGGGCGGGGGAGAGTGGAGTAGCGGTGAGTTTCATCAGCGCCGAGACCGACGCGCATTTCCGCCTGATCGAAAAGCGCAACAGGATTCAAATCGAGCGCGAACAGATCGCCGGCTTCGAGCCGTTGGAGACGATCGTTCCCGCCCCGGCGCCAACCGGCGGCATCAAGGGAAAGCGCAAGAGCAAGAAGGACAAACTCCGCGAAGCCGCCGGCCTCGCCCCTACCGCCACCGTTAAGCCGTTCACGCCCGCGCCTGCGTTTGAGTCGGGCGAGCTATTCCCCTTTTCACGCCGCCCGCCGCAGCCGCGCCGGAGCTAAATGGAATCAAATAGCGCTGGTTTTCGCGGGTGGGATGCATTGAGTCGGGTCAACGAACGATGAAAATCTACTTCATGGGCATTTGCGGGACTGCCATGGGCAATGCAGCGCTGCTGGCGCGGGCGGCCGGGCATGAGGTGAGTGGCGCCGATACGGGCGTCTATCCGCCGATGAGCACCGTGTTGGCGTCGGCAGGCATTAACTTGCACGAGGGTTATGATCCAGCGCGACTGGCCGCGCTGGCACCCGATCTGGTGGTCATCGGCAACGCCATGTCGCGCGGGAATCCAGAGGTCGAGTGGCTGCTGGACACACGTGCGCTGCCGTTCACCTCGCTGCCGGCGTTGCTGCACGATACGATTCTGAAGACGCGCAAGAACATCGTCGTTTGCGGCACGCACGGTAAAACTACCACGACCTCGCTCGCGGCGTTTCTCTTGCGTGAAAATGGGCGCGATCCGGGATTCCTCATCGGTGGCGTGCCAATCGATCCGCCGATGGGTAACCACCTCGGAACGGGCGGAGATCCGTTTGTTATCGAGGGAGACGAATACGACAGCGCGTTTTTCGACAAGCGCTCGAAGTTCATCCATTATGCGCCGCACATCGCGGTGTTGAATAACCTGGAGTTCGACCATGCGGACATCTTCCGTGACTTGGCGGACGTGCAACGGACCTTTTCCCACCTCACGCGGATCGTGCCGCGCAACGGCTTCGTGGTGATGAACGGCGACGACGAGAACTTAAAGGCCATCGGGCCGCTGCCGTGGACGCGCGTGGTGCGCGTCGGCACGGGGGCAAACTGCGATGTTCGTATTACGAACTTTGTTGAAACGGCGGCGGGCGTGAGTTTCACGCTGCTCTGGCGTGGCGCGCGCTGGCATGACATTACGTGGGCGTCACCCGGTCTCTACAACGCCCGCAACGCGGCGATGGCCGCGACGGCGGCGGGTCTCGCGCTCGATGCCACGAATCTCACGGTGCTGCGGCTCGAAGGGCTGGTGCGTTTTCGCGGCGTGAAACGCCGGCAGGAAGTTTTGGTGAATACTCCCGCGCTGACGGTCATCGAGGATTTCGGGCACCATCCCACCGCGCTAGCCGAGACGCTGCGATCGTTTCGCAACCGGTTTCCAGGGGGCACGCTCACGGCAGTTTTCGAGCCTCGCAGTAACACGGCTCGAACCAATACGCTTCAGGCGGGTTTTATGGCCGCGCTGGCGTTGGCGGACGAAGTTTATCTCGGGGCGGTGAATCGTGCTGACAAGTTGAAGGCAGGGGAGCGATTTGATACCGAGGCGGTGATCGCCCACGTGCAGGCGGCGGGCGGCAAGGGAGTGGGCGCGCCGACGAACGCCGAGCTGCTGGCAAGGCTCACGGCGGCGACGCTGCCGGTGGGAACAGGAAAGCCGCGCGTGGTGGTCTTCTTTTCTAACGGGAGTTTTGACGGAATTATCGCTAAGTATGCGACGGCGGCGAGAGAGGCCGGCTAAGAACGCGCTCAAGCGAAGCGAGCTGGGAGGCGAAGGTGTGATCGTCGAGCACCGGCGAGCTTGGGGTCGCCTCAAAAGCGCAGGGCACGCTCACCCATGATTTGCAGCCGCCCATTGCCGGGGTGAGTGAGACGGTGACGGGCTCGTGCAGACGGTGGACGCGGACGACAAGGACATGAAGGCCGGGCGGCTGGTCCCACTCGAATTTTTCGCGGACGGCGGACTTGGTCCAGACATGAAAGGGGTCGAGCGCGGCAACGTCTTCCCAGCGGGTGAGAAAGAAGGTCTGAACGATGTCGGCGAAATAGCGCAGCGTGATCGCGGCAGGCGCGGGCGCGGCACTGACGGGAGTAAGCCATTTCGCGGCGTCGGGTTTGGTTTTTTCGCGCTGGGCGTGGAATTGGGTCGGGAAGAGCCAGAAGCGTTCCGCTTCGATCCGGAAGCCGGCGCGGCCCTCGGCGATGCCGCCCTTGCGGAGAATGATGATCTGTCCGCCCGAGCCGAGCGCCTCGGTGATGACGCGCCATTCCTTGAAGGCGGGGGCCATAAGTATGGGACGGTTTATTTTTTTCGGGCCTCGATCAGGAACTCGAAGCCGTATTGCGGCCCGGCGCGTTCGCCGAGGTCGCGGAGTATCTCGACCAGCGCGGGATCGTCGAAGGCGGCGGTTTGGATGGCGGGGGACACGCCCGGCACGCTCATGTATGGGAGCAGAAAAACGCCCTCGCTTTGAACAATGGAGAAACCGACCCCGTCGAGAATGCCCTTGATCTCGTCATAGCCAAACTCGCGGAAGTGTTCGCTCGTGCCGAGGAAATCGGGGTAACCGAGCGCGCGGACCATGCGCAGGTGCAGGCTGTCGCGATTGGCGGAATTAAAAAGGAGGCGCCCGTCGGGTTTAAGGACGCGGTGGACCTCGCGGAGCATTTTCTCCGCGTCCTGAACGTGTTCGATGATCTCGGTGGCGAGGACGAGGTCGAATCTGTCGTTCTCCACCGTGAGGTCCATGGCGTTCATGCGCTCAAAGCGGTAGGACGGGTGGCCAGGATGAGCGCGCAGGGCCTTTTCGATGGCCACGTCGGAGAGGTCGGTGCCCAGGTAGCTTCGGGCTTTTTTGAAAAGGCGGGCGTTTCGGCCAAGTCCGCAGCCGATTTCCAGGACGTCGAGGCCGCTGACATCGCCGATCAACCGTGTAAAAACGTGGTCAACCTCCTGATAGCGGACGCGGTCCCAGTGGTGCGGATGTTCGTAGCCGCCGAACGCGTCGTCCTCGTTCCGGCTAAAGCGTTCGTTCATCATCTGTCGGACGCCTTCGACATCCAGTTTGGTGATGTTGATGGGGCGGAGACGTTGCCTGGCGCCGGAAAGCGGAGTGGCGCCAGGCTTGCGGTTGGCCGCCATGTGGCGCAACGAGGCGACGTGGGGCGTGTCGGCGGGCAGGGGTTTCAGGCGGGCTGACGAAGAAAAGACGACAAAGACGTCGTTGGCGAAAACTGCCGGCGTTTTTTTGAGGACGGTTTCGAGGAAAGCCGAGGCGATCGTCTCAAACTTGCCCTTGTGGATCACGATCCAGTCGTAGCGGATGGTGGGGTCGAGCTCCGGGGCGGCGTAGGTATAGACGTTGGCAAAGACCTCCACGAACTCATCGGGGGCGAGCAGGGAGGCTTCGGGTGCGGCGTGCGCCGAGAGAAATTTCACGGTCTCGGCCCAGAACGAATCATGGTGTGGAAACGGCATGGGAGTTCTTGTGCAGAATTTCCCTTGGGGAGACTAGGATAATCCCGTCGCTCGCAACTCCCGGCGAACCTTACTGCGCCTGCTTCGCGACTTTGTATTCGCGGGGCTCGATGCCTTTCGGAAGGGCGAGGAGGTCGTAGTCGTGGTGGCCGGTGATGGTCACGTTGATGAATTCGCCGACTGGCAGTTTCTTGTCGATGTAAACGCGGCCGTCGATGTCGGGGGCGTCGGCTTCGCCGCGTGCGACGCCGGGTTCCTCGACGAGGACGCGCAGGGTTTTGCCGACGAAGGTGGCGCTGACCGCGCTCGAAACCTCCTTTTGGAGCGCCATGGTCTTGTGCCAGCGGGCTTCCTTGATCTTCGGGGGAATCTGGTCGGGCATCTTGGCGCCGCGGGTGCCTTCTTCCTGCGAGTAGCGGAAGACGCCGAGACGCTCGAACTTGGTTTCGCGGATGAACTGGCAGAGTTCCTCGACGTCGGCGTCAGTCTCGCCGGGGAAGCCGACGATGAAGGTGGTGCGGACCGCGATGCCGGGGATGCCGGCGCGGATGCGTTTGATGAGGTCGCGGATGTAGTCGCCGCTGGTCTCGCGCTGCATGAGGCCGAGCATGCGGTCGCTGATGTGCTGGAGGGGAATGTCGATGTAGCGGGCGACCTTGGGGCACTCGGCGATGGTCTTGATGAGTTCGTCGGACCAGTGCGCGGGATGCGTGTAGAGGAGGCGGATCCAGAAATCGCCTTCGATGGCGTTGAGCTGGCGGAGGAGCGTGGTCAACGCGGTGCCGCGCGAGGAATCGACGGGTGTGCGCGGGTTGGGACGCTGTTCCCAGGTGTCCATGCCGAAGTAGGTCGTGTCTTGGGAGATCAGGTTGATCTCCTTCACGCCCTCGGCGACGAGACGGCGGGCCTCGGCGACAACGCTCTCGACGGTGCGGGAGCGGTGGCGTCCGCGGATCTGAGGGATGATGCAGAAGGTGCACGGGTGGTTGCACCCCTCGGCGATCTTGAGGTAGGCGAAATGTTTCGGCGTGAGGCGAAAACGGGGCGTGTCGTAGTCGGGAATCCAGGTGGACTTGCCCTCGATGAAGGACTTGGGGGCCTCGTTTTTGCCGCGCTCCTTGGCGTAGATTTCCTCGATGACGGGGACGATCTTGGTGATCTGGTCGAGGCCGATGAAGGCGTCCACCTCGGGAAGGGAATCGGGGAGGTCCTTCGAGAAGCGCTGCGACATGCAGCCGGCGACGATGAGTTTCTGGTCCTTGTTCCGCTTCCGCATGCCGCGGTTTTTGGTCACTTCGAGAATGTGGCCAATGGATTCTTCCTTGGAGGAATCGATGAAGGAGCAGGTGTTGACGATGACGACGTTGGCTTTTTCGGCGTCGGGGATCACGCTCATGCCGGCCTGATGGAGGTGGCCGATCATCATCTCGCTATCGACGAGGTTCTTGGCGCAACCGAGGGAGATGAGGCTGACAGTGATCATGGCGGGTGGCGGCGTGGGCGGACGGGAAGGGATGCGGAACGGACGGAAAAATGGAAAAACCGCGGCTGGCAGGCCGCGGTTTTGAGAGAGACGGGAAACGGGCAGCTTACTTCTTCGCCTTGGGGGCGGCTTTTTTGGCGGCCAGTGCGACGGCGGCCTTGCGGCGTTTATGGTAGGCGATGCGGCGCTTCTTCTTGATGTGCTTGTTGGATTGTTGGCCCATAGGTTTTGGAAATGTAGTCGGTCACAGTGCAGGAAGCGGGCGGCGTGAGTCAAGCGCGGCGGTGAGATTGGTTGGAATGGCTTTGCACCGGAGCGATTGGTGCCGCAAATCCATGCGCCGTAGCGCCCATGAACCAGGAAAACGACATTCCCTTTACGCCCGAACCTTTCCCTCCGACGCCCGAGGCGGCGGTCCGGACCTTTGCGCCCGAGGTGGTGGCCAAGCTGGAAAACTACGGGCAGCAGTTGGCCACGGAGGGAGTTATCCGCGGGCTGATCGGTCCGCGCGAGGTGCCGCGGCTGTGGGACCGGCATCTGCTCAACTGCGCGGCGCTGGCGGAGCTGATCAAACCGGGAGAGCGCGTGGCCGACATCGGCACGGGCGCGGGTTTGCCGGGACTAGTGCTGGCGCTCGTGCGCACGGATATTCAGGTGATCCTGGTCGAGCCCTTGCAGCGGCGCTGTGATTTTTTACAGGAGATGATTTTGCGTTTCCGGTTTGGTGGCAGAGTGACGGTGCGCCGTGGAAAATCGAATGTGATAAAACCGTGCGAGGCCGATGTGGTGACGTCGCGGGCGGTGGCGGCGCTGGACAAGCTCGTGGGCTGGAGTCTGCCGCATGCGAAGGTTGGCGGGCGTTTGCTGGCGATGAAGGGCGACCGCGCGGTCGAGGAGCTGGCGGCGGCGGGGGTGGCGTTGAAACCGTTCGGGGCGGATGTCGGCGCGGCGGTGCTGACGTGCGGACAGGGCTGGCTGGAGACGCCGGTGCAGGTGGTGTGCGCGACGCGGAGAAAGTGAGGCGTTAAACTCGTTCGGCGCTGGTGATGCGACCGCGGTCGTCGCGGGTCCAGCGGTAGAGCGGATGGCTGGCGTCCTTTTTAAGTTCCTTGAACAGGTCGGCGTTGGCGCGTTTTTGGAGTTCCAACGATGAGACTCCGGCGGCTTCGCAGGAGAGGATGCGGGCGAAGCCCTTGAAATGCTCGGCGCGGCCGAGGATGCGGGAGGCATCGTTGGGGCAGGTAGAAGCAGACGGTTTTTTCTCCAATACGAGATAGGCGTAGGCCTGGCTGCGGAGATCGACGCCTGCGCGGTGGCCGAAGCGGACCCAGTGGGAATCGTTTTGCACGCCGGGCGGAGGCTCGGCGAAGAAGTGGCACCAGTCGCGTTCGCGTGCGGCGGCGAGGAGGCCGCAGGCGCCTTGGTGCGGGCAGGGAGCGACGATGTGGAAGGCGGACGTGAGCGTCTCGCGGATGCCGATGAGCTGGCGGCTGACGACGTGGTTGCCCGGCTCGACCCAGAGAACGGCGTCGGCACGGGCGACGAGCGCGAGGAGTTGGGCGAGGGCGTCGGTGGGGAGTTCGTTGAGAACGTGGCTGACAACGAGCAGGCCGACGGGCTGGCCGGTGTCGGTAAACTCGGCGACGGCGACAGAGGGAAACTCAGTGCGAGCGCGGTCTACGGCAAACGTGCGGGCGAGCGGCGAGTGGTCCCAGACATGGAGCGCGTCGAAGTTTTCCGCGCCGAAGGTGGAGAGCACGCGGCGTCCGGCTACGCCGCTGCCGCAGCCCCAGTCGAGGACGGTGCGGGCGTGAGGGTGCCAGGCGCGGCGGGTGAGTTCGTGTAGGGCGGCGTCCCATTTCCAGCCGATGCGTTCGGCGTAGGTGGCGTCGTAGTTGGCGAGATCGGCGGGCGATTGCCAGTAGGGGCCTTGCGCGCCGCCGCCGAGAAAACCGGCACGGAGGCGGTCGAGGATGGCCCAGTCGAGGTTTTCGCAGTTCACAGATTTGGCGGTGTTTGGTGTTGCCGAGATTGCACGCTAGTCTGGAGTGGTTGGAATCAGCCTACACAACTAGCAACGTCATCCCATGCGTAAAAGCATCTTCAAAGGATTTTTCGTCAATCTGCTGGTCGTGATGACCGCTGCATGGTGTTCGGCGAGTGAGGAGACTGTGGAATCCGTGCTGGCTCGCGCACAAAATGCCTATGCGGCGAGCGACGGCGTGACCGTGCAGGCTTACCAGCGCCAGGTGTCGGTTTCCATCCGTGAGATGCCAGGCGGCCAGCCCCATTTTGGGCCGCCTCCGCTTTATAGCGTTCTTATTCTGCGTAAGAAAAATCCGGATGACTGGTATGTTGCCAGTTGGGGTTTCAACGGCGTCTCCAATTCAACGGGAGGCGCCATGTCGGCGCGGTCTCATTCAGGGTTTTTGTTGGTAAAGCGGGGTGTGAATCCCGGGAAACTGAGTTCGTTTGGCGGCACCAATCGCAAAGCTTCCGCCGAAAGCAGTCTTACGGATGACGAGTTCGCGCAGTCCTTGCGCGGCCGTTTGCTGAATAGCGCCAGTGTCTTTTCCGCGCTCGAGCCGTTGCTGGATGGCGTTTCCCAGGACGCGACGGGCGTTCCCTTTGGTTTGAAAGATGCGCGGTTGGTCGGTGCGGAGACTTGGCAAGGGCATGACGTCTACCGCGTGGAGGGCACGGGAAATCTGGGTGGACCGACAGTTGCGTGGATCGATCAAAAAAGCGGCCTGATTCTCCGCATGGTGGTTCAGCGCGGGATGAGTGTCGGGTTTTACCGGACGATGATTGAGACCCTTTACGACACGAATCTAAACGCCAAGCTGGTCGCTATCGATTTTGATACGCAGCCGCCTGCGACGTCCTCCGAGGTGCTGAGCGAAGAGCAGATGGGGTTCGGTCCGGCGGATGATCTCAAGCAGTATGTCGGCAACACCGCCGGAGGTTCCCCGGTGCGCCCATCCATGCCGGTTGCTCCGTCCGCGCCTGTCGCCGCTCCCCCGTCCGCGCCGGAGCAGCAGGCGCTTTCCGCCGATCAGATGGAGGGCATCGTCCTGATCGACGGCGACGAGGGCACCGCCACGGGGTTCATGACCCAGATCAAGGGCGTGGATTTCGTGGTCACCAATCAGCACGTGCTTGGTTCGAATAAAAAACTCACCCTCAAAAATCTCCACGGCGAGGAGTTGACCGTGCTGGGCATCTTTGGCGCTGTCGGCAGCGACATCGCGATCCTGAGGATCGCGAAGGCGCAGGGTGCGCTGAAGCTTGCTCCGGACGTTTTTAAGTCGGTGAAGATCGGCGACAAGATCGTCGTGGTGGGTAACCGGCTCGGCGGTGGCGTGGCTACGCAGACCAGCGGGGTCGTGCTCGGGGTGGGCCCCACACGCATCGAGGTGAATGCCAATTTTGAGCCGGGCAACAGCGGCAGCCCGATTTTTTCAACAAGCACCAACGAGGTCGTCGGCGTGGCTACCTATGCAGAGACGCGCAAGGTCGCCGTCGAGGAGGGGCGCTCGTCCTCCGGTTCGTCGTCCGCCGTCAAGGTGGACAAGCGTTGGTTCGGCTATCGCATCGACGGGATTACCAAGTGGGAGGCGATCGACCTCGCGCGCTGGCACGCGCAGTCGGCGCGCATCGAGCAGTTCCGCGACATGTCGGAGGCGCTCGTGGCGGTGATCCGCCTGAAATTGGGGACGGCGGCGGAGAACAAGCGGCTCGCTCCGATTATCGCCGACTTTCAGTCCCGTGTGGAGCAACGCGGCAGTAATCGCGCGGCCGTGGCGGACGAGGTGCGATCACTCTTCAATACCATCCGCAGCATGGCGGAATCCGGCATCCACGAGTTTGAGGTTGGTGATTATTACGATTACTACCGCACCTCTCTTTATTGGGAGAACAGCATCCCGATGCAGGTCGAGTATCGGAAGGCTATCGTGGACGTCCTTAAAAAATACGAGGCCAACTCAAGCGGCTACGTGTCTCGCATGCACAACGGCGGGAACTGATCACCCGATCAGGCGGCGAGGGTGAAACCGAGGTGGGTTGCGAGAGCCTGATTGCGGATGCCGTAGAAGGCGGCGAAGGCGCGGATGCGGGCGGCGAGCGGGGAGTCGGCGTCGCGGGTGCCGCTTGGCGAGGGCGTGGTCTTGATCGCGGCGAGCATGAGGTTTTTGGCAGTGTGCTCGGTGGAGATGAACTCGAAGACTTTGGTGCGGTAGCCGGCCCACTCCAGGAGCATGGCGCGGAGGGCGTCGGTCACGAACTCGGCCTGGCGTTCCTGGAAAATACCGTGACGGAGGGCGTCGGCGAGGATGGCGGGGGCGGTGAGTTGCGGGCGGAGTTCTTTCTGGCAACAGGGGGAAACCACGAGGAGGCGGGCGCCGGCGGCGAGGCCTTTGGCGAGGGCGTCGTCGGTCGCGGTGTCGCAGGCGTGGAGGGCGACGAGGACGTCGGCGCGGTCGAGGGGCGCAGAGGCGATGTCGCCGGCGGCGAACTGGAGGTTGGCGAGACCGTTGGCGCGGGCGTGGCGGTTGCAGAGTTCGACGAGTTCTGGGCGGAACTCGATGCCGGTGACTTCGGCGCGTGCGCCGAGGTGGGCAGCGAGGGCGAAGGTGAGATAGCCTTTGCCGCAGCCCATGTCGGCAATCTTCAAGGCGGCGGAGTTTTGGACAGGATTAACAGGATCGAAAGGCAGGATGTCGGACTCGGAGAGGAGGTGGGCGAGGAGTTCGGTGAACTTTTGGATCTGGCGGAACTTGGCGGCCATGCCTTCGCGGGGTTGGCCGCGGTCGTTGGTCACGCCGAGGGCGCGGAGCCAGGGTGCGTCGGCGGGGACGAGGTGTTCCTTGGCTCGGTCGTGGTGTTCGACGGCGGGAGCAGGGGCGTTGGCGGCCAGCTTCACGTGGAGGCGGGCGGTGCCGTCGGGGCGGCTTTCGAGCTGGGCGGTCTGGGCGGGCGTGAAAAGGTGGGCGTCGAGGAAGTCACGGCCGATGAGGGTTTCGAGGGTGGCGAGGGCGTCGGAGGGAGGATGGTTTTTGACGATGTCGCGGGTGGCGTGGCGCCAGGTGAAGGAGAGGTGCGGGCCGGCCTTGAGGGTGACGGGGCGGACGAAGAGGTTTTGGAGGGTGGCGTCGGCGCCGCGGTGTTTGCCGAGGGTGAGCTTGACGAGGGTGCCGTCGCGGACGGCGGACTGGAGAAGGGTGAGAAAGCGGTCGCGGGAATCGGCGGCGGACATTAGCGGGGAGTGTGCCGGGTTGCGGCGGGCTGTCAGGCTATAATGCAGGGAGTGGGCGGGCGGGGCGAGCCACAGAGGAGTTGACCACTCATGGAATCCGCCAATGGGCGGATTCTCTGGGAGCGGCGACGGCTAATCGCCTTTGCTGTTTATCGGAGGGGCGGCTGATGCCGTTAGGATAAATATTACTTGCCGATATCGCTTGCTCGTTGCCGATGCTGGTTTTGTGCCTTTAGATTTCATCTATGGAGTTAGGCAAAAAACCTTCAGTAATAACGGAGCGTGATTATTTTTATCTAGATATAAATGGTGCCCGTTTTTCGCCAGAGATAGCGGAGCGCCGCACTGGGTTAGCCCTCGATTGTAAGTTGGAGAAAAATACCATCAGGCGGGACTTGTCTCTCCACCATCCCCAATATGGCAAGGTGGCTGGATTTGGGGCAGCGATTCTTCAGGCGCCTAACGGTGACACTGTTGATCAACGACGATGGATAATTTTAGCAGTGAGACGCTGGGTGACAACTTTTCGAAAGCTTGGCGCAACTCATGTTGCTTTGTGGCACATGCGGTTTTGCCATAAAGATTCGCAGGAAAATTTTGAGCTTACTGTTCGTGAAATTACGGTTTTGGCCAAAACACGAGTTCCGTTTTGCCTGTCGGTTTATCATCCAAGCCGTAAGGAAATTTTAGGGATGCCGACGCGCTATTGGCCGACTGGGGGACTTAAAGAAAATGACTATCTGGCATGACTCGGAACGTTTTTATGCCCATAGTAATTCTAGTGATGTCGTTTTGCTCTCTCACGGCAGGTAGTCGGTCGTCATCGCCTGCGGGACGGTGACTTTGCCTTTGGGGAGGATGCCGAGGTCTTCGAGCTGCTGGATTTGGGTGGCGAAGCGTTCTTTGGTGATGCGGCCGATGTTGTCGGCGCCGGCGCCCGGGCCGCGGCCGGTGACGAGTTCGCCGTCGATGATCATTTTGCGGGAGAACATCATGAAGTCGTCGGTGTTGATGGGGTTCACTTTCTTGAGGAGTTCGTGGGCGGGGGTGGGGTCGCCGGCGAGGTAGTCGAGCCAGCCGTGGACGTAGGCGCGCATGAAGGCGCGGACTTGGTCGGGGTGTGCGGCGGCCCAGGTCTTGTTGGCGACGAGCACGCAGTAAGAGTCGAAGCCGGCGTCCCATGCGTAGAGGAAGCGGGGCATTTGTCCGCCGGCGTTGATGATGTGGTAGGGCTCGGCGATGTAGTAGCCCTGCTGGATGAGGTCTTTGTCGGCGACGAAGTTGGCGACGGAGTAGTTTTGGGGGACGAGTTTGAAATCGATGTTATATTTTTTCCTCAGGTAGGGGAGGAAGGCCCATTCGGGGCGGGCCATGATGGTCTTGCCGTTGAGGTCGGCGAAGGTTTTGACGGGGTTTTCGTCGTGGAGCATGAGGACTGACGGGTCGTTCTGGAAGACGGCGCCGATCTGGATGACGGGGATGTCCTGGGCGATGGCGAGGAGGGTGTTGGTGCTGTCGCCCTGGCCGATGTCGGCCCGGCCGGTGGCCAGTTTCTGCATGACGAGGGCGTTGGGGCCGCCGGGGATGAGTTCGACGTCGAGGCCTTCGGCTTTGAAGTAGCCTTTGGCCTGGGCTTGGTAGAAGCCACCGTGCTCGGGTTCTGCAATCCAGTCGAGCTGGACGGTGATCTTGAAGGGTGCGGCGGGGGCGAAGGGCGTCGGGGAAGTGGCCGTTTTCTTGGCGCAGCCGGCGAGGGCGAGGGCGGCGGTGGCGAGGAGGGCGAGGAGACGGGGTGAGCGTGTCATGGGAGAAAAGGCGGGCTTTAGAATTTTCCGCGGATGACGCGGAGGTCGCGGATAGGAAAACTCCAAACTTTAGACAGGATTAACAGGATGGACAGGATACGAACCAAGGGGCGGTTTCCACCATCCTGTTAGTCTTGTTCATCCTGTCTATTTCAGGGTTTAGAGAGATTGGCCTGTTTCGCGGGTGCGGTAGGCGGATTGCAGGTCGCTCGTGAAGGGTTGAGGAACGGGGAGGTCGCGGGTGTCGATGCGGCTGACGGGCATGACGCCGAGGAGGGCGTTGGTAACAAAGACCTCGGACGCGGAAAGAAGTTCGGCGGTGGTGATAACGGCTTCGCGGGCGCGGGCGAAGCCGAGCAGGGCGAGAACTTGGGCGCGGGCGATGCCGGGGAGCGGGCCGCTGGCGAGGGGTGGGGTGAGAGCCACGCCGTCGTTAACGATGAAGAGATTGGTGCCGGCACCTTCGATGACTTCGCCGGCGGTGTCGATGAAGAGGGCTTCGTCGAAGCTGGCGGCGAGGGCGGCGCGGCGCGCGCGGATGTTTTCGAGGTAGTTGAGGGTTTTGTAGCTGGTGAGGCCCGAGACGCGGCGGCCGGTGGGGCGGGTCTGGAGGCGGAAGCCGCGGGCGTAGGTTTCGGGGGAGTAGGCGAATTCGCGGGTGGTGATGAGCTCGCCGACGGTGTCGCCTTGGTTGAAGAGAGTGACTTTGGCGCTGCCGTGGGTGACGTCGTTGGCGGCGATGACCTTGAGGAGGCGTTCGTGGAGAGTGGCGAGGGGGAGTTTGTAGGGGAGGTCGAGGGCGAGTCCGCTGGTGGAGAGACGGGCGTGGTGGGCGGCGAGAAAAGCGGGGCGGCCGGCGGAGACCTTGATGGTTTCAAAGAGGCCGTGGCCGTAGAGGAAGCCTTCGTGGAGCGGGGAGATGCGCGCGGTGTGGGCGGAGCAGAGTTTCCCGTCGAGCATGACTTTGGTGTCGGTGGGCATGATCAGGTGGAGGCGGTGAGAGCTTCGTGGAGGGCGCGGCCTTTATCGAGGGTTTCCTGGTATTCGGCGGCGGGGTCGGAGTCCCAGACAATGCCGCCGCCCACGGAATAGTAGGCGCGTCCGCCGGTGCAAGTGAGGGTGCGGATGGCGATGTTGAGGTCGCAGTCGCCGTCGAAACCAATGTAACCGATCGCGCCGGTGTAGAGGTGTCGGCGGTGCGGTTCCAACTCGTCGATGATCTGCATGGCGCGGATCTTGGGGGCGCCGGTGATGGAGCCTCCGGGGAAGGTGGCGCGGAGGCAGTCGATGACGTCGCAATCGGCGCGGAGGGTGCCGGAGACGTTGGCGACGAGGTGGTGGACGGTGGGGTGGGATTCGAGGTGCCAGAGGTCGTCTACGCGGACGGAGCCGTATTCGCAGACGCGGCCGAGGTCGTTGCGTTCGAGGTCCACGATCATGAGGAGTTCGGCGCGGTCTTTGGGGCTGGCAAGGAGTTCGGAGGCGAGACGAGTGTCGGCGGCGGGCGCGGCGTCGCGGCGGCGGGTTCCCTTGATGGGGCGGGTTTCGACGTGGCGTCCGTGGATGCGGAGGAAGCGTTCGGGGGAGCTGCTGGCAATCTGGAGGGGGCCGAAGTTGAGGTATCCAGCGAAGGGGGCGGCGCTGCGGGCGCGGAGGCGTTCGTAGAGGGCGAAGGGAGGGCAGGGCAGCGGGGTGGAGAAACGTTGGGTGAGGTTGACCTGATAGACGTCGCCGGAAGCGATGTAGCTTTTGATGCGGGCGATGGCGGCGACGTAGCCGGCAGGGGTGAAGTTGGAGGCGGGTTTTTCCGGAGGCGACGCGGATGCAAAGTAACCTATTGGGTTACTTTGTGCCGGAAGGGTGAGGATTATTTTTAGGCGGGCGAGTATGGCGGGGGCGGGGGTGGTGTGGACGGGGTTGGCGACGAGCCAGGTGCGGGCGGTGGCGTGTTCGTGGGCGATCACGCCGTCGTAAAAGGCGAAAGCGAGGTCAGGGACTTCGGGGAGGTCGTCGGGCGGGGTGCGGGGGAGTTTTTCGAGCTGGGTGCAGAGTTCGTAGCCGAAGAAGCCGACGGCGCCGCCGGTGAAGGGGATCGGGCAATCAACGGGAGTAGTGACTTGGTAGCGGCGAAGGAGAGACTGGAGTTCGGCAAGTGGGTCGCCGGTGTGCGTCTCGGTTTCGCCGTCGCGGGTGATCGTGATGGCGCGGGCTTTGGCGGTGAAGACGAGGAAGGGAGCGAAGCCGATGAAGGACCAGACGCCGAGGCCGCCGACGGAGAGTCCGCTGTCGAGGAAGAAGGCGTGCGGGAGGTCGTGCAGGCCGGCGAAGAGCGCGGCGGGCGCGGGAGCGAGCGGGAGTTCTTCGGGGACGACGGGCATTAGGCGGCGGGCGGCAGAGGGAGGGTGATGTCAGTGCGACACACGTCGGTTGGATCGAGGCGAGCGAGGTGGGCGCGGATGGGTTCGCCGTCGAGGAGTAAGTCGGGGGCGAGGTCGGCGAGGGGGGCGAGGACGAAGGTGCGTTCCTGCATGCGCGGGTGCGGGAGCGTGAGACGATCGTCGTCGAGCGTGGTGTCGCCGTGGAGGAGGATGTCGAGGTCAACGGTGCGCGGGCCCCAGCGTTCGTGGCGGACGCGGCCGAGTTGTTGCTCGGTGGCGAGGCAGAGGTCGAGGAGGGCGTGAGGAGACAGATCGGTTTCGAGGCGGACGACGCAGTTGAGGAAATCGGGCTGGTCGGTGACGCCGACGGCCTTGGTCTCGTAAACGGGGGAGACCGCCGTGACGCGGGTTTGAGGATGGCGGGTGAGGGCGGCGAGGGCGGCGGCGAGGTGTGCGCGGCGGTCGCCTAGATTACTGCCCAGGGCGAGGTAGGCGGTCGGCACGGGTTTGGCTGGTTTCGACGGCGACGTAATCGAGGATGCCGGCGATGGGAACGGAGGGTTTTTTGACGGTGATCTCGACGGCGTCCACGATGGGGCTGGCGGCGAACACGGAATCGATGATGTGGCCGGCGAGGGACTCGATGAGTTTGAAGCGGTCGGTTTCGACGCACTTGCGGCAGACGTTGTAAATGCGCGTGTAATCGACGGTTTTCGAGAGGTCGTCGTTTGCAGCGGCGGCGGTGATGTCGAGCGTGAGGACGAGGTCTATGATCCAGCGCTGGCCGAGCGTGCCCTCCTCGGCCATGGCGCCGTGGTAGCCGTAAAAGACCATGTTTTTGAGATGGATGCGTCCGGTCATGTTGGAAAGTAAGAGGAGAACGAGAAAGAGTAAGAGAACGAGAACGATTTTTAGCGGGCGGCGCGGAGGGCGGCGGCCATGAGGGCGGCGCAGTGATTGGCGAGGACGTCGTGGACGCGGTGGAGTTGCACGCCTTGGGAAACGGCGAGGGCGGTCAGGGCGAGGGTGCCTTCGAGGCGTTCGTCGGGCGGGAGATCGAGGACGTGGCTGATGACGGATTTGCGGGAGACGCCGAGGAGGAGCGGATGGCCGAGAGTGTGCAGCTCGGAGAGGCGGGCGAGGATGGCGAGGTTTTGTGGCTGGGTTTTGCCGAAGCCGATGCCGGGATCGAGGATGATGCGGGACGGGTCGAGGCCGGCGTGCGCCGCGAGATCCAGCGTGCGAGTGAGGAAGTTTTTGATGGAGGCGATAACGTCGTCGGTGGAATCTCGGAACGACGGGTCGTTGTGCATGAGGATGGCGGCGGCACCGCTGGAGGCGATGACGGAGGCCATGAGAGGGTCGCGTTGGAGTCCGTGGATGTCGTTGACGATGTGGGCGCCGGCTTCGAGGGCGGCGCGGGCGACGGAGGGGTGGTAGGTATCGATCGAGACGGGGACGGCGGTGTGGCGGACGAGTTCGCGGATGACGGGGACGACGCGGCGGATTTCTTCGTCGGGACTGACTTCGACGTAGCCGGGGCGGGTGGATTGTCCGCCGACGTCGATCACGGAGGCGCCTTCGGCGATGAGAAGGCGGGCGTGGGAGACGGCGGCGGGGAGTGAGTTATGCTGGCCGCCGTCGAAGAAGGAGTCGTCGGTGACGTTGAGGATGCCGACGATGAGCGGTCGGTGGCCGAGGGTGAGGCGGCGGTCGCGGCAAGGGAGTTCGCGGGTGAGCATGGGCTGGTTCAAATCATTTTTTCTCTTAATCGTTTTCTTTCGTCAGGTGAGAAAAAAATGGGGGAGGGAGAAAGATTAAGATAAAGAGGAAAGAGAAAGAGACGGTTAATCCTTTGCTTGGTAAGAGTCGTGCCAGTGATGCAGGGCGAACCAACTCAGGGCAACCACGGTGCCGGCGAAGACGAAGCCGAGGAGGCAGGCGACGGCGGCGGTGGCGAAGAGGGAGGGCAACTGGAACTGCGCGCTGTAGATGATAGTGAGGAAGCCCAGCCCGCCTTGGCCGCCGGCAGAGTTGCCTGCATAGGCGTCGCCGACGATGGCTCCGATGGGGGCGAGGGTAGCGGCGATGCGCAGGCCGGTGAAGAAATAGGGAAGGGCGGAGGGGACGCGCAGGAGGAAGATTTCCTGAAGGCGTGAGGCGCGGCCCATGCGGAAGAGTTCGACGAGGTTGCGGTCGGTGGAGATGAGACCCTGGGTGGTGTTTACCACGAGCGGGAAGAAGCAGATGAGGAAGGTGATGATGACGACGCTTTTCAGGCCGGGGCCGACCCAGAGGATGAGGATGGGGGCGAGGACGATGATGGGCGTGAGTTGCAGCATCATCAGGTAGGGATAAAAGCCGGCGCGGATGAGGGGCGACAGGGAGAGGCCGAGGGCGAGGGTGAAGCTGAGCGCAACAGCGAGGCCGAAGCCGAGGAGGGCGCCGGTCGCGGTGGTGAGCGCGGAGGACCACAGGGTGGGAGCTTTGTCGGCGAGCGCGCGGAGGATGGCGTCGGGCGCGGGGAGGAGGAAGCGTTGGTCAGCGGCGAGAATGTGCAGGCGGAAGATATACCACGCGCCAATCATAAGAGCGCCGACGAGCACCGGGAGAAGAACTGTGAGAAGGCGGCGGTTCATGCGGCGGGACGTGCAGACGGAGTTTCGACCGAGCGGAGCAGGCGGGAGACGTCGGCTACGCGTTGAAGGTAGTCGGCTGCTAGGCGCGTTTCGGCGGTGCGCGGGTAGGGCAGATTGACGGAGACCTCGTGAGCGATGCGGCCGGGGTTGGCGGCGAGAATGATGATGCGATTGGAGAGGAAAACGGCCTCGGCGACGGAGTGGGTCACGAAAAAGGCGGTCCAATGCTGGCGCTCGCGGATGGCGAGGAGTTCCTCGTTGAGCCGGTCGCGGGTCATCTCATCGAGCGCGCCAAAAGGTTCGTCGAGGAGGAGCAGGGATGGTTGCAGGGTGAGAGCGCGGGCGATGGAGACGCGCATTTTTTGGCCGCCGGAGAGCTGGCGGGGGTAATGTGCCGCGAAGGAGTCGAGTCCTACGAGCGAGAGTATCTGGTCGGAGAGCGCGCGGCGTTTATTGGCGGGCGTGTGGCGAAGACGGAGCATGACCTCGACGTTGCGGCGGACGGTGAGCCAAGGCAGTAGGGTCGGCTCTTGAAAAACGAAAGCGAGGTCGCTCGCTTCTTGAATGACGGGCCGTCCGCCGACGTTGAGTTGCCCCTCACTTAAAGGTGTGAGGCCTGCGATCAGCCGAAGCAGGGTGGATTTGCCGCATCCGCTCGGGCCGATTATGCTTACAAAATCTCCCTGACGTGCGTCCAAGGTGACATCTGTCAGCACGGCTTGGCCGCTGCCAAAACGCTTAGTCGCGTTTTCGAATGTCACGATGGATGGAGGCAGGCTCATGTGTCGCTTTAGCATTAAGATAGCATATTACTCATCGGCAAACGCCAAGCCCCGGTTGTTTGCTTGGATTTGAGCAAACTGGGATGTTTGTAATGTAAATCAGCTCTATTTTTTAAGTTGGTATGAACATTGCTCATATAAGAAGTCGTTAAGTTCTCACCAAAACCAACTCAGATCATGATTAAAAACCTACTACGAAACACCCGTGCAACGATGATTGCCGTGGTCGCCGTCTGCGCTTTGGCGCAGGTGAAGGCGGAAGACACGGCGGCGGCGGCCGCGCCCGCAGCCGCTGTTGCTGCTGCGGTGGCGGCGCCT
>JANYJB010000045.1 GCA_025361935.1 Verrucomicrobiota bacterium
CTCGCGCGCATGCAGTATTCGCTCCCCCGCCTCACCCGTGCATGGACCCACCTTTCGCGCCAACGTGGCGGCGGTGGCGGCGCCGGCATGGGCGGCGAAGGCGAAACCCAGCTCGAACAGGACCGCCGTCTCGTCAACGACCGCATCACCCGCCTCAAGCGCGAACTCCTCGACGTGCGCAAACAGCGGGGCGTGCAGCGCCACAAACGCCAGCGCGTGCCCATCCCCACCGCCGCCATCGTCGGCTACACCAACGCCGGCAAATCCTCCCTCCTCAACGCCCTCACCGGCGCGCACGTCCTCGCCGAGGACAAGCTCTTCGCCACGCTCGACCCGACCACGCGCCAACTCCAGTTGCGCGGCAACCAGAAGCTCCTCGTCACCGACACCGTGGGCTTTATCCGCCGCCTTCCGCACGGCCTCGTCGAAGCGTTCAAGGCCACGCTCGAAGAGGCGCTCGTCGCCGACTTCCTCATCCACGTCCTCGACATCACGACGCCCAACCTCGCCGCCCATCACGCGACGACCCTCGGCGTGCTCAAGGAACTCGGCGCGGACGACAAACGCATCCTCACCGTCTTCAACAAAGTGGACGCCGCGACCGAGGCCCACATCCACCGCGCCCGTCTGCTCGCGCCCGACGGCCTGCTCATCAGCGCGCACTCCGGCCAAAACCTAGACAGCCTGGTTGACCACTGCATCGAGCTGATCGCCGACGAATTCGGCTCCACCGAAGTTTTTATTCCGCACAGCCGCCACGACCTCATCGCCAAGCTGCACGCCATCGGGCACGTCCAAAGCGAGGAGACCAACGACGACGGCGTCCACCTCCACGTGCGCATCCCGCCTGCGCAGTCCGCGCCCTTCGCGCCCTACGTGGTCGCGGCGGACGCGAAAAAAGCCTGAGCGCCGTTTCTTAAAAGGTAGGGCGCGACCGCTGGGCGCGCCGGTTGGACACACGTCCGCTTGGACGCTGCGCAACCCAAGCGACGCCTCTGTAATCTCGGGCCTTGACGCAGAGGGAAGGCGGGGCACATTGCATCTTCCTTTTGCCTGATGGTGTAATGGCAGCACAGGTGACTTTGACTCACCTAGTCATGGTTCGAATCCATGTCGGGCAGCCACTTGAGGGAAGACGCAAAACAACGTCCAACCTACTTGTGGTCCCAAGGCAGCGCGATCTTCAGACGTGGGTGCTCCCACACCTTAAAGAGCGTGAACATTTTCCCCGGATTCAGAATGCCGTTGGGATCGAGCGCGAGTTTGACGGCCTGCATCGCCTTGATCTGCGCGGGCGAATGCTGAAGCCGCAAGAAAGGCGTTTTCGCCAACCCGATGCCATGCTCCCCGGAAATCGCCCCGCCGAGCTTCACCACGCCGGCCATGAGCGTGCCCACGGCCTTCTCGGCACGCAGGTATTCGGCGCGGTTTTCGCGGTGATACATGATGTTCACGTGAAGATTGCCGTCGCCGAGATGGCCGAACGTCGGGATGGGGAGCCGCGACGACTTGCGCAGCTTGTCGAGGAACACGGCGAACTTCTCGTAGTTTCGCATCGGCACGACGATGTCCTCGTTGAGCTTCGAGTCGCCCAGCGCGAACATCGCGCCCGAACACTTGCGGCGGACTTCCCACAACTGCTCCGCCTCGGCGCGGTCGCGGGCCTCGCGGAACGCCAGCGCGTTCGCCTGCGCCCACGCCAGCACGAGCACCTTTTGGTCGGCGACTTCGCTCGGCGTGCCGGCGAGTTCCAGTAGCACGACGGGGCGGCCCGCCTGCCCCGCAAAGACGGTTTTCCCGCTCTTCGCCTCGGCGCATTGCACGCTGGTGCGATCGAGAAACTCGCAGATGGCGGGCTGCACGCGCTGCGCGAAGAGCGCACGCACCGCCTTGAACGCCGCCAACTCGTCCGCAAACGCGGTGAGCAGCGTCCAACGCGCGGCGGGCAACGGGATGAGTTTCAACGTCGCTTCGGTGATGACGCCGAGCATCCCTTCGCTGCCGATCCAGAGATCACGCAGGTTGAAGCCGGCGGAAAACTTTTTGGTGGAAGCTCCCCACTCCACGTATTCGCCAGTTGGAAGAAAACCTTTCAACGCGAGCACGAAGTCGCGGGTCACACCGTATTTGCCGCCGTGCATGCCGCCGGCGTTGCAGGCGATGTTGCCGCCGATGGTGGAATATTGTTTCGACGCCGGGTCGGGCGGATAAAACCAGCCCTTAGCCTCGACCGCTTTGTGAACATCGCCGACCACCGCGCCCGCCTGCACTTGAGCCATGCCGGCGTCGGCATCCACGGTGATCTTTTTCCACTTCGACAGGTCAAGCACCCAACCGCCTTTCACCGGCGAACCCGACCCCGTGAGCGACGAGCCTGCTCCGCGCGTGGTGACGGGCACGCGGTGCTTGTTGGCAAGCGTGAGCACGGCGGAGATGTGGGCGTTGGTGCGCGGACGCACGACCGCGTCGGGCAGGAACGACAGCTTGCTCCCGTCAAACGACGCCGCAAACAGCACGTCGTGATCGGTGGTGACGCACACGCCAAGGCGGCGCTTGAGCTGGGCGGTCGCTGCACGGAAATTCGACATGGCAAAAAGGTTCAACCGGAGGAGGCAAATTACAAGGTCAGGCTCGGCTCGATGCCCAGCGTGGACAGCGAAACCGACTGCACCGACGGATCAGCCCACGCGGCAAAAGCGATCATGCCGGCATTGTCGCCGGTGTGTTTTGGCTCGGCGGCTAGAAGCGGGATACCCCGCTCCGCCGTGAGCGCGGCGAGCGCGGCGCGCAGCGTGCGGTTATTGGCCACGCCGCCGGAAAGCCCGACGCTGCGAAACGCGTCGCGCTGCAACGCGAATCCGGTCTTGCGCACCAGCGCGTCGATCACGGCTTGCTGGTAGCTCGCGCAGAGATCCGCCGTGCGCGCCTCGATTTCGGGCGGCGTCATTTTTTCAAGTTGGTAGCGCAGACTTGTCTTCAGGCCGGAGAAACTGAAATCGAGATCGCTGCGCGGGCCGTTTCCACGCGGAAAATCATACGCGTCGGCCCGGCCTGCGGCGGCGAGTTTTTCCACGATCGGGCCGCCTGGATAGCCGAGCGCGAGCAACTTGGCGCCCTTGTCGAGCGCCTCGCCGGCCGCATCGTCCTTGGTGGATGCGATAACCGTGATGCGGAGGTCGCGATCCATCGTGAAGAGCAGCGTATTCCCCCCCGAAACTACGAGGCCGAGGTGAGGCAACAACGCCTCCAAGCGGGAGTCGAACTCCACCGGAGCCTGGGCATGAAGCGCGATAAACGGCGAAAACGCATGGCCTCGCAGGTGGTTCACGCCGGCCAGCGGCACGCGCAGGGCGAGCGCGAGGGACTTGGCGGCGGCCACGCCGATGGCGAGACATCCCGCCAGCCCCGGCCCATGTGTTACGACCACGCGGGTGAGTTTTGAAAAATCAGTTTCATCGCGGGCACGCTCGATGAGCGGCGCGAGGTTGCGCAGGTGCTCGCGGGTGGCGAGGTCGGGCACGACGCCGCCATAGCGGCCATGCAGCGCGATCTGGCTGTGAATCCATTCGCCTTGGATGCCGCGCACGGGATCGAAGACCGCCAGCGCGGTTTCGTCACATGAACTTTCGAGGGCGAGAATCATTCCAGGGGAAATGGATTATTTGCCGGCGGTCGCAACCGGTTGGGCGTTTTCAAGAATCAGCGCGGCCTTTAGCACGGCTTGCGCGGCGTTGAGCTGGCGGTCGGGCACGGCCTCCACGTCGAACTCCTCTTTGAAGGCGGCGGGATCGGCCACGTCGTCGCGGGAGTGTTGCAGGCGGACGTTTTGATCTTCGGCCTCGGTCATCACGACTTCAACGTCGGGCGACACGCCATGTTCGTGGATGGTGACACCGCTGGGCGTATAGTAACGCGCGGTGGTGAGCCTCATGCCGTCGCCGTTGCGCAGGTCGATGATGGTCTGGACGGAGCCTTTGCCAAAGGAACGCTCGCCAACAATGACAGCGCGGTGGGTGTCTTTAAGTGCGCCGGAGACAATCTCCGCCGCGCTGGCGGTGCCGGAGTTGATGAGGACCGCGACGGGAATGGTGATGGGAGCCTCGGGGGCCTGGGCACGGTATTCGTCGCGGTCCTCGGCGCGGCGGCCCTGAGTATAGACGATGAGCTCGCCCTTCTTGAAAAACGGTTCGGCGACCTCGACGGCGGCGTCGAGCAAGCCGCCGGGGTTGTCGCGCAGGTCGATCACGAGAGCCTTCATGCCTTGGTCATCGAGCTTGTTGATTGCGTTGATAAACTCCTCGCCGGTGTGCTCGGAAAACTGGGTGAGCTGCACGTAACCGATACCGTCGGGCAGCAGGTGGACGGAGCGCACGCTATCCACTTTGATTTTTTCTCGCACCAGCGTGACGGTGAATTCTTTTGGCGTGCCGGGACGATAGAACGTGATGGTGACCTTGGTGCCGGGCTTGCCGCGCAAGTGGGAAACCACTCCGTCAAGGGATGGCTTTTCCAGTTTCTCGTCTTCGATGCGGAGTATCTGGTCGCCGCGCCGGATACCGGCCCGGGCGCCGGGCGTGTCGGCGATGGGGGCGATGACCACCACCTTGCCATCGCGCATCTCGACCTGCACGCCGATGCCGCCGAACTCGCTGCTGATCTCTTCTGAGAGAGATTTATAGTCCTTCGCGTCCATGTATTCCGAGTGCGGATCGAGCGATCCCAGCACGCCGCGCAAGGCCGCCTGCGTGAGACGGACGTATTCCGCATCCTCGGCCTTGACGTAGTTTTCGTTGACTAGTTTCAGCACCTCGCGGACGTAGCTGGAGGACTTTTCAAGATCCCGATTGGGCCAGAACCCCCATGCAGCCGCCATGCGCACGGCGCCAAGGGACAGCACCATGCCGAGAAAAACTCCGGCGGCGATCATGAGAATGCGTTTGAGCATCTCCGGCACTGTGGCCAACTCATCGGTTTTGTAAATGGGATCGTCAGACACACTTTCATCCGCCTTCGCCCAAGCCTTCCTCGCCGCCAGCGGCGCAGACAAGCGCTTATCGTTCGCCCAATTCATGGAATTGGCGCTCTATCATCCGGAATTGGGCTACTACCGGCGCAACGCCGCCCGGGTGGGCTACGGAGCCGGCACCGATTTTTACACGGCGAGCACGTCGGGCGCGGTTTTCGGGGAAATGGTGACAGCGGCCTGCGTCACGCTGCTGGGCGGCGAAGCGGCGGCTTCCACGCATGTGTTCGTGGAACTCGGCGCCGAGCAGGGCGGCGGGGTGCTCGCAGGTGTGAGCCATCCGTTCGCAAGCGCCAAGACCGTGCGCATCGGCGATCCGATGGAGATCAACGGGCGTTGCGTAGTATTTTCCAACGAGCTGTTTGACGCGCAACCGCTGCGCCGCTTCGTGCTCGGGGCGGACGGCTGGCGCGAACTCGGCGTAGAGCTAAGCGATAGCGGATTGCGCGAAGTAGAACTCGCCGCGACGACCGAGGCGTGGCTGCCCGCCGACGCTCCCGAAGGCTACATTTTCGACGCGCCGCGAGCCGCAGTCAACATGGCGTCCGAAATCGCCTCTCAAGCGTGGACGGGGCTGTTTGTCGCCTTTGATTATGGCAAAAGCTATGCCGAACTCGCTACGGAGACACCCATCGGCACGGCGCGGGCGTATTTCAGACACACCCAGTCGAACGACCTGCTCGCCCGACCCGGCGAGCAGGATCTGACCGGCCACGTGTGCTGGGACTGGCTTCAGTCGGCGCTCATGGACGGCGGTTTCGCAAACGCAATGGTGGAGTCTCAGGAGGCGTTCTTCATTCGTCATGCCGGCGCGTTTCTCGCCAAAGCGATGGCGGCGGAGGCGAGTCGGCTGAGCCAGCGCAAGCTGGCCCTTATGCAACTGCTCCACCCCTCTCATCTTGGACAAAAATTTCAAGTGCTTCATGCCCGCCGATAAAAGCCCAAATTTGCCCTTGCCTCGCGGGTGAGCCGACTTTTACCTCTGACCCTTTAACCAACTCCCAACCATGGCCAGAATCTGCGCAATCACCGGCAAACGCCCCGTCAAGGGCTCCATCATTCACCGTAAAGGTCAGTCGAAGAAGAGCGGCGGCATCGGCACGCACATCACGACGATCACCAAACGCAAGTTCCGCCCGAACCTGCAGCGCATCCGCATCAAGACCGCCAACGGCGGCACGAAGCGCGTCCTCGTCTCCGTCAAGGCCATCAAGGCCGGCCTCGTCGAGAAGGTATAACCTGGACTACCGCCTTATTTAACAAAAGCCCGCTACCGAAATGGTCGCGGGCTTTTTTGTGCCCAGGAAGGCAGGGGCGGACCGCTGGGCCGTCCGATTGGGAATCATTTACGGCGGGCCCAGCGGTCCCGCCCCACCCTCACATCGCCTTGAAGACAATCGCCGCGTTCTGGCCTCCGAAACCGAGATTATTACTCATGACGACCTTCAATTTGGCCTGCCGCGCGACGTTGGGCACGTAGTCGAGATCGCACTCGGGGTCGGGTTCGTGAAGGTTGATCGTGGGAGCGATGGACTGGGTCTGGAGCGTCTTCACGCTGATGACGCTCTCGATGCCGCCGGCCGCGCCGAGCAGGTGTCCGGTCATGGACTTGGTGGAGCTCACGGGTATGGATTTCGCGCGTTCGCCGAACACGCGCTTGATGGCGAGCGTCTCAAACTTGTCGTTGTAAGGCGTGGAGGTGCCGTGGGCGTTGATGTAGTCCACCTGGTCGGGCGTGATGCCGGAGGCGCGGATCGCGCGGGTCATGGCCATACCGAGACCTTTGCCCTCGGGGTCGGGCATGGTGATGTGGTGCGCATCGGCAGTGGCCGCGTAGCCCGCGACCTCGGCGTAGATGCGCGCACCGCGTTTCTTGGCGTGAGCGAGCGATTCAAGCACGAGCACGCCGGCGCCCTCACCCATAATGAAACCGTCGCGGCCGAGCGAGAACGGACGGCTCGCCGTGGCAGGATCGTCGTTGCGCGTGCTCATGGCGCGCATCGAGCAGAAACTAGCGTAGGCAAACGGCGTAACGGCCGCCTCGGCGCCGCCGGCGATCATGATGTCGGCATCGCCGCGTTTAATCATGTGCATGGACTCGCCGATGGCGTGGGTGCCGGTGGCGCAGGCCGACACGACGCCGAAGTTCGGGCCGCGCGCGCCGATCTCGATGGCGAACATGCCGGAACAGATGTTGCCGATCAGCGCGGGAATGGTGAATGGGGAAACCTTGCGGGGGCCGCCGTCGTAGAATTTTTTGAGCTGAGTTTCGTAGGTCATCATGCCGCCGATACCGGAGCCGATGAGCACGCCCACGCGGTCGGGTTCTTCCTGTGTCATGTCCAGACCCGAGTCTGCAAACGCCTGCTTGGCGGCGCAGAATCCGAAGTGGGTGTAGCGGTCGTTGCGACGCGCCTCCTTGGGGTCCATGTGATCCTCGGGATTCCAGCCGCGCACCTCGGAGCCGATCTGGGAGGCGAAGGCGGCAGGATCAAAGAGGGAAATCCGGTCGATGCCGCTTTTGCCGGCCAGGAGGCTGGCCCAAAAGGTATCAGCGGTCTGGCCGAGGCCGTGAATGGCGCCGAGACCGGTGACGACGACGCGCTGGGAATCAGGGAGGTTTTCCATGGTGCGAAAATGCTTGGGGTCCAAAAACAAAAAAGGCGTTCTACCGGTCAGTCTCGTGTGAGGCTCGGTAGAACGCCGGAAATGAAAAGGCGCTTACTTGGCGGCGGCCTTGGCGGTGATGTATTCGATGACTTGGCCGACGGTGGTCAGTTTCTCGGCGTCGGACTCGGGAATCTCGCCCTTGATCTCATCCTTGAATTCTTCTTCGAAGGCCATGATGAGCTCGACGGTGTCGAGGGAATCGGCGCCAAGGTCATCCAGAAAGGAAGCCTGCGGGGTGATCTGCTCCTCGTTAACATTGAGCTGGTTAACGATGATTTCTTTGACGCGTTGTTCGATGGTTTTTTGGTCGGCCATGGTAAGTATTTTCTAAAGATTTGAAGGGGTCACATCGCCATACCGCCGTCAACGGTAAAAACTTGGCCCGTGACGTAGCCGGCTTCTTCCGATGCGAGAAAGGCGACGGCGTTGGCGATGTCGGCGGGCTCGCCGAAACGCTGCATCGGAATGAGCGCGGTCGCGCCTTTCTGCACTTCCTCGCTGAGTTCGGCGGTCATGTCGGTCTTGATGAAACCGGGGGCGACGACGTTGGAGGTCACGCCGCGCTTGGCGAATTCCTTGGCGATGCACTTGGTGAAGCCGATCATGCCCGCCTTGGCCGCGCCGTAGTTGGCCTGGCCGGCGTTGCCCATGATGCCGGTGACGGAGGCAATGTTGATGATGCGGCCCCAGCGGTTGCGGCACATGGGCCAGCCGATGTGCTTGGTCCAGTGGAAGCAGCTCGTGAGATTGGTTTGGAGAACGTCATTCCAGTCTTCGTCCGACATGCGGGCGAGCAGGCCGTCGCGGGTGATGCCGGCGTTGTTCACGAGGATGTCGATCTTTCCGAATTCCTTGATGATTTCCTCGGCGGCCTTGGCGACGGCGGCGCCGTCGGCGACATCCACGGGGCGGGCCACGGCCTTGCCGCCGGCGGCGGTGATGGCGGCGGCGACGGCGCCGCAGGTCGCGGGAGACTTGGAGACACAGATGACGGTCACGCCTTTGGCGGCGAGAACTTCGGCGATGGCTTTGCCGATGCCGCGGCCGGCTCCGGTAACGATGGCGGTGCGATTGGTAAAGGTCATGGGATTTATCAGTAGCGAGTAGCGGGTAGTAAGTAGCGAGTAGTAAGACAGAGAT
>JANYJB010000095.1 GCA_025361935.1 Verrucomicrobiota bacterium
GACGCCGTCATCCTCGGCGGCCTGCTCGCCGGCTGCCGCGAAGCCCCCGGCGAGATCATGGAGATCAACGGCAAACTCTTTAAACAATATCGCGGCATGGGCTCGCTCACCGCGATGAAGGCCGGCAGCGCCGCCCGCTACGGCCACGACAAAACCGACAGCACCCGCAAACTCACCGCCGAAGGCATCGAGGCGCTGAAGGAAGTCTCCGGCTCCGCCGACGACGTCCTCTCGACTCTCGTAGGCGGCGTCCAGAGCGGCATGGGCTACCTCGGCGCGAAGAACCTCCCCGAGCTCCGCGAAAAAGCCCGCTACATCCGCGTCTCCCCCGCCGGCCAAAAAGAGGCCGCCCCGCACGACGTCGTAGAGATCAAGACTCAGACCAAGGACTGATGATCAGCGCCTAGGAAGGCCGGGGAAACTTGGACGTTGAACGTTGCCCCCAAAGGCTTTTCCTTTGGCGGTTTGCCATGTCCCTCCTTCCCTTTTCCAGCCAGCTCATTGCAGACGTCGGTATCTCCCTTGGTGATGAGGGCAAGGGCCGCCTGATCCCCGAAGTCGTCCACGAGCTGCGCGGCACCGCCTCGCCCGTCACAACCGTTCTAAAGGTCAACGGCGGTGCCAACTCCGGCCACACCGCCGCCGGCATCAAGCTCAACCTCCTCCCCTCCGGCGTCGTCGAAAAGGAACTCGCCCACCTCGCCATCGGCGCCGGCGTCGTCGCCGACCCACGCAAAGTCTGGTGGGAAGCCCAGCCCCTGGAGAAAAAAGGCTATAACGTCCTCGCCCGCCTCGTCATCGACGAGCGCACAATGGTCTCCGATTTCACCCATCGCCTGCTCGACCTCGCCTGGGAAGACTACCGCGAAAAAGTCCTCGCCGAGGAGCCGCGCGGCTCAACCGGTCGCGGCATCACCCCCGCCTACGCCGACGAGGTCGGCCAGTGGCAGATCACCTACGCCGACTTCCTCGGCGGCCCGAATTTCTTCGCCCGCAAACTCGCCCAGCGCGCCGACCGCGCCCTCCGCACCATCCAGCACGTCTGCCGCGTCAGCCCCGAGACCTTTGCCGGCTTCTTCGACAAACTCTCCGCCGCCGAACTCCGCGCCAACTCCGAAGCCATCGAACTCGGCGTGTTCGACAAATCCGAATTCGATTTCACCGTGTTTCGCGGCCCCGAGCCCTACAGCTTCAACCTCGAAAAACTCACCGCGACCTACTGGCAGGCCGGCCAGCGCCTCGCCAAAAACATCGGCGAAGTCCGCGAACTCATCCTCCGCGAAGTCCTCGCCGGCCACACCATCATCGGTGAATTCGGCCAGGCCTACTGGCTCGACAAACGCCACGGCTACTCGCCCAACGTCACCGCCTCGCACACCTTCACGCCCGAGTTCTTCGAGAGCGCCGGCATCCCCGTGCAGGCCATCCACACCTTCGGCGTCGCCAAAGCCTACGACACCAAGGTCGGCACCCACGTCTTCCTCACGCAGATGGACGACTCCCACCCGCTCTCCGTGCTCCTCAAGCGCCTCGAATTCGGCACCTCCACCGGCCGCCAGCGCATGGTCGGCTGGTATGACGCCGTGGAAAAAGGCGACGCCCTCCGCTACGGCGGCTTCCAAGACGTGATGATCAACAAGCTCGACGCCCTCACCCACCGCGGCGAGTGGAACTCCGACCTCCTCATCGCCACCGCCTACGAAGACGCCTCCGGCAAACGCTACCACCACGTCCCCCGCAACGACGCCATCCGCAAACAGCTTCGCCCCGTTTACACGAAGCACCCCGGCTGGACCGAGGACGTTTCGCAAGTGCGCACCTTCGACGCTCTCCCAAAGAATGCCCAACGCTACGTCGCCGCGATGGTGAAATCTCTCCTCGACGTCGCCTACCACGGCGAGCCATTGCCAGTCCCCGAAAAGCTCCCCAACCTCCGCTACCTCGGAGTCGGCCCCGACCCGTCCCAGATCATCAAAGACGTCCCCGCGACATCCGACCTGATCAAGCTGGTCTGAGGTTTAATCTGGAAAGCGGGAACGATCTCCGGGTGCGGAGTTTCGGGGAATGCCGATTCCTGATTTCCAGCTTTCCAGATTAAAAACCTGATCAGAAATCCTGTAGCCGGCTCTCGATCGCTCCTCGGCCCGGCTCGATCCGCGCCATCACCTCGCCCAGCAGATAGATCGAACCGGTGACTACCACCGTGTCCGCCGCTCCGCCCACCGCGCAGGTCTGCGCATCGGGAAACACCTCTGCCACAGTCGCGCGTTTCACCACACCGCCGAAACTAGACGGCACCAACGCCTCCAACTCCTCAAACGACGACGCCCGTGACTGCTGCGGCATCACGAGATGAATTTCCGCCGCATACCGGCTGATCGTCTCCAGCAACGGCCTGGCCCGCGCCGCGCCCAGCACGCCCGTCACGACGACCGGCTTGCGCCCCGTCTCCGCCACCAGCGCCCGCAACTGCTGCGCCAGCACGCCCGCACCCTCGGGATTGTGCGACGCATCCAGAATCAGAGGACGCCCCCCAATCATCGTCCGCTGCCAGCGACCCGGCCAGCGCGCCGCGTGCAACCCGCGCGCCACAACCTCAGGCGTCAGTTTCCACCTCTCGCCCATGCAACGCGCCACCAGCACCGCCGTCGCCGCATTCCAGCGTTGATAATCCCCCTCAAAAGCCGTCGTCGGATACCCCGCCAACTCTTCGCCAAAAATCTCGCGCACCGAATGCACCGCCGCCCCGCGCTCCGCCGCCACCCGCCGTATGACCGCCTCGGCCCCGGCCGGCACGCGCCCCATCACCACCGGCCGTCCGTCCTTGAGGATGCCCGCCTTCTCCGCCGCGATCTCCGCGATCGTGTTGCCCAGCATCTCGCAATGATCGAGTCCGATGGACGTGATCACTGCGACCTCCGGCATGACGACATTTGTCGCGTCGAGCCGCCCTCCCAACCCCGTTTCGATGAACGCGATGTCACAGCCTTTCCTCGCAAACTGCAAAAACGCCATCGCCGTCATAAACTCAAAAAAACTCGGGTGATCATCCACGCAGCCAAGCCCGATTTTCTCCGCCACCGGCCCGAGTTCCTTCGTGTAGGCGACGATCTCCGCCTCCGTTAAAATCTCCCGCCCCACCTGCACGCGCTCGCCCAGCTTCACGAGATGCGGCGAAGTGTAGAGCCCCGTGCGCCACCCCGCTTCCGAAAAAATCGCCTCCAACATCGCTGCGACGGACCCCTTGCCATTGGTCCCCGCGAGGTGAATCACCGGCACCGCTCGCTCGGGATGACCGAGCGCGGCGACCAGCGCACGCATACGGTCAACGCCGAACTTCACGCCCTTGGCCTTGAGCGAGAAAAGATATTCCTGCGTCGCCGCGTAGTCGGAAGGCATTGGATCGGAATGTAGGAGCCCGTTTACGGGCGATGAACGGCGTAAGACAACTTCAGGGAATTCGATTATCCAACATCGCCCATAAATGGGCTCCTACAAAACGTTTACCCTTACTTCTTCACCACCGGCAGTTTTCTCAAAAAGAGCGCGTGCAGGATGTCGCGCAGACGGTAACGCAATTCCAAGCGGCTCACGATCTGGTCAATCAAGCCGTGCGTCTGCAAAAACTCCGCCGTTTGAAAACCGGGAGGCAGGGTCTGCTTGACGGTGTCCTTGATGACGCGCGCCCCGGCAAAGCCGATCAGCGCACCCGGCTCGGCAATGTTGATGTCGCCCAGCACCGCGAAACTGGCGGTGACGCCGCCCATGGTCGGATGAGTAAGAACCGAAATATAGGGAAGCTTTGCCTCCGCCAGCCGCCCCAGCGCCGCACTGGTCTTGGCCATCTGCATCAGGGAAAAAATACCCTCCTGCATACGCGCGCCGCCCGAGGCGCTGAAGATGATGCAGGGAATCTTCTTCTTGAGGGCAACCTCGATGGCGCGGGTGATTTTCTCGCCTGCCGCCGAGCCCATCGCACCGCCGCAAAAACGAAAATCCATGACCGCCACCGACACCTCGATGCCGTGGATGTCACCGGTGCCGCACACGACCGCCTCGGTGAGCCCGCTTTCCTTTTCGTATTTCTTGATGCGAGTGGGATACGGCTGCGAATCGACAAACTTCAGCGGATCAGCCGAGCGAATCGTGGCGTCGATCTCCTTGAATGTGCCCTCGTCGACCAAAGCGGCAATCCGCTGACGAGCGCCGATGGGGAAATGGTAGCCGGACTTGGGAACCACCATCAGGTTGTCCTCCAGCTCCTTGTTGAAGACGATCTCGCCGGAAAGCGGACACTTGGTCCACATCCCCTTGGGAATATCCTTCTTTTTGACTACGACCGTGGAATACTTCGGTTTGCTAAAAATCGACATGGCTAAGGGTTATCCGTGACCAAACGTGACGACTCGCAGATTCAAAGCACCCGCACGGCGGAGGACGCCAGCGCAGGAATTGAGAGTGGAGCCAGTGGTGAAAACGTCATCAATGAGGATGTAAGGTAAAGCCGGAGTTAAGGTCGTCCCGGAGCGGAGTGCAAAGGCATTTTTCAGGTTCGCCCGACGGGCTTGACGATCGAACGCCGTTTGCGACGGCGTATCTATCACCCTCTTCAGCAACGATTCAACACGGGTTGAGCCACCGGCTGCACGCGCGAAGGCGTTGGCGAGCAGCTCCGTCTGGTTGTAGCCGCGCTCCCGTTCCTTGCGCGGATGCAGCGGCACGGGAACGATGATTGCATCGCGGACAAAGCCGACGACATGCGGCGACGAGCGCACGATGGCCTCGATGTCGGCGAGCACGTGCAACCCGTGATGATATTTCAGCTCGTGGATAAGCGCACGCGCCGGCCCTTTGAACAACGTGGCTGTGCGCCCCTCCGCATAAACCGGCCTCATGCCATCGCAATGCGGGCACAGCCGCTCACCCTCGACTTCCCCGAAAAAGGGGCTGCCGCAAGTCGTGCAGTTGGGCGGCTCGACGCGGTGGATCATCGCTTCGCAACGCACGCACACATGGCGCAACATCCCGCCCTCCACCACCTCGCCGCACTGGACGCACACCGGGGGAAACACCACGTCGGCCAGACCTTTTGCGAGCTGACGAAACGCGAGGCTCATCAGTAGAACACCTTCATCAAAAACAACCCTTGCGGCGGCGCCGTGACCACCCGATGGGTGCGCGTCTTGGTCGCCAGAATAGCCGTGATATCCTCCGGCGTAAGCCGGCCAAGACCAACATCCACCAGCGCCCCGACGACGCTCCGCACCATCTTATAGAGAAAACCGTCGCCCCGTGCGACGATGCACAGGTGACACCCGCGCTCATTGATGGTCAACTCGTGGATGGTGCGCACGGTGTCCTCCTTCTCCACGCTACCTGCGGCGCTGTAGGCGCGAAAATCATTTTTGCCCACGAGTCGGGCCGCCGCCTCGCGCATCGCCGCCACGTCGAGAGTCTGAGGCAGCGACCAGCGATAAGGCTGGTCGAACGGGTCCGCATACCCACGGTGGTGGACGTGGTAGTGGTAGATTTTACCCTTGGCAGAAAACCGCGCATGAAACGCCGCCGGCACCCGCCGCGCCGACTGAACTTGGATCACTGGCGGCAGCCCGATGCGCAGCGCGGCCAGCAGTTTACCCGGATCGTGAGGCCAGTTCGCGTCAAAGTGAAACACCTGACCGCGTGCATGCACACCCGAGTCGGTGCGACCGCTGCCCTGGATGTTGATGGTTCCCTTAAAAATCTCCGCCAAACGCCGTTCGATAAAGTCCTGCACGGCGTTGTTGTCCGGCTGCGACTGCCAGCCGGAAAAATGCGTGCCGTCGTAGGCGACGATGCATTTCCAGCGACTCGACTTGGGCTGGGCCGTGGCCTTCATGCCGGCTCCTCCGGCAACGACGGCGGAAAACGCTGATCAAGGTAATCCTGCAACACGATCGCGGCGGCTCGGGAATCGATGATGCCCTGGGCGCGAATTTCGCGAAGCTCCATCTGCGTCATTCCCGCCTCGGCCATGTGCGACGTGAGCCGCTCGTCCACGAGATGCACCGGCAGGCCAAATTCCTTGCGCAGACTTTCCGCAAACGCATCGACTTCCTTCGCCTTGAAGCCCGCAGTGCCGTCCATGTTGTAGGGATACCCGAGCACGATCTCGTCGATGCGGCGCTGCTTCACCACGGCGGCCAGTCCCTCGCGGCGTTTCTTCGGATCCGCATCGGTCAACGCCGGCAGCGGCGTCGCGAGGCCGAGCTCATCGCCGTGCGCGAGGCCGATGCGACGCGTGCCGTAATCTATGCCAAGAAAACGCATCCCTGTTCAGAGCCACTTCGCGCCGGCCGGAAGCGCCTCGATGCGCTTGAGCAGCGCCTTGATGTCCTGCGCCTTGGACTTCGGGCAGATCATGGTGGCATCGGCCGTGTGCACCACAATGAGATCGTTGACGCCGAGCACTGCCACCAGATGCCCGCCGTCGGAAAACACCAAATTACCGCCTCCCTGTTCGATGATCGTCAGCCCGCGGGCCACGTTGCCTGCGGCATCAGGTGTGAAATGTTTGCAGATCGCCGGCCAAGCGCCGACATCGTCCCAGTCGAAGCTCGCCGGCAGCACCACCACATTATCGGCCTTTTCCAGCAGCGCGTAATCGACGGATATTTTCTCCAGTGTCGGGTAGGTTTTTTTCAACGCTGCCGCGAGCGGACGTTTCTTGGCGAGCGCCGCGCGGATCGGCTTCAGGCCGGCGTCGAGCGCAGGCGCATGCCGGGCAAGAGCCGTTTCCACGACGGGAACGCTCCACACAAACATGCCTGCGTTCCAAAGATAATCACCGGAAGCCAGATAACCCTCGGCAACCTCCTGCTTTGGTTTTTCGACAAATCGTTTCACTTGGAAAACTTGTCGGCGATTGAACAATTTCCATTTTTCACCGCGCTGAATATATCCAAATCCTGTCGCCGGCTCGGTAGGCGGGATGCCTATGGTCACCATCACCGGCGCAGCCTCGGCGGCTGCAAACGCCGCCAAAAGATCGCTCGCATACGCTTTGGAAGCGTGAATGACGTGGTCGGCCGGCAGCACGGCGAACACCCCCTCGGGATCGCGTGCCGCCACCAGCGCGGCGGCCAGACCGACGGCGGCCGCAGTGTCCCGCCCCATCGGCTCGGCGATGATGTTGGCCTCCGGGATGCCTTTGCACACCGAGCGAACGGCCTTCTCCTGAACGGCGCTCGTGATGACGAAAATATTTTTCGCGGGGGCGAGCGGCTTCACCCGCTCAATCGTCTGCGTGAGCAGCGGCTTCGACCCGACAACGGGCAGCAGGTGTTTAGGCTTGGCCGCACGGCTCTGGGGCCAGAAACGCTCTCCCTTGCCTCCGGCAATGATGACAATGAAACGATGCGACATACCCCGATTTGGATCGGCCCGAGCGCCCAGCGCAATTTCCATTTGCGACCTAAGCCCAACAGCATCTTGTAAACAAAACTCATCATGACCGAAAACTATCCGCTCGAAATTTCCGTCGAAGAAGCGAAACACCTGCTCGACACCAATCCCGGTCAGACGCAGCTCATCGATGTTCGCGAACCCGACGAACTTGAAGTCTGTCGCATCACGGGAGCTGAACCTATTCCGATGCGTCAGATTCCAGAACACGCCGGCACGTTGCCCAAGGAAAAACACCTGCTCATCCACTGCCATCACGGCGGCCGCAGCCTGCGCGTGACGCAATTTTTGCGAGCCAACGGCTTCACTGCCGTCTCGAACGTCGCGGGTGGCATTGACGCCTGGGCTCAGGCCTTCGATCCAGCCATGCGCCGGTATTGAACTCAGGCCGCCTGTTGCGGACGAGCCTTGGCGTAAGCCAGCGCATACTCCGTAAACGCGCGCTTAACACGCATCGTCACCGTGTCGGCACCCATGCGAAACACGGTCGCATCAATCGCCCGCACCGGCACGAGATCCTTGGTCGTCGCGGTAAGAAAACACTCCTGCATCCCACCTATATCCTCGGGACGGACAGTTTGCTCTACGACCGATACCCCGGCGGCGGGCGCAACATGGTCGATAAGAATACGACGTGTAATCCCCGCCAAAATGCCTGCTTCCAAGGGCGGCAATATAATCACGCCGTCCAGCACGAAGCCGATGTTGCTCACCGCCGCCTCGGTGATCTCGCCGGCGAGGTTGGTAATGACCACATCGTCCGCCCCGCGCGAGCGCGCCTCGCGCAGGCAGAGCAGGTTGTTGAGATAGTTGCCCGTTTTCCAAGCGGGGTTGAGCGTCATCGGATGGTTGCGGTGCAACGTGCGGGCCAGAGACAACGTGATCCCGTTTTGCCCCTGCGCCGCCGAAAGCGCAGGACATGGTTGCACCAGCAGCACGAAATCGGGCTGGTCCGCCAGCGCCATATCCAAGCCGATGGCCCCGCCGCCGCGCGTAACCTGAAGACGAATATAAAGGTCACCCGCGTTACCAGCCTCTTTGCGATAGGCGGCCGCGGTTTTTTTAATTTCTTCAAGCATCGCAGCCTGCGACCACGGCAACGTCATATACAAAGAGACGGCCGAACGCTCTAGTCGCGACCAGTGTTCATCCCACGCAAAAATAACTCCATGATACGTGCGCCAGACTTCGTAAATGGCGTCTCCATAAAGGAACCCTCGGTTCAACGGGACGATGGACGGTTCATTGGCCGGATGGAGGCGACCGTTCGTATTGGCCTGTATAAAATGAGCGGGCATAACTCAAAAAACATCGCACCACAGCCGTCTCGTCACGCCAAGCAACAAAACAAAAAAGCCTGCGTGGCAAATCACGCAGGCTTTGGAAATCAAAAATCGTCGCTTAGGAAGCAGCAGGAGTGGAAGCACGAGCCTTCACAAGGCCGGCTTCCTTCTTGATATTCTGCACGCTGGGCAAAGAGATACCAAAGTCCTTGGCAATTTTCGCACCCGGAGTGCCGGCTTGGACAGCGGCGATTACCTGCTGCTTGATTTCCGGGGTGATCTTGGCACGGGTGCGCTTGCCCGCTTTCTTGGCTGTTTTACCAGCGGTTTTGGAGGCTTTCTTGCCTTTGCCAGCCTTGCCGGCGGCGGCCTTTAGGGCCTTGATAAACTCATTGAGACTGTCGTAACCGTAATCGGACGGGAGTTTGGCGAGAGCCGATACGCGATCGGCGGAGAGCTTGGCTTCAGCCTGGGCAAGCTTGGCTTTGGCTTTTTCGAGTTCAGCGATTTGATCAATAAATGACATAAGAAGGTCTATGAACTAAATCTTATCGATCGTATCAAGGCTTATATCCATGTCACGAATATGCATTAGATGATCATCCTATAACAAACGTAATCCACCCCGATTCGTAATCCGCGATAAATATGCCACCGACAATTAAATCGCAAAATATTTTCTATAAATACTTTATACTATAAAACTCCTGCCCCGCCGATTTGAAAATTAAGTTTCCATCGTTTCGCCTGCTTGTGATAAAAAAATTCCGAGTTTACAGGCCCGCAATTGTAGCCGACGCGCACGGCGTTCTCCCTTGCACGCTTCAAGGTGGGCACCGTTACTCAAGCCCACATGGCCCGCATTCCCCTCGAAGATAACTTCACCGACATCATCAGCAAGGCCCAGCGTGGCCTTAAATTATCCGACTCCAATCTCGCCGAACGGGCCGCCATATCATCACAGGAGCTCGCCGATATCAAAGCCGGGAATCTGCTAAACGACGTTATCCGGCGCATCGCGCGGGCTCTCAAGCTAAGTCCCGATGCATTGGAAGAACTTGCCCACAAGCGTTTTTATCCCATGGCACCGGTGTTCCCTCGCGGCTTCGCCATGTTTAACACCTCAGACGATGACCTGACTGTGAACAGCTACCTCATTTGGGACTCCGGGAGCCGGCTGGCCGCCGCCTTCGACACCGGAACTGATTGCTCTGCAATGCTTGATATCATCGCCACGGAACGGCTCACCCTGCGTTCCATATTTATCACCCACACCCACCACGATCACATCGCCGCCCTGCCCGAGCTCACCGCCGCCACCAAAGCCGAAGTATGGAGCAGCGAGCTGGAACCGGTCGCTCACCCAGATGCTAAGACTTTCAAGGAAAACGCCCACTTTCATATCGGGGAACTTGCCATCAAAACCCTGCTCACCTCGGGCCATTCACCCGGCCTGACGACCTATTTCGTCACCGGCATGAGCTGGCCGCTGGCCATCGTGGGCGACGCCATTTTCTCCTGCTCGATGGGCGGCAGCCCAACCCATTACGCCGAACAATTACGCAACAACTGCGATAAAATATTTACTCTGCCCCGCGACTCCGTGATCGCTCCAGGCCACGGCCCGCTCACCACGCTTGCGCTGGAAAAAAAACATAATCCGTTTTTCGCACAGTAACTAAACCAGCCAGCCTTGAAAAATATCCCCGAAGGCATAAGGTAATCACCCCATGTTTTAACATGGACTCCGTTGTAAGCTTCGGTCAGTTAATACCACACAATGAGTTCCCCGCAGAGCAGAAAGACCGCCCTTCTTTTCTCGTTGGTGTTCGCCTTGCTGGCTGCGGCTATTGGTCTGATTGCGCAGGCCAGCGATCAAGAACAACTCAGCCCGCAATATTACGTTCTCTGCCTTTCGCTTATCGGATGCGTTCTGTTGATTCTGGCTGGATACGTATGGGATCGCACTTTGATGCAGCGCCTTCGGGATCTGAACAAGACCTCGAACACTATAACGCTCCTCTCGGACGGTGATGAAGTTCATGACGAGGTCATCGGCCTCGCCCGACAGATCGAGCGCATGGCTCAGTCGCTTCAGAAACTTGAAGCCAGCTATCGCGCCGTGGTCGAAGATCAAGTTGACCTGATCTGCCGCTACAACGCCAACGGACAGCTCAGTTTCGTCAACGGTGCCTACGCCCGTTTTGTAGGTCACAAGCGACAGGAACTTCTCGGGCAACCCTTCGCGCTTTGTTCGGCCGGCCTGCTTTCGCCCAAGGACGGCCCGCTCCCGGAAGCCACCACTTTTGAATACGAATGGCATGACGCGGCAAAGAAACGCTTCATCCACGCTTGGACCCACCGTGCCATCAAAGACTCCAGCGGCAGCATCATAGAATACCAAGCCGTCGGTCACGATGTCACCACCCGCAAGGAAGCCGAACACGCCCTGCTCCTCGCAAAAGAGGCCGCCGAATCCGCCGACCGCGCCAAAAGCGAGTTCCTCGCCATCGTTAGCCACGAGATCCGCACCCCGATCAATGGCGTTATTGGCTTCGCCAAACTCCTCCAAGACACCCCCCTTAATCCGGAGCAACGCACCTTTGCCGACATGATCACCAGCAGCGGCCGCACGCTGGAAACCCTGATCAGCGACATTCTGGATCTTTCCAAAATCGAGGCCGGAAAACTCGAAATAGAACACGCACCCTTCTCCTTACGCGACTGCATCGACGAAGCCATCCACCTCTTCGGCCCTCGGGCCCGCGAAGCCGGCCTCTCGATCAAGACCAGCGTGGCCCCGGGCGTTCCGATTATCGTCAACAGCGACCACGGACGCCTGCGCCAGATCCTCAACAACCTTGTCGGAAACGCCATCAAGTTTACCGAGCACGGTGGTGTCGAGGTTGGCGTGGAATGCAGCCCCGGCGCAATCAATGCCGACGGCGTCCACCGTGATGTGCGCCTGCACTTCACCGTGCGCGACACCGGTATCGGCATACCCGCCGAAAAAATAGAACAACTCTTCCGGCCATTCAGCCAGGTGGACACCTCGATCAAACGACGGCGCGGCGGCACCGGCCTGGGACTGATCATCGCCAAACGCCTCTGCGAACGCATGGGTGGCGCTATCTCGGTCGAAAGCCGCGTCGGCGAAGGCTCCGCCTTTTACTTTACCATTCAGGCCGACTACACCATCGGTGACAGCAGGGATCCTTTCGCCACGATTAAATCGGACAACGCCGGTTCTCCTGCGTGATTTTACTGTCTTGCGGACGCGATTTTTTTTCTGCAACGTCCGCGCCTTCCTTCAAGGCGCGATAGCCAAGTGGTAAGGCCGAGCTCTGCAAAAGCTCTACCGCCGGTTCGATTCCGGCTCGCGCCTCCAATTTCATGCCCACGCCGCCGGTCTCTCAAGACCGGCGGTTTTTTGACCCCGGACCGGTCGTGTTCCGGACTTGCCCATTGGCCGTTCGTGATTGGTCATTGGTCATTCCCAAAATGTCCTCTCTCGTCTTCACCATCGCCAACCAGAAAGGCGGCGTCGGCAAAACCACCACGGCCGTCAACCTCGCCGCCGCCTTGGCCGCCAAAAAAATCCACACCCTGCTCATCGACCTCGATCCGCAGGCCAACGCCACCAGCGCAGTAGGCGTGGAAAAACAGGTGGGACGCAGCCTCTACGGCCCGCTCCACGGCGAAGGCACCGCCCTGGAAATGGTCGTCCCCACCGCCTACGAACACCTCGCCCTCATCCCTTCTGAGGAAGACCTCGCCGCCGCCGAGATCGAGCTGGCGCAGACGGAAAACTACCTCTCCAAACTCCGCGCCGTCCTCGAACCCATCAAGAGTTCCGGCGGTTTTCGCGTGATCATCATCGATTGCCCTCCCTCCATGGGCATGCTTTCGATGAACAGCCTCGCCGCTGCCGACTACCTGCTCATTGCCCTCCAATGCGAATACATGGCCCTCGAAGGCCTCGGACAGATCCTGCGCAACGTGGACCGCATCAAGTCCGCCGGCGTCAATAGCGGCCTCGAACTCGGCGGCATCGTGATGACGATGTTCGACATCCGCACCAACCTTTCGCGTCAGGTCGTTGACGAGGTCAAAAAACATCTGCCTGAAAAAATCTTCGACACGGTCATCCCCCGCACCATCCGCCTGAGCGAAGCCCCGAGCTTTGGAAAAACGATTTTTGCCTACGACCCGTTGTCCCCCGGCGCCACCGCCTACACCAACCTCGCGAAGGAACTCATCAAGCGCTTCGATCTGAAGTAACCCCCCCCAACACGATTACGGGAAACCCAGGAAAATAGCCCATGTCCGCCCTTGCCAAATACCGGCACGCCTTCCTCCTCGGGCTCCAGAGCAACATCGTCTATCGCTGGAACTTCGCCATCCGCGCGCTTTTCTCGCTCTTCCATCTCGCCTTCGTGTTCATCCTCTGGGGAGCAGCCTACAAAGGTCAGACGGAAATCGGCGGTTTCAACCTCGACCAAACACTCACCTACTTCGTTTTGCTGCTCGTGATGCAGTTCTTCATCGGCGCCTTCAACGAAGACTACCAGATCAGCGAGGAAATCCGCAACGGCCTCATCAACCAGTTCCTGCTGAAGCCGATCAACTACTACGCCTACCGTTTCAGCATCTTCGTGGCCGCCCGCGCGGTCTCCGGTTTTCTCGCGCTCGTCCCCATTCTCTGCGCTCTTCCGCTGCTCAAAGATCATCTCGTGCTGCCCCACGACGGCTGGCGCATCGCCCTCGGTTTGCCTGCCATGGCCATGGCCGCGATGATCCAGTTCACCATCGCCTACTGCTTCGGCCTGCTCTCGTTTTGGTTTCTCGAAATCCAGTCGTTCATCATTCTCTCGCTCGCCGTCGAGACGGTCTTGGGCGGACAAATGTTCCCGCTCGACCTGATGCCGCCGTGGTTTTTCCACCTGTCGCAATGGCTGCCGTATTACTACCAGATGTATTTTCCGACGGCGATTTTCACCGGCCGTTTGGACATGGCCTCGGCCCTTTCCGGTCTGGCACTCCAAGCCTTCTGGGTGGTCGCCCTGCTTGCCATCGGACATCTGCTGTGGACCCGCGGCCTGCGCCGACACACTGCCGTGGGCGGATGAAACGATGAACCTGCTTTCCTACTTTCGCATCTGGCTCGCCTGCGCCCGCTATTCGATTGTGCGCACGATGATGTTCCGCTTCGACTTCGTCATGTGGTCGCTGGTCGAGTTCGGCTGGATGGCGGTGAACCTCCTGCTTATCGCCGTCATTTACCGACACACCCAAGACATCGCCGGCTGGACCAAATACCAGATGCTGCTCCTCGTCGGCACCTCCATGCTGGTTCAGCGGTTCATCATGGGATTTTTCTGGAGCAACCTCTTCGAGATGGCCCGCAACATCCGCAGCGGGCACTTCGACTTCTTCCTCTCCCAGCCCGGCAACCCTCTTTTCATGGTATCGACACGCAAGCTCGACCTCGACGGCATCGCTAACGCCTTTGTCGCCATGGCCGTGGTCGCCTACGCCGTCCGCGAACTCGGCCTCACTCCGTCCCTCGTCGATCTCTCGCTCTACGCTCTGATGGTTTTCTGCGGCATCCTGATCAATTACGGCGCCCTGCTGATGATCGTGTCGCTCACCTTCTGGCTCGGCGCCGCCCAAGGCATCGAAGGCAGCTACTTCACCCTGATGGAGTTTTCCCGCCTGCCTCGCGAAACCTTTCGCGGCGCGGCCAACGTGATCTTCGTCTGGATTCTGCCCGCCGTAATTGTGAGCAATACTCCCGCTCGTGCCTTGCTGCACGGCTTCGAGCCGGTCAACGCCCTATGGCTCGTCGCCGCCACCGCCGTCTGGCTCGGACTCGGCGTGTCCGTCTTCAACCGCGGCCTTCGCCGCTACGCCAGCGCCAGCTCATGAGCGACTCCCTCGCGCAATTTCAAACCCGCCTCGGCCACGTTTTCCGCAAGCCCGAACTGCTGCGACAGGCCCTCACGCACCCCGGCTATGCCAACGAACACCCCGAGGACGGCCAACATTACCAGCGCCTTGAATTCCTCGGCGACGCCGTGATCCAATTCGTCGTCACCGCCGCTCTCTTCAACCTGCGCCCCGCCGAGCGCGAGGGCGAACTCAGCCGCCTCCGCGTCGCCCTCACCAACGGCGTTTTCCTCGCAGGACTTGCCCGCGAACTCGGTCTGCCCGCCCACCTGCGCCTCTGCACCGCCGAGAAAAAATCCGGCGGATCGCCCACCGCCATCGGCGACGCCTATGAAGCGGTTGTCGGAGCGATTTTCGTCGATGCCGGCCTGCCCGCCGCCGAGGCGTTTATTCACCGCAGCTATGGCGACCTCGAAGCGCGTCTCGCCAGCTTGAAGATCGAAGACGCCAACCCCAAGGGCCGCCTTCAGGAACGCGTGCAACCGCTCCACGGCACCGGTGCCTTGCGCTACGAAACCATCCAGTCCGGCGGCGCCGACCACGCCAAAGAATACGCCTCAAGCGTTTTTCTCGCCGACCGGCTCCTCGGAACCGGTCGCGGTTCCTCAAAGAAAATCGCCGAAGAAGCCGCCGCCCGCGCCGCGCTCGCCCACGAAATGTAGGAGCTTGCTTGCAGGCGATTCCTCCTTGCGTTCCGTCTCCATGCGTTACCGCGACTGATGTCCGTCCTCAATCAAATCCCACGCCTCAAGCTCACCGGCATCTGTGCGCCCGCTCGCGGTGCCGTGCTCGCGGAGCTCGTGCGCGGACGCCCCGCGCCCGTCTGGCTCGTGGTCGCCGAAGAACTGAAACACGCCGAGCAACTCGCCGAAGATATCACTTTTTTTCACCGCTCCGCCGGCGGCAACCCCGCCGCGCTCGACGTCATCGTTTTCCCCGAGTCGATGCCCGACTCCCGCGACATGCGCGAAGCCTTCGCCGCCTCCTCCGACCGCATGACGGTGCTGTCAAAACTCCGCGCCACCCGCGCCGCCAGTCCGTTCACGCCACTCGCCGCCGCCAATTCCCAACTCATCGTCTTCACAACGCCCGCCGCCCTCCTCCAGCCCGTCCCCGCCATCGAGGCCTTTTCCACCCGCGAGTTCACCCTCAAGCGCGGACAAACCCAGCCGTTTCACGCCCTCCTCGAAACTCTCGGTTCCCTCGACTACGATTCCGAAGCCGTCTGCGAATCACCGGGCCACTACGCCATCCGTGGTGGCATCATCGACGTCTATCCGATCACCGCAAACCAGCCCTACCGCCTCGATTTCTTCGGCGACGAAATCGAAGACATCCGCGCCTTTGATCCTGTTACCCAACGCTCCGGCGAACAGGTCGATTCGATCACCCTCTCCGCCTCGCCCCGCCTCAAGCTCGACTCGTCGAAAACCGGCCTGGCCGACTACCTCTCGCCTGCCACTCATCTGGTTTTTGTCGAACCCGCCGCGCTCGACGAGGAGTTCAGCGCCTTCGCTCGCGAGGGCTTTGACAACCTCACACCCATCCTCGCCCGCTGCGCCGCTGCCTTCGGCCTGAGCGACCTCGACGAAGCTTCCGCGCTGTTCGACGGCCCCGCAGTTGCCGAGTCCACCTGGGACACCGAAAGTCTACACCATCACCGCACCTATCCCTCGGACGAACTTGTCGCCCAGGAACGCCTCGCCGCCGAGGAGGAATCCCGCCGCGCCTTCCTCCAGCAACTCGTCGCCTGGAAAAAAGACGGCTACGGCCTCGCCTTCGTCGTCTCCAAGGAAGGCGAAGAGCAACGCGTCAAAGAAATCCTCGCCGAGGATTCCCGCTTCAAGGGCCTGCAACCGCTCTGGGTGCGCGGCTCGCTCAACGAAGGCTTCCGCTGCACCTACCGCGCCGACGCCGGCCTACTCTGGTCCACGTTGCCCAAACGCAAGCTCGGCGAGATCGGCGGCCTCGTGCTCGTCACCGAAACCGAACTCTTCGGCCGCCAGCGCACGCGCCGCGTTTCCACGCCGCAGCGCGCCCTCGTCCAACGCGCGCAGGTGGACCAGCTCCTCGACTTCTCCGAGTTGGTCGAAGGCGATTTCGTCGTCCACCTCCAGCACGGCATCGCCCTCTACCGCGGTCTCACCAAGCTCGACACGCGCGACGGCCAGCGCGAGGTCATCTCGATCGAGTTTGACGACGGCGTCACCCTTCACGTCCCGCTCCAGGAATCTCACCTCATCAGCCGCTACGTCGGCCTCGGGAAAACCAAACCCCAACTCGGAAAAATCGGTTCCGGTCGCTGGGAAAAAACCCGCCAAGCCGCCGAGCGCGCGACTATCGACCTCGCCGCCGAGCTGCTGAAAATCCACGCGATGCGCGAGGCCCAGCCCGGCCACGCCTTCGACCCAGACAACACGTGGCAAAAAGAATTCGAGGGCTCTTTCCCCTTCACGGAAACGCGGGACCAGTTGAAGGCCATCGAGGAGACCAAGGCCGACATGGAAAAAACCCGCCCGATGGACCGCCTCATCTGCGGCGATGTCGGCTTCGGCAAGACCGAGGTCGCCATCCGCGCCGCCTTCAAGGCCGTGCAAGGTGGCAAACAGGTCGCCGTCCTCGTGCCGACCACCGTGCTTGCCCAGCAGCATCTCAACACGTTTCGCGAACGCATGGCCGGCTACCCCATCGCCGTCGAGATGGTCAGCCGCTTCCGCACCAAGGCCGAGCACACCCGCGTCCTCAACGCCACCGCCGCCGGCCAGGTTGACATCCTCGTCGGCACGCACCGCCTGCTCCAAACCGACGTCTCCTTCAACGACCTCGGCCTCGTCATCATCGACGAGGAGCAGCGCTTCGGCGTTAAGCATAAGGAGAAATTAAAAACCCTCCGCTCCACCGTGGACGTCCTCTCCATGAGCGCCACGCCCATCCCGCGCACCCTCTACATGGCGATGACCGGCGCGCGCGACATGAGCGTCATCGAGACCGCGCCCACCAACCGACACCCGATCCAGACCATCGTCAAAACCTACGACGAAAAACTCGTCGTGGACGCCATCCGCCACGAAATCCGCCGCGGCGGTCAGGTTTTTTATCTTCATAATCGTGTCCAGACGATCGAGCTCGTCGCCGCCCGCCTCCGCGAACTTTTGCCCGACCTCACCATCGGCACCGGCCACGGCCAGATGGACGACGACGAGCTGGAAAAAACCATGACCGACTTCGTCGCCGGCACCTACCAGGTGCTCGTCTGCACGACCATCATCGAGAGCGGCCTCGATATCCCCAACTGCAACACGATCATCATCGAGGGCGCGGACCGCTTCGGACTCTCGCAACTTTATCAACTGCGTGGCCGCGTCGGCCGTTTCAAGCACCAGGCCTACGCTTATCTTTTGCTCCATCGTCACACGCGCCTCGTCGAGATCGCCCGCGAGCGTCTCAACGCCATGCGCACGCACAACCAGCTCGGCGCCGGCTTCCGCATCGCCATGCGCGACCTCGAACTGCGCGGTGCCGGCAATCTCCTCGGCTCCCAGCAAAGCGGCCACATTATCGGTGTAGGCTTCGAGCTCTACTGCCAGTTGCTCCGCCAATCCGTCGCCCGCCTCAAAGGCGAAAAACAAGCGTCCGCCATCCGCGCCAACGTGAAACTCGACTTCGTCTTCGTCGGCGAAAGTGCCTCCGAAGGTAGGAGCCTACTTGTGAGCGATTCCTCCTCCTACAAAGCCATCAAGGATGCCGAGCACACCGCCGACGGCGCCGTCGAAGTCGCCAAAATCCAGGCCCGCATTCCTCCCGCCTACATCACCGAAACTCGCCTGCGCATCGACCTCTACCGCCGCCTCGCGATGGCCGATACGCCCGCTAAACTGAAGGAAATCGAGAGCGACCTCCGCGACCGTTTCGGCAAGTTCGGCGACGAAGTCCGCGCCCTGCTGCTGGTCACAGAAATCCGAATTCGCGCGGAACAAAAGGGCGTCATCTCCGTCGAAACCGATTCATCCCGCCTCAAGTGCCTGCGCAACACCGGCCGCCGCGACGACTTCGTGATGCTCAACACCCGGTTTCCAAGGTTGACCACCCCCAAGCCCCTCCTACGGTTAAAAGAGATCATCTCGTTTCTGAACAATCTGCCCACTCCATGACGTTGAGTCGTTTCCGGTCCCTCGGCATCCTCATTGCCCTCCTTCCCGTTGCCGTTCTCGCCCAAACGCCTCCGGTCTCACCGGATGCGTCCAAAAAAGCGCCCGCCGACAACCTCGACCTGCGCTTCGCCAACGGCATCGTCGCCGTTGCCGAGGACAAGGTCATCACTGTCGATGATCTCCGCCGCGAGATCGCCCCACGCGTAAACAGCATCCAGCGCGCGGCCACCAGCGAGAAAGACTTTAACGACCGCATGGAGGCCCTCCAGGACGATATCATCCAGCAGATGATCGACCGAGTCCTCATCGTGAAGGATTTCAAGAAAGACGAAAAGCGCCACATTCCTGACAGCATCATCGACAACGCCATCGCCGAGGAGCAGATCCGCCGCTTCGACGGCGACCGTTCCAAGTTCCTCGCCTACCTCCGCGCCATCGGCATGACCTTCCGCGAATACCGCAAGAAGATGGAGGAAGACATCATCTACGACTACATGCGCGGCCAGCAGCACCGCAACCAGGCCGTCGTCAGCCCCGCTCGCGTGGAAACCTTCTATTATGAAAACAAGGACCGCTTCTATCAGGAAGACCAGGTCCACATGCGCATGATCGCCCTCAACCGCGTCGAAAAAGAAACTGACGAGCAACTCCTCGCCAGAGCCGACAAGGTTGAGGTCCGCTTCAAAGCCGGTGAAAAATTCGACGATCTCGCCCGTGAAGTCAGCCAGGACGCCAAACGCGCCAAAGGCGGCGACTGGGGCTGGCAGCGCAAGACCGACCTCAAGGCCGAGTTCAGCGATCCGCTCTTCAAACTCGAAAAAGGCCAGCTCACCGCGCCCATCATCACCGCCGAGGCGGCCTATATCCTTTACGTGGAAGACCGTAAACTCGCCGGCGTTCAGCCTCTTGCCGACGTCCGCGACCAGATTGAGAATAATCTCGCCAACCAGATGGCCCAGCAGTCGGAAAATAAGTGGCTCGAACGCCTCCGCCGCAACGCCTACATCCGCATTTACTGAGGCCCCAAGCCCGGATCATTTAAAAGCCGGCCCCGAGACGGGTCGGCTTTTTTGTTGTCGTCTCCCTCCGATATGCAAGGTGCTCTCCATCGGCAAAGCCGCGCCGCCGCCATGAGCACCCCCTATCTACCCGACAACCGCCTCAAGACCACCGCCGTCTCCGAGCGCCCGCAGGAACGCCTAGAACGCCACGGCGCCGCCGCCCTGAGCGACACCGAACTCCTCGCCATGCTCCTCCGCAGCGGCACCCGCGGCCACGACGTCCTCACCCTCTCGTCACGCCTTATCGCCGAGGCCGGCTCGCTCTCCGGCCTCATCCAGTGGAAAGAGACGGATTTCAAAAAACTCAAGGGCATCGGCCGCGTGAAAGCGCTCCAGCTCATTACCGTGATGGAGGTCGCTCGCCGCGTTCTTAGCCAGAGTGCGGCGGTCGATCCCGTCATGAACGACGCCGAGGCGGCCGCCGACTACCTGCGCACTCTTGCCCACGGGCTGACCGTCGAGAAATTCTGGGTGCTCTGCCTCAACCGCAAAAACCGCCTCATCAAATGCGTGGAGGTCACCTCCGGCACCGCCACCAGCTCGCTGGCGCATCCGCGTGAAGTTTTCCGCGAAGCCATCCGCGAGTCGGCCACCGCTGTGATCTGCGCCCATAACCATCCCTCGGGCGACCCCGCGCCAAGCTCCGCCGATATAAAAATCACCCGCCAGCTCCGCGAAGCCGGTCAAACCGTGGACATCACGCTCCTCGATCACGTAATCCTTGGAAATCCGACCTCCGATCCTTTGGGCAGGGGCTACTACAGCTTCCGCGAAGCCGGGCTTGTTTAAATCGCCGGCGCCGCGTCAATTTTCCCGCCGGGCGCAAAAAAACCTCCCTGGCCACAGGGAGGCAAAGTGGTGGTGGAAGCCGGAGTCGAACCAGCGAACGCGTGAGCGGGAGGATTTACAGTCCCCATCCTTTGGCCACTTGGATATTCCACCAAAACCGAAGGGACAAAAAGGCGTTTCCCCCAAGTTAGTTCAAGTCCCAATTTGGCTAATTTCCCGTTTACCCCGGTGACTTGCTTAACACCTCGCCCGGACCACTATGGGACTCAACCTCCACCATGACCGAGGAAGTCACCGAAGCCGTCAGCACCAGCTACCTCTCCCACTTGCTCACCGTGGGAGGCTTCCTTCTGGCCGTCTTCGCCATCGCCCGCCTCGTCGGCGAAAAACGCCAACCCAGCAACACTCTCGCCTGGCTGCTTGGCATCGTGCTCGTGCCCTACGTAGGCGTGCCCCTTTATCTCCTGGTCGGCGGACGCAAGCTTCGCCGACTCGCAGCCAGCAAGATCCATGTCGCCCCGCACCTGCCGGGCGTGCGCGCCGTCTCCGCGTCCACCGCCGCCCTTCCGACCGTTCACGCCATTGCCAGCACCGGTGGCAGCCCTCCCGCCAGCGGCAACACCGTGCGTCTCATCACCACGGGCGAACAAGCTTTCGCAGAGTTGGAAGCCGCGATCCTCAACGCCCGCCACTCGATCCACATCACCACGTTCATCCTTAGCCGCGACGAAACCGGCCGGCGGCTCGTGCAACTGCTCGCCCAACGCGCCCGCGAGGGCGTGAAGGTCCGTCTGCTGCTCGACGCAGTCGGCTGCCTGTTCTCCAGCCGTGGATTCGTGAACCCGATCCGCGAGGCCGGCGGCGAAGTTGTGCGCTTCATGCCGGTCATCCCGCTCTCAAGTCGCGGTTCCGCCAACTTGCGCAATCACCGCAAAATCGCCATCTTCGACCAGCACACCGCGATCATCGGTGGCCACAACATCGCCCGCGAATACATGGGGCCGCAGCCTTGGAAAAAACGGTGGAACGACTTCGGCGCGGTCATCAGCGGGCCGGGAGCAGCCTTGCTCAACGAGGTTTTCCTCGCCGACTGGTCCTTTGCCAGCGGACAGTCACTCGACACCCTCCACACAGAAATCGACCCAGCCGCCGTGCGCGGCAAAGGGGACGCCGAGCTGCAGATCATCGCCAGCGGCCCAGATGTGAACGGCGATCCGCTCTACGAGGGCATCGTCTCGATGATTCAGGAAGCCGAGCAGAGCATCTGGATCGTCACGCCCTACTTCATTCCCGACGAGGTGCTCCTGCGCTCCCTCATCGTCAAAGCACGCGCCGGCAAGGACGTGACGCTCATTATCCCCGCCCGCTCCAACCACCCCGTCACCGACTACGCGCGACGCCATTATGTGCGCCAGCTCATCCAGGCGGGCGCGCGCGTGCTTCACTACAAACACGGAATGATGCACTCGAAGGCCATCATCGTGGACGATCGCATGGCACTCCTCGGCTCGGCCAACTTTGATCTGCGCAGCCTCTTTGTTAACTTTGAAATCGGCGTAATGCTTTACTCTCCTGCCGACGTGCAGGCCATGCACTCATGGGCGGGCGAACTCATGCGCTCCTGCGTCTCACCGAAGCCCGAGAAAGTCCGCCGTTTTCGCCTGCTCGGCAACCTCGCCGAAGACCTTAGCCGACTGCTCGCGCCGTTGCTGTGAGGTAGGGAGGGACTGCTGGGCCGTCCGCTCCGAAAAAACGTCCGTCGATCCCGGCGGGCCCAGCGGTCCCGCCCTACCTGCTCACCCCTGCAGCAGCTTGTAGTTGACCGCGTCAGTCAATGCCTCCCACGAGGCGTCGATGATGTTGTCGCTCACACCGACCGTGCCCCAGACTTCGTGCCCGTCGCCGGACTCGATGAAAACGCGCGTGCGGGCGTTAGCGCCGGAACGGCTGTCGAGAATACGGACTTTGTAGTCGCGCAGTTCCACTTTCTGGAGCTGGGGATAAACGGATTCGAGCGCGACACGCAGCGCCTTATCGAGCGCGCCGACCGGGCCGGTGCACTCGGCGACGGTGTGCGTCGAGTGGCCGTTGACCTTGAGCTTCACGGTCGCCTCGGAAACGGACTCGGTTCCGCGCCGCTCCACGCTCACGCGGTAGCCCTCGACCTCGAAAAACGTCTTCGCCTGGCCGAGCGCCCGGGCCATGAGCAGTTTGAGCGAGGCGTCGGCCGCCTCGAATTCGTAGCCCTTGAACTCAAGTTCCTTCAATTCGTCGATAAGGGTCTTCATCGCCGGATCTTTCTCGTCGAGCGCGAAGCCGAGTTCTTTCGCCTTCATGGCGATGCTGGAGCGGCCCGCCATGTCGGACACGAGCACTCGGGTGCGGTTGCCCACGAGGGACGGGTCGATATGTTCGTAGGAGGACTTCACTTTTTGCGCGGCGTTAGCGTGGAGGCCGCCTTTGTGCGCGAAGGCCGACGCGCCGATGTAGGGCGCCTTGGTGTCGGGCTTAAGATTGGCAAGCTCGTCGAAGTAAAGCGCCAGATCGCGCAACTGGCCGAGGTTCTGGGCGCAACGGGCGGTGCGGCCCATCTTGAGGAACAGGCTCGGCAAGATGGTGAAGAGATTCGCGTTTCCAGTGCGCTCGCCGTAGCCGTTAGCGGTGCCCTGCACGAGCGTCGCGCCCGCACCAATGCCAGCCAGCGACAGCGCAACGCCGAGACCGCTGTCGTTGTGGCAATGCACGCCGACCTTGTCGGCACCGAACTCTTTGACGACGCGGGCGACGATGGTCTTGAAATCATCGACAAGCGTGCCGCCGTTGGTGTCGCAAAGGGAAAGATTACTCACACCACCCTTGATCGCAGCGGCGAGCGTGCGCAGGGCGTAGTCGGGATCTGCGCGGTAGCCGTCGAAGAAATGCTCGGCGTCGTAGATCACCTCGCGGCCCTGCGCAGTGAGGTAGCGGGCGGAGTCCTCGATCATCGCGAGGTTTTCTTCGAGGGTGGTGCGCAGAATTTCGGTGACGTGGAGCGTCCAGGTTTTACCCACGATGGTCATGACCGGCATGCCGCTGTCGAGGAGGGTCTTGAGTTGGGCGTCCTCGGAGGCCTTCACGCCAGCGCGACGGGTCGATCCGAACGCGGCGAGCTTGGCGTGCTTCAGCTTAAGTTTACGCGCCTCTTGGAAATACGTGATGTCACGCGGATTGGAGCCGGGGAAACCGCCCTCGATGTAGTCCACGCCGAACTGGTCTAGCTTCTCGGTAATGAGGAGTTTATCGGTGACTGAAAAGCTGATGCCTTCGCCCTGCGTGCCGTCGCGCAGTGTGGTGTCGTAGATTTTGACCGAGTTGCTCATGGGAGGGGTCAGCCTTACGCGCCCGGCGGCGGCTGGCAAGCGGCGGTTTACCCCACATCCAAGACTCGATCAGACTGCATTTGCGTCGATGAAGGCACGGATCGCGCCGGTATCAGCCTTGAGGAGGTGCTTCTTGAGTGGGCGCTTTTTTAGAAGCTCCAAGCTGGGATCGGTCGGTTCGACGCCGATGGCGGCCTTGATCGTGTCGGGAAACTTCGCCGGGCTCGCCGTCGCCAGCACCAGGCTGGGGCGATCCTTCGCCAGATCCGCGAAAGCACACGCCGTGTGCGGATCGACGATGTAATGAAAGCGTTCGTAAACTGACTTGATGATGCCGGGGATCCGCACGTCGTCGCAGCGCGAAGCGCTGAAGGTGTCGCGGTTGAAATTCTCAAACTTGTAGCCGCCTGTCGTCTTGAAGGTCTGCATGACCTCGCGGACTTTCGCGGCGTCGCGGCCTTCACTCAGGTAAAGAAACCGCTCAAAGTTGCTCGATACCTGGATGTCCATCGATGGCGCGAGCGACGGAGTTACGGCGGACACACGGTAGTCTCCCGTGGTGAACAGGCGGTGGAGGATGTCGTTCTGATTGGTGGCAACCTTGAAACTACGGATCGGCACGCCCATTTTCTGGAGCATCCACCCGGCAAGCACGTTGCCAAAATTGCCCGTGGGCACGACGAACTCCGTCTCGTTGCGCGTCGCGGCGGACAGCCTCAGGTAAGCGTAGAGGTAGTAAACGCACTGCGCGAGGACACGGGCGAGGTTGATCGAGTTGACCGCCGACAACCGGTGATGCGTGCGGAAAGTTTGGTCGGCGAAAATGTCTTTCAACGCCGCCTGCGCATCGTCAAATGAGCCGTTGATCGCGAGCGCGTAGACGTTGTCCGCCTCGGTGCAGGCCATCTGACGCTCTTGGAGCGGCGAGGTGCGGCCGTCAGGATAGAGAATGAAAATCGCGGTGCCGGGCTTGCCGCGAAGTCCGTGGATCGCGGCGGAACCGGTGTCGCCGGAGGTGGCACCGAGGACGTTGATGGACTGGTGGCGTGTAGCGCACTGGTGCTCGTAGAGATTGCCGAGGAGCTGGAGTGCGAAATCCTTGAAAGCGAGCGTGGGGCCGTGAAAGAGCTCCAGAACGGACGTGCGTTCGTCGAGTGTGACGATGGGCGCGATGTCGGGATGGGAAAACTTCGTGTAGCTGCGGGCTATGATCGAACGCAGGACGGACGGCTCGATGTCGGTCGCAAAGAGTTTAAGAAACTCGAAGCAAAGCTCCGCGTAGCCGAGCCTTTGAAACCGTGCGAGATCGGCGGCGGTGAACTGCGGAAGCGTCTCCGGCAGGTAGAGTCCTCCATCCGGCGCGAGGCCAGTGGCTACAGCGTCGGAGAAGCCGAGGGCGGGGGTTTGTCCGCGGGTGCTTACGAATTTCATCGTTCTCGTTCTCTTACTCGTTCTCGTTCTCCTCCGGTTCTTTCATCCCGCCAAACAGAGAACGAGAAAGAGAACGAAGAACGAGAACGATTTGGCCTCAGAGTTTCTCCAATTCAAAGCCGGTGTGGGCGACGCGGGCGGCCTCGTCGGCCTTGGCCTTGTCGATCACGACGGAGATTTTGATCTCGGAGGTGCTGATAAGCTCGATGTTGATACCCGCATCGGCCAGCGCCTGGAAGAGCGTGGCGGCGACGCCGGAGTGCGTCTTCATGCCGACACCGACGACGGAAAGCTTGGCGATGTTTTCGTGAACCGCCACTTCGCCGCCGCCGAGGGCGGCGAGCACGGGCTGGAGGGTGAGCTGGACCTTGGCAACATCGGTGAGGGGAACGGTGAACGTGAGGTTGGCGATGCCGCCACGTCCCATGTTCTGCACGATCATGTCCACGATGATGCTGGCGTCGGCGAGGGCGCGAAAAACCTTCGCGGCGGAGCCGGGCTTGTCGGGAATATTTGAGATGATGACCTTGGCCTGGTCCTTATCCACGGCAACGCCGCGAACGACGACCTTTTCCATGTAGGCGATTTCTTTTTTCACGATGGTTCCTGGGTTGTAATTGAATGAAGAGCGGACTTCGAAAACGACGTCGTATTTGGCGGCGAACTCGACGGAGCGGGACTGCATGACCTTCGAGCCGGACGAGGCGAGTTCGAGCATCTCGTCGTAGGAGATTTCCTGGAGTTTGCGCGCGTCCTTCACGACTCGCGGGTCGGCGGTGTAAACGCCGTCCACGTCGGTATAGATCTCGCACTTGTCGGCCTTGATGGCGGCGGCGAGCGCGATGGCGGTGAGATCGGAACCGCCGCGGCCGAGCGTGGTGATCTGGCCCTCTTCGTTGATACCCTGGAAGCCGGCGACGATCACGACCTTGCCGGCCACGAGGTCTTTCTCGATGGGCTTGGCGTTGATGGTTTTGATCTTGGCCTTGGTGTGGACCTTGTCGGTGAAGATGCCGGCCTGCGCACCGGTGTAGGAGACGGCGTCAACGCCGACGCCGTGCAGCGCCATGGCGGTGAGGGCAATGGTCTCCTGCTCGCCGATGGAAAGGAGCTGGTCCATCTCGCGCTCGCTGGGGTTGGAGCAAACCGCCTTGGCGCGGGCGATGAGTTCGTTGGTCACGCCGGCGCGGGCGGAGACGACAATGACGAGCTCGTTGCCTTCGTCGCGGATCGCCTTGATGCGCTCGGCGACCTTGCGGATGCGTTCGACGTCACCGACCGAGGTGCCGCCGTATTTTTGGACAATTCTGGCCATGGGTTTTGAAAGTCAGAAGGTGGAATGGAAAATGACGAACGGATCAGGCGAAGGTCGCGATGCGGATGAGCACCGGTTCGCCGAGAACGCTGGAGAGCTTGCCGAGATGGGCGACCGTCGCGCGGATGGCCTTTTCGTTGCTGTCGTGGGTGGTGAGGATGAGCGATGCGGCGCCGGGAATCTCGCTGGGGCGCTGAAGCACGCTGGCGATACTCACGCCAAGCTTGGCGGTGGCGCCGGCGATCTTGGCAAGCACGCCGGGCTCGTCCTTCACCTCAAGGCGCAGGTAGTAGCGGCCGGTGATGGATTCGAGCGGAGACAGCGGTGCGCGCGTCTCGGCCAACTCGGGGAGGTGGGAGTTGCCGCGATTGAGCAGGATAACGGCGTCGGCAATGTCGCCGATGACGGCGCTCGCGGTCGGGTCCTGCCCGGCGCCACGACCGATGTAAACGGTCTCGCCCACGACGTCGCCGGTGACGGATATGCCGTTGTAAACTTCGTTGACGTTGGCGAGGACCTTGGTGCTCGGGATGAGCGTCGGGTGGACGCGCACGAAAACTTCGCCGGTGACGGCGTCGCGGGTGATGACGGCAAGAAGCTTGATGGCGTAGCCGTTTTCGCGGGCGAACGAGAGGTCGGGCTGCGTGATTTTCGTGATGCCCTCGATGAGCATCTTGCCAGTCGGCACCCAGGTGCCGTGGGCGAGGAACGCGAGAATGGAGGCTTTGTGCGCGGTGTCCCAGCCATCGACGTCGAGGGATTCGTCGGCCTCGGCGTAACCGAGGGCCTTGGCCTCCTTGAGGATTTCCGGATAGGAGAGACCCTCGCGGTCCATGCGCGTGAGGATGTAATTACACGTGCCGTTAAGGATGCCGTAGATCAGCTTGAAGCGGTTGGCGACGAGGCCTTCACGGAGGGCCTTGATGATCGGAATGCCGCCGGCAACGGACGCTTCGAAGAAGAAGTGGCCGCCGTGTTTGCGGGCTACGGAGAAAAGCTCTGGGCCGTGCTTGCAGAGGAGAGCCTTGTTGGCGGAGACGACGGACTTGCCGGACTTGAGCGCGGCGAGTGTGACCTCGCGGGCGAGCGTGGTGCCACCGATGAGTTCGCACACGATGTGAATCGCGGGATCGGTGGCGATGGAGAGCGGGTCGGTCGTGAGCTTGGAAGTGGCGACCTTCACGGAGCGTTTCTTGGCGAGATCGCGGACGGAGGCGCGGGCGAGATGGAGCTTCACGCCAAGGCGGGACTCGAGGGCGGCGCGGTTGGACTCGATGTGTTTCCACACGCCCTGGCCGACGGTGCCGAGGCCGCAGATGCCGATGTTGACGGTAGCGAGGGTGCTCATGGGTTCTCAGAAGGGGCGGCGGCGGGCTTCTTGACGAATTTATTTTCGGTGCCGTTGAGGAGGCGTCCGATGTTGGGGCGGTGCAGGACGATCACAAACGCGCCGATGAGCACGGCGAGGCCGACGAGAAGCTTGGGCTGATGAAGAAGAACCGCGCCGATCGGAATGGCGGCGGCGGCGAGGATCGAGGCGAGCGAGACGTAACGTGACGCAAAGAAAGTCACAAGCCAGACACCAAGGGCGATAAGCGTGACGACGGGCATCAGCACGATAAAGCCGCCGGCGGAAGTGGCCACGCCCTTGCCGCCCTTGAAGCGCGTGAAGCAGGAGAAGCTGTGACCGAGGACGGCGAAGAGCAGGCCGACAACGGCAAAATAAGAAGCCTCCACATCGGTAAAAATGCGTGCCCCATCGGCCGAGCTTTCCGGAGCCGGACTGCCATCTGAGTGGGTTGCATGAAGCACCAAAACAGAGCAAATCCATAGCGGCCAGCCGGCGGCGATCGCGCCCTTGACGGCGTCGAGCGCGAAGACGGTGTTGCCCGCCTTTTTACCGAGGACGCGCTTCACGTTGGTCGCACCGGGACTCTTGCTGCCGTGCTCGAAAATATTGATCCCGTAGGCGCGAGCCACGAGATAGCCAAAGGGAATCGCTCCCAGAAAATAGCCGGCTACGGCCGCGATGGTAAGGGGGATCAACATGAAGGATAGAAAGAGGCCCCGCAGTCCCGCCGGTTGATTTTAACCGGCGTCGCGAGGCCTCCGTGAACCGAATCAGAGCTGGATGAACTTCGCCTGCTTGATCGCGGGGTTGCCCTTGAGCTCGGTGCGAGCGGCTTCACTGGGCTCGGTGTCAACACGCACCACCATGTAGGCGGTGCTGCCGGGTGTGAGGCGCGAGAGGGACATGTCGGCGATGTTGACCTTGTCCTTGCCGAGGAGCGTGCCGACCATGCCGACCATGCCGGGTTGGTCGATGTTTTCGAGAACGAGCAGCTTGCCCTCGGCAGCGACCTCGACCTCGCGGCCATTGATACCGACGAGACGGGGAGCGTTGGACTTGCCGATAAGGGTGCCGCGCGCGGCGTGCAACGTGCCGTCGGCGGCCGTGGCTTCGACTTCGATGAGATCCGTGTAATCACCGGCGTCGGAGGACTTAACGACCTCGAAGGCGAGGCCGAGACGCTGCATCTGGGTGGGAGCATTGACGGCGTTGACACCATCGCCGCTGATGCGGCGCAAGTAACCGCACTGAAGGGCGCGGGTGATGGCGTTCACATCAAGGTCGGAAACCTTGCCCTGATAGGTGACGCGGAGCTTGGCGATCTGCTGCGGGGCGATCTGTTGCACGAGGGTGCCGAGCTTGGTGGCGAGATCGAGATAGGGCGCGATGGCCTTGGCGGCGGTGGCGTCCATCGAGGGCATATTGACGGCGTTGCGCACGGCGCCGTGTAGGAGCACGTCGGCGATCTGCTCGGCTATTTCGATGCCAACCGATTCCTGAGCCTCGGCGGTCGAAGCGGCAATGTGAGGGGTGAGGACAACGTTGGGCAATGTGCGGAGCTCGCTGTCCTTCGCGAGGGGTTCCTCGACGAACACATCGAGACCGGCGGCGGCAACGTGGCCGGACTTCAAGGCGGCAATGAGGTCGGCCTCGTTGATGATACCACCGCGGGCGCAGTTGAAAAGACGGACGCCCTTCTTGCACTTCGCGATGGCGGCCGCGTCGATCATGTTGAGGGTGTCGTCGGTCAGGGGCATGTGGACCGTGATGTAGTCCGAGCCGGCGAGAAGCGCGTCGAGTGTGACAGCCTCAACTTGCATGGCGGCGGCGCGGCTGGCAGAGAGGTAGGGATCGTAGGCGAGCACGCGCATGCCAAAAGCTTGGGCGCGCTTAGCGACCTCGCTGCCGATGCGGCCGAGACCGACGACGCCGAGGGTCTTCTTGTAAATTTCAATGCCGCTGAGGGTCTTGCGATCCCAGTTGCCAGCCTTCATCGAAGCGGCGGCTTGGGCGATGGGACGGGCGCCGCAAAGGATGTGGGTGAACGTGAGTTCGGCCGTGGAGATGGTGTTGCCACCCGGGGTGTTCATGACGACGACACCGCGCTCGGTGGCGGCATCAACATCAACGTTGTCCACGCCGACACCGGCGCGACCGACGACCTTGAGCAACGGAGCGGCCGCAAACACGGCGCGACCGATTTTCGTCTCGGAACGCACGGCGATGGCGTGAACGTCCTTGACGAGTTCCAAAATCTTCTCGGAAGAGGAGCCGTAAGCCTCAACGACTTCAAAGCCCGGCTGCTGACGCAGGTAGGCAACTCCCTTAGGCGAGATCTTATCGGCAACGAGGATTTTCATGGGAATGAGAGGTCAATCGAAGAGCGCAGCACCCCGGCTAGCAAGGAAAAGCTTCGCTCGACCACTACTGGCGCCGATGGCGACTGTTCGCCGAACACAAGATCGGCTCCAAAGTATAATGGAGGATAAAATAAAGTGATTCATCGGGTTAATGAAATTGATAGCTCGGCATCCTCGCGCGCCTTGTCGGCTGGCTCGGTTTCCGCTTTAACTTCGGCAGTGAGTTCCCGGCCCCAAGTTCAGGAAAACCCCTCTCGCTTGGTTCATCTTGATGCCTTGCGAGGACTCATGCTGGTTTTCATGGCCGTAAACCACATCCCCACCGAGCTGCAAGTTTCTACCAACCACATTTTCGGTTTCGTAAGCGCCGCAGAGGGGTTTGTCTTCATGGCGGGACTGCTTGCAGGATTAGTCTATACGCGAAAGCTGGACCAAGGGTCATTTTTGGACATGCGCAAGGCCGGTTTCCAGCGGGCGTTCAAAGTTTATAGCTACCACTTGGCCGCCTATTTTTTGATTTTCGCTTGGGTGCTAGCCTTCACTTTGCAAACAGGCACCCCGCCCGCCTGCTCCCCGGCCTTGATGCATTCCTCGCCTTGGCTCTCGATGCTGGCCGGACCTCTCTTGGTTTATCAACCCGGGATGCTCGATATTCTTCCGATGTATTGCGTCTTCATGCTGACGATGCCTTTTTTGATACGCCGGCTTGAACAAGGGCAACGGTTGTTTGTCCTGCTGGGAAGCCTCAGCCTTTGGGCGCTTTGCAACGTCTTCATTCCGCAGCACCCGTTCATTTTAGGACTCGTAAACACAGGAGCTTTTGATCCGGGTGCCTGGCAATTGCTCTTCGTGGCAGGATTGATCTTTGGCCATGCCCGCGCCCGCCGGCAGGTTTTGTTGCCCGCCCCACGCGCCGGCTTGGTCGGCCTGATGCTCGTGACAGCCGCCTTTCTTTACGCGGTGCGCCACGCCCTCCTTTCCCCGCCATGGTCCATGCCTGTGCTTGACGCACTCGCCAACAAAAACAACCTCGCACCCCTTCGTCTCATCAACTTCGCACTTCTTGCTCTCCTTATCCACACCGCCATCACCCGTTTCCCCATGATCATGCAATGGCGCCCGCTCGCCTTTCTGGGCCGCCACTCGCTGCCGGTGTTTTCAGCCCATGTTGTCCTTGCCACCATGCTTCTAGGAGTGCCCTCGGTTTTCTCCGAAACAGTCACCAGCCGCTGGATAAGCGCCACGATTTTACTCGGCGGCATGTTTGCCGCCGCCGCTCTGTCCCAAACGCTATCCACCCGGCGCGACCCGGTGCCCACACTCCCGGCTCGCCTCTCGCGGCCTGCACCGGCATTCCTCCCACATGGAGAACGCACGATTGGCGCAGCAAATCCGGTTCATCGTTGAAGTTGATAAACTGAAGGACGTTTTCCGCCAAACGCTAGTCATCGGAAGCCGTCGGCACGAAAACGACGCCGAACATTCCTGGCACCTCTGCCTCATGGTTCTCGTGCTCGCAGAACACGCCAACACCCCCGACGTGGACGTGCTCCGTGTTTTAAAAATGCTCCTCATACACGACATCGTGGAGATCGATGCGGGCGACACCTTCGCCTACGACACCGCCCGCATGGCCGACCAGCACGAGCGCGAAGCACTGGCCGCCGACCGCCTCTTCGGACTCCTTCCCGCGGACCAAGCGACGGGATTCCGCGCACTTTGGGACGAATTCGAGGCGCGCGCCACGCCCGAAGCCCGGTTCGCCGCCGCCATGGACCGCTTCCAACCCATGCTCCTCAACTGCCTCACTGAAGGCGCCGCCTGGCGGATGCACGGCGTCACCAGCGACCGCGTCCTCGCACGCAACGCCCACATCATAGACGGCGCGACCGAAGTCTGGAGCTACGCAGCCCGAATGATCGAACAGGCCGTCGCCTTCGGACATCTTCAAAAATAACCTCCATGACCACCGCCACCATTCGCCATCTCGAAAAACTCGCCCGCACCGCCGCCAAGGCATCCTACTCGCCCTATTCGCAGTTCGCCGTGGGCGCGGCCGTGCTCGCCGGATCGGGCAAAACCTACGCCGGCACTAACGTCGAAAACGCCTCCTTCGGCCTGTGCAACTGCGCCGAACGCACCGCTATCTTTAGCGCCGTCGCCGCCGGAGAAAAAAAGATAAAATGCGTCGTCGTTTACACGCCCACGCCGACCGCCACCCCGCCCTGCGGCGCGTGCCGCCAGGTGATCAACGAATTCGGACCTCAAGCCCGCGTCATTTCCGTATGCGATTCCAAAGACCGGCTCGACCTTTCTCTCGAAACGCTTCTCCCCGGTGCCTTCGGTCCGGGAAACCTTGGCTGATCCGCAGACTCACTCCGCTCCGCCCGAGAAAAAATCTCTCACCGCCGCCGCCACCTGGTCGCGCGGCACCTCGTGTTCGCTGCGGTCGCCCAGCACGCGGATTTTCACGACACCCTTGGCCAACTCATCGCCACCGTAGATCAACGCCAACTTGGCACCCGACTCGGCCGCCACCTTGAACTGCTTGCCGAAGGCTAAATCCTTCAGCGGATAATCCACACGGAATCCCGCCGCGCGCAGGGCGAAAATATCGCCAAACGCCGCCGCCCGCTCCGCCTCGCCGCCGATCACCACATAAATATCCGTGGTCGGCACAAACGCCGGCGTCAGCCCGCGCTGCTCCAGCAACAGGGCGAACGTCATATCGCCCACGCCAAACCCCACCGCCGGCATCTCGCCGTAGCCGAGTTTGCCCACGAGACTATCGTAGCGACCGCCACCCGCCAGCGCGCGCAGCTCCCCCTTGCGATCAAACGCCTCGAATACAAATCCCGTGTAGTAGGCCAATCCGCGCACCACGCCGAAATCGACTTCGACAAAACCACCCAGCCCCATGGCGGCCAGGTTGCCCAGCAGCTTGCGCCAGTCGGCCAATCGCGCCGTGAGCTTATCCCCGGGGATACCCGACACCGCGGTCTCCAGCGCCGCCAGCGATTTGATCTGCAAGAAGGCGAGCACCTTGGCCTTCACCCCTTCATCGAGTGCGCCAAACTGCGTTACATAGTCCTTGAACGCATCGTCCCCCAGCTTCTCGAAACGATCCACCGCGCTCAGCATCCCGCGCACGCGAACCTCGTCTAGGCCCAGCGCCTCCAGATAATAAAACCAAAGATTCCGGTCACTCAACCGCACGTAAAAATCCTCGGCCGTGAGACCGAAGCCTGCGAAGCACTGCACCAGCATCGCGATCAACTCTGTCTCCGCTTCAACGCCGGGCTCGCCAAAAATATCTGCGTTAAGCTGGAAGAAACAACGTCCGCGTCCCTTCTGCATGCGCTCGTAGCGGTAGAATTCCGCGATGCTGAACCACTTGATCGGCCGCTTGAGCGAATTAGCCTTCTCCCCCACGAGTCGGCAAACCGTTGGGGTCATTTCCGGACGCAGGGCAACCTCGCGCCCGCCCTTGTCGGTGAAGCTGAAAAGCTGCGCCTCGATTTCGTCGCCCGACTTGGTCTTGTAGAGTTCGAGCGGCTCGAGCACGGGCGCATCATATTCCTGAAAGCCAAACGTGTTAGCCGTCTGCCGCCACAGGCGGAAAATATGATTCCGACGCGCCAACGCATCGGGATAGAACTCGCGGAAACCGGGCAGGGACTGGAACTGGGCCATGGGAAAACAGACCTTGAAAAACGCCGCCGCCTAGGGCGAATACAAAAACAGCCTTCGTTCGGATACAAAAAAGGCCGGCGCTATGCCGGCCCTTGGAAAACGATTGGCTGGAAAGCCGATCAGAGCTTGGTGATGTCGAGCTTCTTGAGAAGCTGTTTAAGAATCTTGCCGGACTTAAACTTTACCACCGCGCGCTCAGGGATGACGACCTCGGCCTCGGGCTTGTTCGGGTTACGACCGATACGGGCCTTGCGCTTCTGCACCTCCAACACACCGAAGTTACGCAACTCAACATTACGGCCATCGGCGAGAGCCTTCTGGACGATGTCGAGAGTCATTTGCACCGTGGCAACGACTTCCTTTTGGGGAAAGCCGGTCTTTTCGTAGATTTCGAGGACGATTTCGCGTTTGGTTAGGTTAGTGGACATGGGAATTGTTTTAGTTGGTATTAATAAATACTATCTTAAGTTATTTTCCAGTGTTAAATTACGTCAACTCATCTACTCACTTTTTTTATAAAAAAAAGATGAAAAAGAACACAACAGACGCTTTACCAAGTGGCTAAGTAGATTGATTTTTAGGGAGAAAGTTCCGTTTTTTCAAAAAAGTGTCATAAATATTATTTTATATATTTAAAAAAGAATATGTTACGTCGATTTAAAATCAATCCGAGCAGACATGGATAAATATAAATGCCAACGGACTGCCCGATGAATTAAACCGGCAGGAACAGCTTCGTCGTCCGCTTTATGCTCGTGCCAACGACGCCCGCCCGCTTAGAGCATTTGGTTTGGCTTCTCCCAACATGCCCGATCCCATCGCCGTCAACTCCATGTTTGCACGTATTGCCCGTCGCTACGACGTGGCGAATCGTCTTTTGAGCGGGGGCGTAGACACATGGTGGCGGCGACGGTTGGTTGCGGCCGTCAATACCCACACCCCGGAGGACATCCTTGATCTTGCCACGGGCAGTGGAGACGTGGCCTTTGCCTTGAGCAAAAAGCTCCCCGGCCACGTAAAAATCATCGGGATGGATTTTTGCCAACCGATGCTCGACGAGGCCATCGTCAAGCAACGCGCCGATAGCCATTATCCGAACATCGTTTTCCGGCAGGGCGACGGCATGGCCTTGCCCTTGGCCGATGCGACCTTCGACGCGGTCACCATTTCTTTCGGCCTGCGGAACATGGCCGATCGTCTTCAATCCCTGCGCGAAATGCACCGGGTGCTGCGGCCGGGCGGCAGGCTTTACGTCCTGGAGTTCTCGCAGCCTCAGCGCTGGTTCAAGCCGCTATACTATTTTTACACGAAACGCATTCTGCCCAGCATCGCCGGTATCGTCACCGGAGACCGCCCCGCTTACGATTACCTCAACGCTTCCATCGAGCGTTATCCCGACCATCAATACATGTCCGCCGAAATCCTGCAGTCTGGTTTCACATCGGTGTCCGTGACCCGCATGACCTTCGGCATTGTAGCGCTCCACGCCGCCGTCAAAGCCTCCTGAGCTTAGTTGAACGACTTGCCGCAACCGCAGGTGCTCTGCGCGTTGGGGTTTTTGATCTCAAAGCCTTTGCCGTGAAGACCGTCGTCGAAATCGATGTGTGAACCGTTCAGATACGCCAGGCTCGTGGGATCAACGAGGATTTTGACGCCTTCACTCTCGAACACTTGGTCGTCAGACTTGGTTGCGTCGAAGGACATCCCGTATTGAAAACCGGAACATCCGCCGGTTTCCATCAACACCCTGAGGGATTTACCATCGGACGGCAGTTCCGCCTGCATTGACCGGACCTGAGTGGCTGCGCGTGGGCTGAGGGTTATCATGACCCCGCAGCCTAGATGGCTGAAACAATCTGTCAATCGGTGCAGCACTTTCCGTGCTAGATCTGATTTCGCCTCTTGCCAGAATCCACGCTCTAGCCTTCGCTCCCATGCCGTGGCAGCCATCAAACACATCTTCAACGAACTGCATTACGAAATGATCCGCACCATCGCAGAAGGCGGCATGGGCGTGGTTTACGAAGCCGTCCAGCGGGGAGCCGGAGGCTTCACCAAGACGGTCGCCGTCAAACTCATCCGCGAGGAATACTCCACGATCCCCGAGTTTCAAAAAAACTTCATAGGCGAAGCCCGGCTCGTCGCCAATCTGATTCACACCAACATCGTCCAAACCTACCATCTCGGCCAGATCGGCGGGCAGTATTTCATGGTGATGGAGTTTGTTAAGGGCGTTAACTTGGAACAGTTCCTCGAACGCCACGCCGCTCTGGGCCGCCGCATGCCGGTGGATCTGGCCGCATTCATCGTCTCCCGCATCGCGCGCGGGCTTACCTACGCCCATCAAAAGCGCGACCCAGAAGGCCGCCTGCTCGGTATCGTCCACCGCGACATCGGCCCGAAGAACGTCATGATAGCCACCGAAGGCGACGTAAAGCTTACCGACTTCGGCATCGCGAAAGCCTTGGACCTCATGCACAATGAGGAGGGTCAGGTCATAGCAGGCAAAGACGAGTATCTATCGCCCGAACAGGCCAGCTACGCCGTGACCGACGCCCGTGCCGACCTTTTTCCGCTGGGCATCGTTCTCACGGAACTTCTCCTCGGCCGAAACATTTTTCACGACACCGACCGCCTCACCTCGCGAAAAAACATCCTCGACCTGCCCATTCCCCAGTTTTCCACGCTTCGTTCCGAGATCGATCCGAAACTCGAGAAGATCATCCAAAAGGCTCTCCAGCGCGACCGAGAAAAGCGCTATGCCTGCGCCTACGACATGATGAACGACCTCGAGCTCTATCTTTATAGCGACGGCTACGGTCCCACCAACGAAAAGCTGGGCGTCTACCTCAAGGAAATCATGGATCAGAAAGACCCGGCCCCAACCCTCGACCCCACTACCCCTCTCCGACTCCGCGCGACTCCATGAGCGGTCCCGGATTCAGCCATGATCTGCGCCAGCGCCAAAACCAGTCCCTGGTTCTCGCGCCACAGCTGCGCCATTCGCTCAAAATCCTTCAGGTAGCCGCCCTCGACCTCCGCTCCGTCATTCAAGAGGAGCTCCAGAGCAATCCCACCCTCGAAGAGTTGCCCATGGATGGCGTGAGCCTCGACAAGGAGCAGCAAGACAGCGCCAGCGAAAACAACGAAAGCGGCGAAGGGGCGGACAACCGCGAAGAGATGGATTTCTCGAAGGAATACGACATCCTCACCAAGCTCGACGACGACTGGAAAGATTACATGTCGCAAGCGGGCGGCACCCAGCCCCACACCGCCGAAGACGCCGAACGCCGCCAGCACTTCTTCGATTCGCTCGTCACAGAAACCTCTCTTCAGGAACACCTGATCCGCCAAGCCGAGCTTGCTGACACTCCCGAAGACGTTCTGAAGGCCATGAGCTACCTTGTCGGCAGCATCGACGACCGTGGCTTTCTCACCCAAAGCCCCTCCGATGTCGCCCTGCAATCAGGCCTGCCTCTCGACGCCGTCCAGGAAGCCGCGCGCCAGCTCAAGACCTTCGAGCCCGCCGGCATTGGCGCATCCAGTCTCGAGGAATGCCTCCTACTCCAGCTTCAGGCCAAAGGCAGCGGCGAAGGCCTTGCCGGTCGCATCATCAAGGATCACTTTCTTCTGCTTACCCGTCGCCGGATTCCGGAAATCGCCCGCAAGCTCGGCGTCCACACCGACGACGTCCAGGAAGCGATTGAGGAAATCGGCGCCCTCGATCCCGCACCGGGCCGCCGCTTCGCCGAGGACAACAACCGCGTGGTCGTGCCCGACGTCACCGTGGAAAAGGACGACGGCGAGTGGAAAATTCACCTCAACAACGACTACATCCCCCGCCTGCGCATCTCCAGCACCTACAAGGATCTCATCGCCAAGGGCTCCCTCTCAAAACAGGAACGCGACTACGTCCGCGAACGCATCCGCTCCGGCAAGTTCCTCATCAACTCCATCGAACAGCGCCAGCAGACCATCGAGCGCATCACCCGTGAAATCATCAAAGTCCAAGGCGATTTCTTCGAAGAAGGCGTATCCAAGCTCCGCCCGCTCACCATGACGCAGATTGCTGATGTCGTCGGTGTCCACGAGACCACCGTCAGCCGCGCCATCGCCAACAAATACATCAAGACCCCCCATGGCGTCTTCGATTTCAAATTCTTTTTCACCCCCGGCTACCAGAACGACAGCGGCGCCTCCGTCTCCAACACCAGCGTCAAGGAGATGATCAACGAACTGATCACCGTCGAGGATCGCAGCGACCCCTTGAGCGACCAGGAAATCGTGGTCAAACTCCAGGAAAAGGGCATCAAGATCGCCCGCCGCACCGTCGCCAAATACCGCGAGGAACTCGGGCTACTCCCCAGCAACCTCCGCAGAGAATACATCTGACCCAGCCGCCGCCACGCAGGACTGTCACTCGGGCTTTTTTATTGTCCACACGAAATCGGCGAAACCTGCGGCCTGCGTCTTCAATCGCGCCAGAATCTCGGGCGTCGTGATACCGCCGGCAACACCCAGATGTCCATGCACAGCCGGGATGAACACCCGCTCGGGATAAAGGTAGGCGTTGCGATAGCCAAAGACCGATTGCAACTGCTCGACCGGACGCAACGCACCCCACACGCCCGCCGCGATGCCCGTAAAGGCCACCGGCCGATGCTCGAAACTCTCGGGAAACTTCAGCATATCGATGAAATACTTTAGGACGCCCGGCATGCCGCCGTTGTATTCCGGAGTCACCACGTGAAGTCCGTCGGCTGCGAGGATCGCGTCGTTAAAACGCGCAAACGACACCGGTTTCGCGGCATAGGAGGACGGCAGAAAAATCTCGGCGGGCAATTCAGCCAGATCGACGATAACTGGCTTGTGCCCGAGATCGCAGTAGATCGCCTCCAACTGGGCGACCACCTTGCGCGTGTTGCTGTCGGAGCGATTTGTGCCAGAAAGAAGGACGAGTTTCATGCCTCAAACGTCGCCCGCCCGAACGCCTCTGGCAAGCACCGCCAGTTACTTTCAATGCGAACAATCACCCCCTCACTTCTCCCGTCACTTGCGTCAGTCCCAATCAAAATCACCCCTGCTCCATCGCCTTCAGCAGACGATCTAGTAAATCGTCCGCTCCCGCAGCATGACAGACAGATCCGGCGATGATGGCTTCGGGAGACTGCACATAGCGTCCCCCGGTCAATTCGTCGGCGCATGACCGCACAATCTCGGCCACGTCATCCGTCGCCATTTCAAGGTGGAATTGCAGGCCAAGCACCCGCGAACCCACGGCAAAAGCCTGGTTTTCACATCCCGCGCTCCGCGCCAACCTCACGCTACCAGCCGGCAATGAAAAAGTGTCCCCGTGCCACTGAAAAACGACCGTCGCTTCAGGAAAACCAAACGGCGACCCCCGCCCCTCTTCGGTCGCCACCACCGAGAGCCAGCCAATCTCGCGCTCGCCGTTCTGATAAACTTTTCCGCCCAAGACATCCGCGATCAACTGCGCGCCCAGGCAAACACCCAGAACGCGTTTTCCGGCGTCGATCGCGTTGCGGATCGAGCGTTTCTCCTCAGGCAACCACGGATAATTACGGTATTGGTAGATGTTCATCGGTCCTCCCATGACGATCAACCAATCAAAACCATCCACCGCGGCGGGCGGCGTCTCGCCGGCATAAAATCTCGTGACGGAAAGCGTGTGCCCGCGCGCCAGCATCCATCCCTTGATCGCCCCCAGCCCCTCGAACGGCACATGTTGAAACCAGTGGATTTTCACGCGCCCACTCTTGCGTAAAAAAACCAACCCCGCAAACCCCTTCCATCCGCCCTCCGGATTGTTTCCCGAATTCTTCTTTGCCTCCCCCGCCTTTTCCCAAAGCCTGAACGCCTGCGCATGGAAATCTTTCTCGATAACAACGACCGCCCCGCCCACCCCGGCGTTCCGCCCATCGATTTCCGCGCGGCCCTCAACGACGAACAGTTCGCCGCCGTCACCGCCGAGCCCGGCCCCCTCCTCGTCCGCGCCGGCGCCGGCTCCGGCAAGACCCGCACCCTCACCTACCGCGTCGCCTACCTGCTCTCCAAAGGCGTGCGCCCCGCCGAGATCCTCCTCCTCACGTTCACCAACAAGGCCTCGAAGGAAATGCTCCACCGCGTGCAGGAGCTCACCGGCATCGAACCGGGCCGCTTCTGGGGCGGCACCTTCCACTCCATCGGCAACCGCGCCCTCCGCATCTACGGAGACGCCATCGGCCTCCAAAAAAACTTCACCATCCTCGACGCCGACGAGTCCGAATCGCTCCTCAAGCAGGTCGTCGAAACCGAGAACAAGCTCTTCTTCAAGGACAAGACCAACCCCAAGCCCGGCCCGCTCTTCAACGTCCTCTCCCTCGCCCGCAACACCCAGAAATCCATCGTTGAGACGGTCGAGCGCTTCTTCCCGCAATACGACGAGATCAAGCTCATGCTTCCGCCCTTCGCCGCCGCCTATGCGGAAAAGAAGCGCGCCCAAAACGTCCTCGACTACGACGACCTCCTCGAACTCTGGCTCGAACTTCTCACCAAGGCCCACGACGTCGCCGCGTATTTCGCGAACCGCTTCCGCCACGTTCTCGTCGATGAATACCAGGACACCAACACCATCCAGTCCCAGATCGTGGACGCCCTCGCCAAGCACCACCAGGTGATGGCCGTCGGCGATGACGCCCAGTGCATCTATTCGTGGCGCGGCGCCGACTTCGAAAACCTCATGACGTTCGAAGACCGCCACCCCGGCACGGTCATCCACCGCATCGAGACCAACTACCGCTCCACCCCGCAGATTCTCCAGCTCGCCAACGGCGTCCTCCAAGCCCAGCCCAAAGGCCGCCACTTCGACAAAGAACTCCGCGCCTCCCGCAAAAACGGACAAAAACCCCTCGTCGTCCAAGCCATCGACGACCGCGAGCAGGCCGAGTTTATCCTGAAGCGCGTCGGCTCGCTCATCGAAGACGACGGCGTCTCGCCCAACGAGATCGCCATCCTCTACCGCTCGCATTTCCACGCGCTCGAAATCCAGCTCGCGTTGTCCCGCGCCGGCATCCCCTACCAGATCACCAGCGGCGTGAAATTTTTCGAGCGCCAGCACGTGCGCGACCTCATCGCCTTCATCCAGTTCGTCGCCAATCCGCGCAACGAATCCGCCTGGCAGCGCATCGCCATCCTCCTCCCCAAAGTCGGCGAAAAAGGCGCTCAAAAAATCCACGCCGCCGCCTACGACCACGCCAAGCTGATGCAGCGCGACTTCATCGACGCCCTCGCCACCGACGACGTGAAAAGCAAGGTCGCCAAAGACGCCAAAGACGAATGGGCCAGCTTCTGCGCCTCCCTCAAGCAGGTCTCCGACGTCATGCGCACCGGCAAGCCCGACTCCGTCGTCTCCACCGCCATCGACGGCTGGTATGGCGACTACCTCAAAGGCGCCTACGCCGACTACATCGACCGCCTGGAAGAGTTGAAAGCCCTCATCGGTTTCGCCGGCCGCTTCGACGACGTTGCCGAGATGCTCGCCCAAGTCGCCCTCATGAACGGCGAGACCAGCGAACGTCACGTCGAAGCCCCGCCCGACACCGTGAAACTCACCACCGTCCACCAATCCAAGGGCCTGGAGTTCGACGTGGTTTTCGTGATCGGCGTGGCCGACGGCATGTTCCCCGGACGCCGCGCCATCGAGGCCGACGACGTCGAGGAAGAACGCCGCCTCTTCTACGTCGCCGTCACGCGCGCCAAAAACGAACTCTACATTTGTTACCCGAAGGTCGCCACCCGCGCCGGCCCGGGCGGCATGATGCTCACGCCCAGCCGCTTCCTCACCGAGCTCGACCCGTCCCTCTACGAACCCCTCCGCATCAAGCGCCAGTTCGGCTGGTGAGTGTATAAACACCTCCTATTAAAACCCGTTTTGAGGGCCAACTGGATGAGCCCAAGTAGATTCCCCTTCCAGTGTTAGCATCAAATTCAACAAGACACGGAGCGCATTTATCGGATGTAAGCACCCACACGGGCGTCGGCACTTCCGGCAACGGGATGACCACGCTAGACGACACCGTGACCTCGGGAACCGCTATCCGACGACGCGGACTCTGCTTATTTTTGATCTCTATCAGCGGGTGTGGAAACAACCACAATTCGGGCCGAAGCGCTTTTCCTATCAAACACTCCGCTGCAACAGTGAACACAAACATGTCGGCAACTTCCGGCGTGATTAACCCAAGCCCCGCATTTTGCTTCGCCATGTCTGCGCAATTCGACGTTAGTTCGTCCCTTTTATCTCGAAATGCCGATTTAGTTTTAGCGCCACTCGACACCTTTCCTTCTCGGAATGGGCGACTTATTCTACTTCTTAAGGTTATAGCGATTAGCTGCCACCAGGAACGAAGCCAACCCACCCTCCGGTATGCTCCTTTAATCAAAGAAGATTCCAATATGGTTTGCATATACCACGAAGTCGCTGGCGAAGAAGGTAATTGGGTTCCAAAACCAGACCATAGCACTACAACGAACCAACTTCTCCAATTTTTATAGTTTTTCATCACCCATAGCAATTCGACTTGGCCGCGTTATTTAATTGCATTAAAATCGCTCTTTATAACTCGTGCCGCATCCCCTAAGCGCTAAGTTTATGATGAGGTTTTCATTTTTGATTCATCATGCCTTCATGCTCATAGACTACGGTTTTCCCGCCCCTCCCAATCCCCTTGCCAATTTAGCGTCCACCCTTCCCTTCTGAGGAAATCATCATGTCCTCTCCCGTTGAAAACGTCGTCATCGTAGGCACCGGTTGCGCCGGCCTCACCGCCGCCATCTATACCGCCCGCGCCAACCTCAACCCGCTCGTCCTCGAAGGCCCGTTGCCCGGCGGACAACTCACGACAACCTCCGAGGTGGAAAACTTCCCCGGCTTCGCGCACGGCGTGGACGGCTTCCAGCTCACCCAAAACATGCGCGAACAGGCCACTCGTTTTGGCACCCGCTTCGAGCAGGCCTTGGTTCAATCGGTCGATTTCACTTCTCATCCCCGCAAGCTCGTCCTCGACGGCCGCGTGATCTTCGCGAAGACCGTCATCATCGCCACCGGCGCCTCGCCGCGCATGACCGGCATCCCCGGCGAAAAAGAACTCTACGGCGGCAAAGGCGTGACCACCTGCGCCACCTGCGACGGCGCCTTTTACCGCAAGATGGAAGTCGCCGTCCTCGGCGGCGGCGACAGCGCGGCCGAAGAGGCGCTGTTCCTCACGCGCTTCGCCAGCAAAGTTTACCTCATCCACCGCCGCGACAGCCTCCGCGCCTCGAAGATCATGGCCGACCGCGCCGTCGCCCACGAAAAAATCCAGATGGTCTGGGACACCGTCCCGACCGAAGTGCTCGGCGTGCCCGAGGGCTCCGTCAGCGGCCTGAAGGTCAAAAACCTCAAAACCGGCGCCGAGTCCGTGCTGCCCGTCAAAGGCATCTTCGTCGCCATCGGCCACATCCCCAACACCGGCCCGTTCACGCCTGCGCTCGACGTGGACGAAGGCGGCTATTTCAAGCCCGCCGCCGGTTCCCAGGTGCAGACCCGCGTCCCCGGCGTTTATGTTGCGGGCGATTGCTCCGACCATGTTTATCGTCAGGCCATCACCGCCGCCGGCATGGGCTGCCAAGCCGCCATCGAGGCCGAACGCTGGCTCGCGGAACACGAAGGCTGATCAGTCGGGCCAATCCGGCTGGCTTCAATCGCCGATCTAAAGGATCATTCACGATTTCAGAATTCGCCCTCCAACAATGTGACCGGTCCAAGCAGGCCGGACGGCAGCAGCGGATCATTGGGCTTATAAGGGTTCCAAGTCGTCTTCGTCAGCCGCTCACTTGCGGGCAACCCAGCGTCCTTGATCAGACGGTTGGGCCATAGATTCGCGACACGAATACGCAGTTCATTGCCGCTGGGCTTCAATAAAACTGTCGGCACGGAAACCTGCCACGGAGCGCACCAGACCACACCGAGATCACGCCCGTTGAGTTCAACGCGCGCCAGACTATTGAGCGCGCCTAGATTAAGCACTGTTGTTTTGGCCGCAATAGCTGCCACCGGCGCATCAAAAAATTTCGCGTAGCTAGCGATGCCGGAGTAATATCGAATGCCATCTTCGGGACGCTTGGTCCAATCCTCCAACGTCTCGAACTTTACCGGCTCGCTCGGGCCGCCCCATTTCGGATCAAACGAAACCAGCCATGATTTGCTGAGTTCAGCCACTGGTTTTAGCTCGGTAAAATTGACACCCGTCGCCGGTTTACCTTTGCGAAAGACGATGAAATAACTTTGTGACGGCGCAAATAGAAGCGGCACGGAGGTGCGTCCGTTAATTTCACGGAATTCTGGCAGCGGACGTTGCTCACCCGTAACCGCATCCCAGAGTTCGGGCCGTAATCCCGACACGCGAAAATTGCAGTCAGCTGATATGTTGGTGTCTGTTCGGTTCCCGACGAAATAGAGATCAAAATCTTTCTCGTGACGGTGAACATAACGTAAATCCGCGTTCGGCGTAAAATCCGGTTCGATGCCGTGCTGCGCGAGAATCCGCGCCGCCGTGTCATAGTCCGGATAAATTGCTTTAGCTGACGACTCTGCGGGCAAATCCTGCACGATATTTTTCGACTGCCAAATCTTGCCAGCCAGCGTTCTCACCTGATCGTCGCACGTGGGAAACCCTTGCAAGCCGGGTGCTCTTTCCGGCGGACGACCAAGCACCGGAACTCCAGCGGCAGCCAATTGTCCGATTTTCCGCAACAGTGCGGGCGTCATTGTAGTAGTGCGCGGCAGCACCAGCAGACTGTAGCTCATGCCATCCGGGAAAACGATACGCCCACCCTTTGCCTCGGCGCGGGCGATGAGCGTGTCCGGCGCGCAGCCGTCGAAGTTATAACCGCGCCGATCCTGGAATCCATCAAGCATGGCGGATTGTGGCGGTGTAAACACAGCCGGCGAATCCTCCACATCGAGATACAAGATGTCTGCCACCGGCATGCCCTGGCGCAGCATCTGTTGAGCGCGCGACAAATAGCGATGGTAGCCGTCCACCATGCTCCACCACGTCTCAGTGCGCTCCCAATGCACGCCGTGACGCTTGCCGAACGTCATGCCCGGAGCTTCGTCCAAAGTCGGCTGGTGCTGATAGCGATGAAAGAGGAAACGGTTGATGCCATTGCAAAGCGCCCAGTCGCCTTGCTGCTTCATCGCCCACGGATATTGCCTCCAATCGTCATCGGTGGAAGTAAACGACTCGGCACCGATGATTCTCCGCCCAGTGGTGTGGCCGATGGAAACCGCCTCAAAACAACTGTATTCGGTGGGGAAGCCATAACCGTGCGACCAGAATTCTCCCATCGGCACATCCGCCGCTCCGCCGAGGAATAGATCCCCGGCCGGATTCATGTCGTAGGTTTCAGAAGAGAAAGTCAGATTGTGCTTCCGGCCCAAATCCCGGAGATGCGCAACGTGATTTTCCAAAACCAGTTCCTGCGCAGTCCGCCGCAAGTCCCACAGAAAGCGCTCGGAAATTTCCACGCTGCCGACCGGATGACCATACATCGCGGGCAGATATGGTAACGGATCGTAGCCGCGCCGTTGTTGAAAATCGGCTCGGAAATTTTCCGACCAGTTCTGCGAACTCATTTCCCAACTGTCAAAGTGCAACCCCACAATCCCCTTCCCGTTTCCTTTCGGTTCACCGGTAGTTTTCAACAACCGCTCCGTGAAATTCTCAAAGTGCTTATCCAGAGAGGTCTTGCTGAATTTATCCGATTCAAAACCAAAGCCGGGCTGCGGCGCTGGACGCGTGGTCTGACCGGTAATGGTCCGCCCCAGCCGCACAATGGTCCAATTCCCAGCCGGCACGTCCCACGTCAACCGGCCGTCGGCCGACAGCTTGCTGGTCAGTTCGACGACTTGCCCAGGCGAAATGCATTGGTCTGCCGGCAACACTGTTTCGGCAGGCGTAAGCCGGGCTTTTACGCCGGGTTTCGACGAATAAGGTGCACGCAGAAAAAGCGCTTTCTCGTCTGCATCGGGAATAAGATATTTGCCAGCCGGCCTAGGATAGGCCAGCACGGCAACATCGAGATAAAATTCCTGCCACTGCTTCTTCAACTCAGGCGTCAACGTTCCCATACCGAAGAAGGGTTTACGTGGCTTGGGTTTCGCCAACACGGCCTCAAAATGTTGCGGTCCGTTCACCGGCGTCTCGCTGGCGACGAGCACCTGCATGGATTCTTCAGGCTTCACCCAAGGCCCGCCCGTGCCGGCCCAGCCCGGACCAGAGCCGAGTGCAAGCTGTAACCCCAAAAGATCAGCTTCGCTGGCGGCGTGTTTCAACAATTCTTGCCACGGCTGGCTCATAAATTTGACCGGCCCGCGCGGAATACCGAGGTCCACCTCAAGAAAAATGGCGCCGCCAAGACCGGCTATTTTCATTGCCTCCAGATCGGCGGTCATGCCTTCGCGGGTCATGTTACCATCCATAAAATACCAATAAACCCACGGCCGCGCCGCATCCGGCGGATTAAGGAAACTGGCTGCCAGCGTATCAACTGGCGCAGCCATTATCAGGCGCGTCAAACCCAACATACAGCAGCAAATGATCAAACAAGTTTTAAATGCGGTTGGTCTCATAAACTTTTAAGCCCGTTTGCCGAGTCCATGTAAGTAAACTGCCCAGCGGCGAAATCCAGTTTCTTATCGCTAGTGAGCCTATTCTCCCGCAAGCGAGAGCATGGCAATGAAGGGCCAAACGATAAGGAAGTAACAGACATTCCCGCCGTGAAACTCCTCGGCATCCACGGTCCCGCGAACCCGTCCCCATAGCTCGATCAGGGCTATGATTAAAATCGGCGTGAAAAAGCGCGTCCCGATCGCAATCGGCATCCACCACGATGTCAGCGCGAAATAAAGCGCGACCAACGTGGCGAATAAAACGGCTCGGCGGGAATTGAACATGTTGCGCCGAAGCGCGAGGACCGGAACGGTCCATAAAATCAGCGCCGCAAAAAGACCAAGGACGCAAAGATTGATCACCCCGCCGTAAAAGAGCCTCCATAAAACATCCCACAGGTCGTGACGGTTGAAATACCAGCTTAACGAGGGAATATCCGCTTCCGGCATGGTCGGCCATCCGCCACGGTCTCCAAACGCCCGGGTTCCCCGTCTCACTTCCGCCCAAGAATCATACCAAAAATAAAACCGGCTGTTCACGTTATACAACCACTCGCCGTATTTGATCTTACTGTTGGCTAGATAATCGACCATCGGAATAAAAGCGGACGCTAGGTAGGCCCCCCCTCGTGCAAGCCGCATCCACCCTCCATATTTCTCATCCGTGAGAAGCATCAGAAAAACAATCGCCGTGAACGGGAGAAAGGACGCCTTGGTCAAGTAGGCCGCCCCCGTAAGCAATCCCGCAAGCGCCAGTCGATGGATTCCGCCATCCGGTTTTCGAACCAAGCCCCATGCCGCCACAATAAGTCCGACTGCTAGCACGTCGGCCTGGACATAAAAAGCTCTCAGCGCAATCGCCCCGCCCCATAGCGCAAACCAAACAATGCCACCCTCTCGTTTGCCAAAAAGCTTCCGGAGCCAAAGCCACAACCCAAAGCCGACGCCCCCCGCAATCACTGCGGAAACGATTTTTCCGAAAAAAAACCAATCCCGGACGCCCATCCAGCCACCCAAGGAAAGAATACAGGGAAACAGCGGCATCCGGTTGCGATCCCCCACAAACTCGTAATGCGACTCAAACAACGAACGCGCGTAGTTGATGTAGGAATCCTGATCGCAACGCGTCACATCCCGGTTGAACCACCAGCCGTTGACAAAAACCCAGAACACCAAAAACACATGCAGGAAACTTTCGCGCACCTTCGCGAGCCGGATAAAAAACGGGCGCAACCGGGCGCCGAATAAACGGACGATCGGAGATCCGCACTGATTGGGAAGTGCCATGCCGCAACCGAAAGCAAATCGCCTTCAAGCGAAAGCATTTTAACCCGATCAAAACAGCCACTGCGGTCATTTTTGTGCCGCCCGCCCCTCCCGTCATCCTCGGATCGATTCGCAAAAAACATCCCATTTGCCTCAATCATCTACCCTGTAAATTGGGGAAATCTGTCAGAGTGGTGCGGACCTGAACAATAAGTTTAGAATAGTTCTAAATCTTACTTGCTACTTAGAACCATTCCAATTTGTTGCTGTGTTTTCCGCTTTCCATGTCATCAGACACACTCAACTCTGAGGCCCTTTCGCAAAAGCTCGCCCACAGCGGCCTACGCAATACCCCACAGCGTGAAGTCGTTTACAAGGCACTGCTTACGCGACGCGATCACCCCACGGCCGATGAGGTTTACGCCCGTGTTCGCACCGATCTTTCCACCATTTCTCTGGCGACCGTTTATAACTGTCTAGAAACCCTTGTGCAGTGCGACCTCGTCCGTGCGGTTAACTTCGAGCGCGGCCCTACCCGTTATTGTCCCAATCTCGCCCCGCACGCCCATTTCCACGATGAGGAGACCGGCTCGACCTTCGACATCGATCTCCCACCCGATCTTCTCGGCAAAATCAAAGACGTCCTACCCCCGGGCTACGACGCCGATGCCGTTGACATCATCTTCCGGGGGAAAACCACCGCCACGCGTTAAATTTCCGCTTCCGAATTTCGACTACTCACTACTTTCCTACAAGCCATGTCCTCCCTCGAAATCCGCGACCTCGTCGTCGCTCTCGCCGCAACTCCTGACAAA